>JAYSRO010000001.1:0-21914 GCA_043720995.1 Candidatus Eiseniibacteriota bacterium
CTCGTCGCGATCCATGAGCGCAAGCGGCTGCTCGGTGCGTTCCTCGAAGAGAGCCATTGCCTCGGGCGCGCGGGCGACCGCTTGCATGTGGCGATGGACGACCTGCATCGCGCGGTGATCGAAGAGAAGGACAATCGCCAGATCGTCAGCGAAGAATTGCGCCGTGCATTCGGCGCGGCTGTGACGTTGCAGTGGGCGCCGCTCGAGGATGCCCCTCCCGAAGCGCAGCGGCCCAGTGAAGAGAAGACCCAGGCCATGGTCGCCAAGACGCTGGAATGGTTTGGCGGAGAAGCACGACCCGCAGGCAGTGGTGAAAGGACGGATGCATGAAGAGCTTCGGTGAAATGGTGAAGCAGGCGCAGAAGGTCCAGCGCAAGATGGCCGAGGTGCAGGAGCAGTTGGCGGAGGAGCGCTTCGAGGCGAGTGCGGGCGGCGGCATGATCAAGGCGGTCGTCGACGGCAAGCAGATGCTCAAGGAGCTGAAGATCAGCCCCGAAGCCTTCAAGGAAGCCGATGCGTCGCTGCTCGAAGACTTGATCCTGACCGCGGTCGGCGAGGCGCAGAAGCAGTCCGAGATCAAGATGAACGAAGCGATCGGCGCGATCACCGGCGGATTCAACCTGCCGTTCTGATCCTCCGAAAGCCCCCTGAATGTATAGCTCGAAATACCTGGAGCTCCTCATCGAGGAGCTCGAAAAACTCCCGAGCATCGGGAACAAGAGCGCACAACGCCTGGCGCTCTACCTGCTGCGCGCGCCGCGCGAGGACGTGCTGCGATTGGCGGACTCGATCCGCGCCATTCGCGAGCGCGTCAGCTTCTGCACGCTGTGCGGCAACTTCACTGAGCAGGACCCGTGCATGCTGTGCACCGACCCGGGCCGCGACAGCCGCGTGATCTGCGTGGTCGAGCAGGCTGGCGACGTGATGGCGCTGGAGCGCGCGAGCGCGTTCAAGGGGCGCTATCACGTGCTGGGCGGCGCGCTCTCGCCACTTGATGGCACGCACCCGGATCACCTGCGCATCCGCGAGCTGCTATTGCGGCTACGGCCGGGCGACGACGGTTCACCGAGCAAGGTGACCGAAGTCATCCTCGCCACCAATCCCAATGTGGCCGGCGAGGCGACCTCGCTGTACCTGCACCGCTTGCTCGTCCCGCTCGGCGTCAAGGTGACGCGCATCGCGCGCGGCGTGCCGATGGGATCCGACCTCGAGTACTCGGATCAGGTGACACTGGCCCGCGCGCTGGAGGGCCGCCGCGAGGTCGAGTAATTCGACCCTGCGCCCCATGACCAGTCCCACTCTCGACGTCCTGCGCCTGCTGAGCGTGCCGATCATCGTGCTGCTCAACGGTGTGTTCGTGGCGGCTGAGTTCTCGATCATCAAGATCCGCTGGACGCGTGTGGACGAGATGGTCGAAGAAGGCCGCTTCGGGGCACTCGCAGTGCGCCACCTGGTCGAGAAGCTCGATGACACCATCGCCTCGACGCAGCTCGGCATCACCTTCGCGAGCCTGGGCCTCGGCTGGATCGGCGAGCCGGCACTCGAGCACATGATCGAGCCGCATGTGCTGGCGCTGGGCCTGCCGTTCAGCATCGTCGTGGCGCATGCGATCGCCGCGACCCTCGCGTTCCTCGCCATCACCTACATGCACGTGGTGCTCGGCGAACTGGCGCCCAAGGCCATCGCCATCGAGCGCGCCGAACAGATCGCGCTGATCATCGCGGGGCCGCTGCTGGTGTTCGGCCGCGTGTTCCGCCCGTTCATTCGCTTGATGAAGCACTCCGGCCGCTGGGTGGTGAAGATCATGCGACTGCCGCCGGTGCCCGACTCGGAGCAGGTGCACTCGGTCGAAGAGCTGCAGATGCTGGTCGAGGAAACCGAAGAGGCAGGCGTCATTCCTGCCGACCAGGCGACCTACGTGCAGAACGTGTTCGAGCTATCGGAGAAGGCCGTGCGCGACGTGATGATCCCGCGCGACAAGGTGATCACGCTATCGCTCGGCGCCTCGCCCGAGGAAGTGCTGCAGGTCGCGCGCGAGAGTGCCCACACGCGCATGCCGGTGTGGCAGGACAACCCGGACAACATCGTCGGCATCGTCAACACGAAGAACCTGTTCCATCTCTTCAGCCTGAGCGGCGTGGTGATCCTGATGGACGCCATGTACGACGCCACCTACGTGCCGCCCGACATGTCGGTCGCGCGCCTGCTGCGCATCTTCAAGCGCCTCAAGCGCCCAATGGCCGTGGTGCAGGACGACGACGGCCGCTTCCTCGGCATCGTGACGCTCGAGGACATCCTCGAAGAGATCGTCGGCGAGATCGAAGACGAGCACGACTTCCCGCCAAAGGCGTCCCGCTAACTCCACTCGCGGCGTCTGAAGTCATAGCCCAACAGACGAGGGGGATTGTGCTTGAGCGAATGACGCAATAGTGTGACAATCAATCATCGCGGACCCCGCGAGCCACTCGTTTCACCAAGGAGCCTAACGATGCCCCGGCCACATCGCTTCAAGTCGCCGGCCCTCAAGTACCTGTTCGATCGCTACATTGGAGACGATCCTGAACGCCGGGCTCAATATGCCGAGTCGGTCGAGAGCGCAATGATCGGGGCACGGATTTATGAGCTTCGAGTGCAGGCGGGCCTGAGCCAAGCCCAACTCGCGGGTCGGGTAGGAACCTCGCGCTCGGTCATCTCACGCATCGAGGACGCTGATTATAGTGGGCACTCGCTCACCATGCTGCGTCGTGTCGCCCGGGCGCTTGGGAAGGTGGTCGAGGTGCGGTTCGTGCAAGGGGCAAAGGTCCCCGCCTCAGCGCGACGCAAGCGACGAATCGCCTAAGGCGTCGCGGTAGCTCCAGCCGTCGCGGCTGCATCGCCGGCGGCCATGATGCGCGCTGTGCAGTCGTTGCGCACGGCGAGCCCGACGTAGCGCGGCGGTTGCCCCGGCAGCGTGAGGCCGACGAGTGAGTAGTGCGACATCACGCGATCGTTCCACTCGGGTCGCATCGCGTAGCTCAGGCCCAGGTGCCCCGCGTCGGGCTTCACCATCGGGTGCGCGAGCAGCAGCTGCGGCGGGTGGGCGTCGACGGTCTGCTCATCGAGCAAGATCATGTGGCCCGGGCGATTGTTCGGCAGGCGCCGGTAGTGCGTGAGGTCTGGCGCGGTCAATCCCAGCATGTCGATGGTGTAGAGCCCCGAGCGGTAGGGCACCGCCCCCGCCGCGGTGGTCGCCAGCGTGTCGGTGGGTGCCGCGACCTTCGCGAGCAGGTCGCCGATGCGCAGCCAGTCGTCGACTTCCTGGCGCGCCCAGCCGACCGAGACGAGTTCGCCTTCGCTCCAGATGTCCTGCTGCTTCATCGAGTGCGCCAGGTTGAGCGTGACGTAGGCCGCGACCGTCACGGCGGCGACGAGGGCGCCCAACCAGGCGAGCCGCCGCGGGCGCAGCGCATCGACGAGCCCGGCGAACGCCATTACCGCGACCAGCGTGACCAGTGGCAGCAGCGGGGCGACGAAGCGGAATACCGGCATGAAGTCGCCGCCGGTCGTCGCGAGGTAGGCGAGGAACGGCAGCACGACTGCGGCCGTCACGCTGACATCCACACGGCTTAAGCCCCGCGGGCGCGCGCGCAGCAACGCCAGCATGGCGATGGGCACCAGCAGCAGCCACAGCCACAGGTCGTGCGCCGCGGTCACTAGATAGTGCGAGCCGAACACGAGCCGCGTGGCACCCGGCGGCTTGACCGCGAAGGTGTTGGGGACGAGCCGCCCATAATAGTTCCAGCGCCACATCACATGGGGGAGCACCAGCAGGATCAGGAGCATCAGCCAGCTCATGCCGTCGGTCAGGCGCAGGTGCCCGCGCACGACCAGCGCGGCGACGGCGACCACGGCGCATGCGGCGAGCAGGGGGCCATCGGGTCGCGTCAGGCAGGCGAGGCCAAAGCCGATGGCGCTGGCGTGGAGCCAGCGCAGGTCGACGGGATGGCGCCGCTCGAGGGCGCGCAACAGCCCAATCACCCCGAGCGTCAGCAGGCCGCCGAACAGGGCGGTCTCGAGGCCGCCGGTCGCCCAGGTCACCCAGCAGCTGCTCGCCGCGAGCAAGAGCCCTGCGAGCCAGCCGAGCCTGCCCCGGCGTTGGGCGAACCACATCACCAGCACAAGGGTGGCCAAGGCGAGCAGGGCGCTGACCACCGGGCCGACGTCTTCGGGCCGCCCGCCGGCCAGCACGACGACCGACATCATGAGCGTCCAGAGGAAGTTCGAGTAGCCCTCGACTCGCTCGCCTGCGTTGAACACGAGCCCCAGGCCATGGGCCAGGTTCTTCGCGTAACGGTAGGTAATGTAGGCATCGTCGAACATGACGCGCATGTAGATGATGTGCGCGGTGGCGCCGATCAGGGCAAGTGCGCCGAGGGACAATGCCACCCAGCGGGGAGCCGGAGCGGAGGGCTTGGCGGTCAGGGGCGGGGTCTTGATCGGGGTCTTGGTCACGCCGCCATCATGCCGGATTGAAAGTGTCGAAGGAAGCTCCGGCAAAATAGACACTTGCCCGTTTGGCGCGGGGCGTGATAATTGTGGCGGTGGTACATGGACGTGCCCGGAGTCTCCGGCACACGAAGTTCAGCACACCCGGGAGAGAGGCAATGCCTCAGTGGACTCTGTTCGAAAATGACTTTCGAGTCATTGATGAGACGCTGAACGAGCTCATCGAACGCACCAATGCAGTCTCGGTACACTTGGTCGACCGCTCCGGTCAGTTGATCACCTCCTCCGGACGCGTGGGCGACCTCGATCCCACCGGCTTCGCCAGCCTGATCGCCGCAGAATTCACCGCCAACGCGGAGCTCGCGCAAATGCTTGGCGATCAAGGCGTTGAGGCCGTCGTGAGCGAAGGCAAGTCGCGCTCCGTCTACTCCTGCCTGTTGGCCGATCGCGTCATTATGGCGACCGTGTTCGACCGCCGCAGCACTCTCGGGCTGGTGCGCTTCCGCGCCAACCGCGCGTCGCACTCCCTCGATGGCGTGTTCCGCGAGTTGCTCGAGAAGGTCGGTCTGGCCGAAGGCGCGATGGTCGAACCCGAGTTCACGGCCGTGGCTGAGCAGCAGGTCGACGCACTGTTCGGCGACTGAGCATCAGTCCGGGTCCCTCACGGGTCCCGGGCGCGGTAGTCCTCAACCCCTGCCGCAGCATCCCATGCAACGACATCCCGTAGAGGGGCATCGCCGCGGCCGCTTCAGGTTCCTCGCGCCGCGTTAACCGAGGAGCACCATGTCGCTGATCAATCACCGGGCGCGGGAGATCCACGTCAAGATCGTTTATTACGGCCCGGGCCTCGGCGGCAAGACCACCAACGTGAAGATGCTCCACGAGCGCCTGCCCGCTGATCGCCGCGGCCGCCTCGTGACGATCGCCACCGAGCAGGAACGCACGTTGTTCTTCGACTTCATGCCGGTCGACCTCGGCGTCGTGAACGGATTCACGACCCGCTTCCACCTTTATACGGTGCCCGGGCAGATCTACTACCGCCGCTCGCGCCGCGCCGTGCTGCAGGGCGTCGATGGGATCGTGTTCGTCGCCGATTCCCAGTCTGATCGCGAAGCGGACAATCTCGAATCGCTCGCCGACATGCACCTGCTGCTGGGCCACGTGGGGCTGGGGCCCGCGCAAATCGCGCGGCTGCCGCGGGTGATCCAGTACAACAAGCGTGACGTGGGCAACGTGGTTCCGGTCGAGCGCATGCGTGCGCTCTACAATCCTGAAGGCCTGCCCGACTTCGAAGCCGTCGCCATCGATGGCAAGGGCGTCTCCGAGACGATGCGCGCGATCGCCAAGGGCGTGCTGGGGCGCATCACCGGGCTCACCGGCCAGGGGCCGCAGCCGACGGGGCATCCGGTCGCCGCGGTGCCGGTCGCGCCCGCGCCGGTCGCGCCCGCGCCGGTCGCCGCCACGCCGCCAGTGCCAGCGCTTGTCGCCGCGGCTCCCGTCGCTCCTGCGCCAGTCGCCGTGCCGGTGGCAGCCGCCTCCGCCGCGCCGCCTCCGGCGCCCAGTCCGTTCGCCGGGTTCGCGCCTCGCGTTGGGGCAGCGCCCGCGTCGCGCCCGACGGCGCCGCGCCCTGCCGTAGCGCCCCAGCCGCGAGTGGGCGCGCCGCCCGCCGCGAGACCCGCGAGCGATCCGCCCGCGCGCCCGCTGCCGGTCGCTGCGCGCACCATCGTTCCGGTGCCGGGGATCGGTCCGGTGCGTCCCGTTTCCTCGACGCCTCCCGCACCCGCGGCGGCGCAGGGTCCGGCCTCACCGCGCACGACTCCCGTCGTTCGCCGTGGCCCATTCCGCCGCATCGCGCCGACTCGGACATGAACAAGCTGGCGCGCCACCTCGCGACGCTGGGCCCTGTCGGATTCGCTCCGGTGGCACCCGCGACCGCGGGGAGCGCCGTGGTGACGTTGATCGCGTGGTTCGTCCCGATCGCGCCCATGCCGGTGGTGATCGCAGCGATGGTCATCGGCGCGCTGATCGCCGTGTGGGCCGCCACCATCGCTGAACAATCGCTCGGACACGACGCCGGCCCGATCGTGATCGACGAGGTGATCGGCCAGGCCATCGCGCTGCTGTTCGTGCCGCGGCTCGTGATCGCTTACGTCGCGGCGTTCCTGTTGTTCCGGATCTTCGACATCTGGAAGCCGCTCGGCGCGCGCCAGATCCAACGGCTGCCGGGCGGCTGGGGCGTCGTCGCCGACGATGTGATGGCCGGCTGGATGGCGTGCGGCGCGTTCCAGCTCGTGGCGCTGCTGGTGCGGCCCACGTGGCCGGGGATTCTGTAGAGCGCTGCGGTTCGAGCGGGCGGCACGGCTTCAGCGACGAACGCTCAGTTCCGCCCAAACTCCCGCATGAACCCACGCACACTGCGCTCGTAAATCCGCGCGCACGTCGCGAGTGACCCGAGGCTCACCCACTCGATCGCCTCGTGGGCGCCCGCACCATCGCCGCCCAGGTTCACACTCGGGACGCCCGCGGCTTCGATAATTGCCGCGTCCATCCAGAAGCCGACGCCGACTTCCTCAGCGGCGCGGCCCAGTTCCACTCGCGCGGCTTCGCGCACCGCGCGGGCCACGGGCGAGTTCGCATCGCAGGACAGGGGCGGGCGATCGAGCAGCAACTCCACACGTGAGCCGGGAGCGACCGCGGTGGCAATGGCGCGCAGTTCTTCGATCACGCGCTCGGTCGACTCGCCCGGCAGCGTGCGGCGTTCAATCTTGAGCGTGCACTCGGGCGCGTAGGTCGATAGCCCCGCGCCGCCGGCGACGATCGCGGGGTGCATCGAGGCCGGCCCGAGCAGTGGATGGGTGCGCGCCCGCAGCGTCTCGCGATCGAACGCATCGAGTGCGGCGATCACGCGGCCCATGTGCGCGATGGCACTGTCGCCGAGTTCCCAACGGCTGCCGTGCGCCGCGCGGCCCAACGTGGTGACCTCGGCCCACACAAATCCCTTGTGCGCGAGCACGAGTTGCAGCGCGCAGGGCTCGGTGACGATGCAGGCGTCGGCCTTGTGGCGCCGCACGAAGTCACTGGCACCGATGCTCGCGAATTCTTCGTCGCACACCAGCGCGAGCAGTAGCCGCCCGCCGAAGGATTGCCCCGCGAGTGACGCCGCGACGCACATGATCGCGGCGAGGCTGCCCTTCATGTCGTAGCTGCCGCGCCCGTAGAGCCGATCGCCTTCAACGCGCGGCTCGAACGGCGGGATCGTCATGCCTGTACTGCTGACCGTGTCGAGATGCGCGCACAGAACGAGCGTGGGGCCATCGCCACCGACGACTTCAGCGATCGCATTGAGGCGGCCCGGCGCTACTTCCTCCGTCCATGCGCGAACGCCCCGCGCGGTCAGCCACTCGCAACAGAACCGCGCGATCGTGGACTCGTCGCCGCGCTCATCAGGAGCGACGGAAGGATTGACCGACGGGATGCGTACGAGATCGGCGGTGAGTTGGGTGATGAAGTCGAGGGATAGCGGTGAGTCGCTAGGCATGACGGCCATTCTAGCAAGCCGCATCGCCCCTCGCGCGGTCGTTTCCATTCGAAGTGGTTGCACCCGCACGGACGCTCCGGCACAGTGCGAATCCCAACTTAGACCGGGATTCGCACGAGGCCCCATGCAGATCGAGATCATCACCATCGGCAACGAAGTGCTGTCGGGCCGCACGCTCGATACCAACTTCGCGCAGATCGCCCGCGCACTCGAAGAAGTCAGCATCCAGGTCGGCTGGCACTCGACGGTGGGCGACACGGTCGAGCGCATCGGCGAGGCACTGCGCACGGCGTTGGGCCGCGCGGATGCCGTGATCATGACGGGGGGCCTGGGGCCCACGCCCGATGACGTGACGCGCAAGGCGGTGGCCACGTTGCTGGGGCGGCCGCTGCAGCTCAATGAGAAGGTCGTCGAATCGATCAGGGCGCGCGCGCGCCAGATGAACCGCAAGCTGCCGGCTTCAGTCGAGACCATGGCGCTGATTCCGTTTGGTGCGACGTTGCTCGAAAACCCTGTCGGCACGGCCCCCGGCCTGCTGATCGAGCACCAAGGGCGCCCGGTGTTCCTGATGCCCGGCGTGCCGCAGGAGATGGAGGCGATCCTGCGCGACTCGGTGGTCCCGATGCTGCGCGACCGCTCGGGGCTCAAGGTGGTGACGTTCACGCTGCGCACCTCGGGCACCTACGAGAGCAAGTTGCAAGAACACATCGGCAACCTGCCGCAGCAATGGCCCTACGCTTCACTCGCCTACCTGCCCAGCTACTTCGGCGTCGACCTGCGCGTGACGGTCGCGGCACCCGACTCGGCGGAGACCGTGCGTGTCGCCGAGAAGGCCTATGCCGAACTGCGCGAGGTAGCGAACCCGGTGTTGTACGCCGAGGGCGCGATGGCGATGGAAGAAGTAGTGGCGGCGCGGTTGCTCGAGCGGCGCCTGAAGATCGCGGTGGCGGAGTCGTGCACGGGTGGCCTGCTCGCCAAACGTCTTACCGACGCGCCCGGGTCCTCGCGTTACTTCGAACGCGGCTACGTGACGTACTCGAATGAGTCGAAGACGGAGCTGCTCGGGGTCGCGGCGGCCGACATCGCGGCGCATGGCGCGGTGAGCGAGACGGTGGCGTTTCAGATGGCGCGGGGTGCCGCCGAGCGCGGGCGCGCCGATGTCGGCGTCGCGATCACCGGGGTGGCTGGACCCGAAGGTGGCACTGTCGACAAGCCCGTGGGCACTGTATTCGTCGCGGTACACGACGCGACCGGTACCGTGGCGCGCCTGCTCAAGATGTCCGGCTCGCGCGCGGCGATCCGCGAACGCGCCACGCAGACCGCGCTGGATATGGTGCGCCGCCGTCTCGAAGGGCTGCCACTCGAGGGGCGACTGGAGTAGGCAGCACCCGGCTCCGGGACGCCCGTCCCGGCCCCCGGGAGTGGGCACCGGAATTGCGGTCGTACCGGGGGAGACGCTGGTGCCCGGGGCCGCCGGACCGCGTAATAGGCCGATAAAATACTACTTTTCCTTTACTGCCCAAATGTGTACTATGCGCCTTGTTGAGCGACCGGTGACCCGTTCCAGCGAGCGGTGCCGGCGCCGTAAGGAAGACAGCGCAGACCGCCGTCCTGCATGAATCCGCCCCTGCGAAGGAGACGCAGCAGATGATGATGAATACGCCGTCCGCCAAGGAAAAGGGCAAGGCACTGGATCTCGCCCTGCAGCAGATTGAAAAGCAGTTCGGCAAGGGCGCCATCATGAAGCTGGGTGAGGACAGCGCCAATGTCGGCATCGAGACCATCCCGACAGGTTCGATCGGGCTCGACCTGGCCCTGGGGGTCGGCGGCGTGCCGCGTGGCCGCATCGTCGAAATCTACGGGCCTGAATCCTCGGGCAAGACGACGCTCGCGCTCACCATCATCGCCAATGCCCAGCGCGGTGGCGGCAGCGCGGTGTTCATCGATGCCGAGCACGCGCTCGACGCAGCGTACGCCCAGAAGCTCGGCGTCGACATCAACAACCTGCACGTGGCGCAGCCCGATACGGGCGAAGAAGCGCTCGAGATCACCGATCACCTGGTGCGTTCGGGCGCGGTCGACATCGTCGTGATCGACTCGGTGGCCGCACTCGTGCCGCGCGCTGAAATCGAAGGCGAAATGGGCGACTCGCACGTCGGTCTGCAGGCCCGGCTCATGTCACAGGCGCTGCGCAAGCTCACGGGCTCGATCTCCAAGAGCAACACCACCGTCGTCTTCATCAACCAGATCCGCATGCAGATCGGCGTCATGTTCGGTAACCCCGAAACGACCGCCGGTGGCCGCGCGCTCAAGTTCTACGCCTCGGTGCGCCTCGACATCCGCCGCATCGCCACGCTGAAGGAATCCGAAGTGGCGATCGGTAACCGCACCAAGGTGAAGGTCGTCAAGAATAAGGTCGCCGCCCCCTTCCGCGAGGCCGAGTTCGACATCCTCTACAACGAGGGCATCTCGCGCGAAGGCGAGCTGATCGACTTTGCCGTCGACAAGGGCGTCATCCAGAAGGCCGGAACGTGGTTCTCCTTCGGCGAAGAACGCCTCGGGCAGGGTCGTGAGAACGCACGGATGTTCTTCAAGGAACACCCCGATGTGCGGCTCGCGGTCGAGGCGAAGTTGCTGCCCTTGATGGGCCTCAAGGTTCCCGAGGTCAAGGGGGGCGCTGCGTCCAATGGAACGGGTCAGGCGGCCAATGGCGCTGCGGCAGCGGCAGCGGCGGCGGCAGCGAAGCAGGCAGCGGGCGCGGCACCGGCGGTGACCGCTGCGGCGGCCGCGACACCGGCGGGTCAGCCGCAGGCTGCAAAGCCTGTGATGGCAGCGGCAGGACGCGCACCGGCGCTCGTGGCCAATGGCAGTGACCGGCGGGGCAAGTAGTCCAGGAGCAATAAGCAGCTCAACCGAACACGGCCCCCGGCGAGTGCGCATCACACTCGCCGGGGGTTCGCATTGCCGGGGGCCCATGCCTTACGATTCCGCGCTATGAACCCAACCCTGAATATCTCTCCGCTTCGCAAGGCCCTCGCCTTGCTGTTGGTCGCCGTGCTTGCCGTCGTGGTGGTGCTCTCCGCCTGCCAGCCGGCGCCCAGCGCGCTGGCGCCGCAGGACTTCGAAACGCAGTGGCATGACCTGATCGGGCAGCGCAATTACACCGCGGCCCAGAAGCTCATCGACCAGCGCGAGAAGCAGAACCCTGGCGACGCCGAAGTCTCGATCGCGCGCGCAAACCTGTACTTCCGCCAGGCTACGAGCGCCGCGGCCGGGTTCTCGGGCAGCGGACGGGGCGCGGGGAGTGCTGGGGACTCCGCGAAGTTCGACACGCTGCTGGTGCATCGCGCGCTCGACGAGCTGTCGCAGGGGATCGCGCGGCACCCCGAGCGCTTCGACATGCGGCTGGGGCTCGCCTACTTGTTCCAGCAGGTGGGACTGCGCGTTCCGCAGGCGCAACTCATCCGCGAGACGGTGGCTTACACCAAGGCGCATCCTGACTCCCTGCGTTGGACCTACGGTGACCCGTTGCCCAACGTGGCTGAGATCTACGTGCCGCAGATGCTCCACGACTACGTGCGCTACTACGTCGATCGCGCCGCTCCGGGCGATGACCAGGCGGTGTTCGCGCTGGGCCAGACGATCATGGAGGCCTACCCGCACAGCCCCTACGTTCCCAATGACATCGCCTACTGGTTCGGCCAGCAGGGCGACTGGGCCAACAGTCTTAAGTACCTGCAGGCGGCCGAGCGCGCGGACAGCACCGACGCGCTGGTGCTCTACAACCTGGGCTGGGCCAACGAGCAGCTCAAGCGCAAGGCGCCGGCGACGCACTACTATCGTCGCGCGCTCGTCGTCAGTACGGCGGGCGGCAAGACGGACATCTCGCAGTCCGCCCAGCAGCGGCTCGCGGCGATGGGCCAGTAGCCGTGACGCCCGCGCTCGGACCGGAAGCCGCGCGCGCAGCCGCGCTGCGCCTGATCGAGCGGATGCGGCGCACGCACTCCGACATCGCGCGGCGATTGCGTGACAAGGGGTTCGCTCCTGAGGATATCGATCCATTGCTCGAGCGGCTCACGGAGGTCGGCCTCATCGACGACGTTGAGTACGCGCGCGCCTTCCTCGCCGGACGTTGGGGCCGCCGCGCCGCGGGTTGGCGCAAGCTGGAGATGGACCTGCGCAAACGCGGCGTCTCTCCCGACGACATCGCCGCCGGGCGTGCCAAGCTCGAGGCCGCGCAGGGTGCCGCCGACGAAGTCGGAATGGCGCGCCGCGCCGTCGAGCAGGCGGAGCGGCGCTACGCCAGGCTGGAGCCACAGGCGCGCAAGCGCAGGCTGTGGGGAATGCTCGTGCGCCGCGGGTTCTCGACCGACGTCATCATGCAGGCCATGAAGGCCGAGGCAGTGGTGGAGTCGTTCGAAGGATAGCGGGCCGCTGGCACCCGCTTTGCGCCGCGCCAAAGTCGAGCGGGCCCAGCATGGAGTTTTAACTAAAATGGCCGAGAATCGCGCCGATAACTGCCTAAATGGCGCTTCCCTATCCCCAGCCGATTCCCGACCCCATTGAGCCCACGCGCAGCAGTGCGCTTGGGGCGTCTTCGCTGCACTCGGGCCGCGCGCCAGTCGCGATGCCGCCGCGCGAAGTGTTCGACGCGTTCATGCGCTGGACGATCGGCGGCGAACGCGAAGCACTTGCGCCGCGTCTCGCACCGGCCGATCGCGAGGCGTTTCTCGGCTACTACTCGAAGCTGCCGGATCCGGGCGACGAAGCCGCGGTGCGCCGTTTCCTGCGCGGACTGTGGAATTCCGACACCGGCTGGGTCGCGCGCCGCATCGCATCGCTCGCCTCGTTCCGCGCTGCCGGCGGCGAGCCGGTCCGCGTGCTCGATGCCGGCTCGGGCTTCGGCACCTTCAGCATGCTGTACGCCTGCATGGGCGCGCATGTCGTGGCCGCGGACCTGCGCGACGACCGCCTGCGCGTAGCGCGCCAGCGGTTGGCACTGTTCGCGGAGCACACTGGGCGCCGTCTCGAAGTCGATAACGTGTTGTCCGACGTGACGCAGGAGATGGGGCCGGACTTCGATGTGGTGTGGGTGTACAACGCGATCTCGCACATCGACCCGGTCGAACCCTTCCTTCAAGGGGTGGCGCGGCGTCTGGCTCCCGAGGGCGTGCTGGTGATCGGCGACATCAACGGCGCCAACCCGGCGCATACGCAGCGGCTCGATGCGCTGCGTGAGGAAGTCCACGGTTCCTACACGGACGACGCGGGAGTGGTGCACCGCTATGCCCACGAGCGGACCTTCACGCCCGATCAGTTTCGCGACATCCTGGGTGGCTGCGGGCTCGACGTGATCCAGCTCGAACTCCTCTATGGAGGCGAGGGCCGCCTGCCGGCCCCGCTGTTGGGCTGCGTCCGGGCAACGATCCGCATGAGCGGGGCCGGGCAGCGTCTGGCGCGGCGGCAATTCGTGGTCGCGCGGGCGCGGGGAAAGCGCCTGGCCGCGTAGCCGCGTTGCGGGGCGTGACACTGGGCGCACGCGGGGCGGCACGCGAGGCGTGAGCCCCGTGCAAGATGGCTCTGGAGCGGCTATCTTGCTCGGTCATGAGTCCCTCCTCCGGTATTGTCACGCGAACTGCGCCCGAGCTGCGCGACGCCTTTCTGGGTTTCTTCCGCGAACGCGGGCACACCATCGTGCCCTCGTCCCCGCTGGTGCCCAACGATCCCACGCTGCTGTTCACCACGGCGGGCATGGTGCAGTTCAAGCCCTACTACACGGCCGAGGGCGACGTGCCCTACACGCGCGCCGCGTCGATCCAGAAGAGTCTGCGCCTCACCGATCTCGAGCGCGTCGGGCTGACGCCGCGCCACGACACATTCTTCGAGATGCTGGGCAACTTCTCGTTTGGCCCGCGGGACAAGGGCGCCTACTTCAAGGAAGAGGCGATCGTGTGGGCGTGGGAGTTCGTGACCCAGGTGCTGGGCCTGCCCAAGCAGCGCATCTACTGCTCGATCTTCGCGGGTGAAGGCAAGCTGCCGCGCGATGACGAGGCCGCGGGGATGTGGAGGAAGTTGGGCGTCGCCGAGGACCACATCGTCGCACTCGGCCGGGCGGACAACTTCTGGGGGCCCGCCGGCGGACAGGGCGCGTGCGGCCCGTGCAGCGAAATGTATTTCGACCTGGGCGAACAGCGCCCCGCCTATCTTGCGCCCGATGCGTTCTGGGGCGAGTCGCCGGGTGATCCCGGAGATCGCTTCATGGAGTTCTGGAACCTCGTGTTCCCGCAGTTCGACGCCCAGCCCGACGGGACGCTGCGTGAACTCGCGCGGCCGGGCATCGACACCGGCATGGGGCTCGAGCGTCTCGCGGTGATTCTGCAGGGCAAGCTGTCGATCTTCGAGACCGACTTGTTCGCGCCGCTCGTCGAGCATGTGTTTGGGCTGTCGCGCGCGAGCCGCACCGATGCGGTGGCGCGGCGCGATGCCTGCATCATCGCCGACCACACGCGCGCCCTGACATTCGCGATCGGCGAAGGGGCACTACCGGGCAATGAGGGCGCGGGCTATGTGCTGCGCCGCCTGCTGCGCCGCGCCGTCACGCGCGGCCGCGCGCGCCACGGACTCGCGATTCACGACGCTCCGCTGCTCGCCGACACGGCGCGGCTGGTGTGCGACCGCTTCGGTGGTCACTACCCGGAACTGTCGGCGCGCCGTGACACGATCGCGCGCATCCTCGAGCAGGAAGAGGCGGCATTCATCCAGACCTACGAGGCGGGGTTGCTCCGGCTCGAACAATTGTTGTCTGGAGCTTCCGGCGCCATCAACGGTGCCGAGGCGTTCGCGTTGCACGATACCTATGGCTTCCCGTTCGAACTGACCGAGGAGTTCGCGCAGGAGCGCGGTGTCACGGTGGATCGCGCGGGGTTTGAAGCGGCGATGGAAGAGCAGCGCACGCGTGCCCGCGACGCCAGCAAGTTCAAGAAGGGCGAAGGGGCGGCGAAGAGCGAGTGGACGGTGGTCTCGCAAGGCGCCGACTCCGAGTTCGTGGGCTTCGGTCAGTTTGATCTCACCGGCATGACGCTGCGCCGCTGGCGCGCGGCGGACGCGGATCAAGTCGAGCTCGTGTTCGACCGCACGCCGTGCTACCCCGAGATGGGCGGCCAGGTAGCGGATGGCGGTCGCATCGTCGCGGGTGGCGTGAGCGCGCGCTTAAGCCACGTGAGCAAGGAGCAGGATGCGATCGTGCATCGCGTGGCGCTGCCTTCGGCGGAGCGCGCGAAGTTCATCGCGGACGCCACGGCAGGGCACGCCGAGGCGCGCGTCGATCTGGCGCAGCGACGTCCTACGATGCGTCACCACACGGCGACGCACCTGCTGCACGCGGCGCTGCGCGAGGCGCTGGGTTCGCACGTGCGCCAGGCCGGCTCGCTGGTGTCGCCAGAGCGCTTGCGCTTCGACTACAACCACTTCGAAGCGCCGACGCATGCGCAGCTCGAGCGAATAGCCGCTGCCGTGAGCGAGTGGGTGCTGCGCGACCTGCCCGTGCAGACGGCCGTGCTGCCGATCGAGGAGGCGCGCAAGCTGGGCGCGATGATGTTGTTCGGCGAGAAGTATGGCGCGAATGTGCGCGTCGTGACCGTCGATGCGGTGCCCGATGCGGGCATTCCGCTCAGCCGGGAATTCTGCGGCGGCACGCACGTTTCGCGCACCGGCGAAATCGGCGCGTTCATCATCACCAGCGACGCCTCGATTGCCAGTGGCGTGCGCCGTGTCGAGGCGCTGTGTGGCCACGAGGCGGTGCGCTGGCTGCGCCAACAGAGCGACACGCTTCACCACGTCGCCAACACGCTTCAGGTCAGCCCGGCCGCGGTGCCTGAGCAGATCGAGAAGCTCAAGGCCGAACGGGACAAGCTCGAGAAGCAGCAGGCGGAAGCGGCGCGCGGCGGACTGGCGGCCGAGATGACGCGGCTCGCCGAGTCCGCGACCGTCGCGCCGGGCGGGCGTTGGGTCGTGGCCGAACTCGCGGCGGGCTCGGACCCCGCGGCGGTGCGCGATGCGGCTGATGCGCTGCGTGGCGCGCTCAAACGTGGGGCCGCGGTGCTGGCCGTGCCGGGCGAGGGCAAGCTTGCCTTCCTTGCGGCGGTGACCGATGACCTCGTGGCGGAAAAGAAGCTGAATGCGTCGGATCTGGTGCGCAAGGTGGCGCAAGTGACAGGCGGGTCAGGGGGCGGCAAGCCGCACCTGGCGTTGGCCGGGGGCAAGGACGCATCCAAGCTCGCCGCGGCGATGGCCGAGGCACGTCGTTTGATTCAGGAGGCTCTCGCATGAAGGCTCTCGTACTTGCCGGTGGCCGCGGCACGCGGCTCAGGCCGATCACGCACACCAGCGCCAAGCAGTTGGTCCCGGTCGCGAACAAGCCCGTGTTGTTCTTCGGACTCGAAGCGCTGCGCGACGCGGGCATCCGCCAGGTCGGCATCGTCGTCAGCGACCCGAGCGAGATGTTGCGCCCCGATCACCGCACCGGCGAAATGGTTACGGTGATGGTCAACAGCCAATGGGAAATCCGCCAGGCGGTGGGCGATGGCTCGCGCTTCGGGCTCGAGGTCGAGTACATCGAGCAGGAAGCGCCGCTGGGCCTTGCGCATGCGGTGAAAATCTCCGAGAAGTTCATGGCGGGCGAGCCGTTCGTCATGTACCTCGGCGACAACCTGATCAAGGACGGCGTGGCGCCGTTCGTGCGCGAGTTCGAGGCCGAGCAGCCCGACGCGCAGATCCTGCTGGCCAAGGTGCGCAACCCGAGCGAGTTCGGCGTCGCCGAGTTGGCCGGCGACCGCGTCGTCCGCCTCGAGGAAAAGCCGGCGAACCCGCGCAGCGACCTGGCGCTGGTCGGCGTCTACCTGTTCAGCAATTGCGTGTTCGACGCGGTGCGCGCGATCCAGCCGTCGCGCCGCGGCGAACTCGAGATCACCGATGCGATCCAGCACCTGATCACCACGGGCAAGCGTGTGCGTTCCCACGTCATCACCGGCTGGTGGAAGGACACCGGCAAGGTCGAGGACATGCTCGAGGGCAATCGCATGATGCTCGGCGCACTCGAGACGTCCGTCGAAGGCCAGGTCGACGCGGCGACGACGATCGAGGGCACGGTCGTGATCGGGCCCGGTGCGGTGGTCGAGCGCTCACGCCTGCGCGGTCCGCTGGCGATCGGTGCGAACGCGCGTATCATCGACTCCTACGTGGGGCCATTCACCTCGCTGGGCGACCGGGTGCAGTTGCACTCCAGCGAGATCGAACACTCGATCGTGCTCGAAGGCAGCCGCCTCGAACACGTGCCCCAGCGCATCGACTCGAGCCTGATCGGCCGCGATGTCGTGGTGCGCGCCGTGGACACGTTGCCGCGTTCCTACCGGCTGGTGCTCGGAGACTCGAGTCATGTGGAGCTGTCGTGAAGGCACTGGTGACGGGAGCCAGGGGCATGCTCGCGCATGCGCTGCTGCCCGCGCTCGAGCAGGCGGGCCACGAAACGCTGGGACTGGGGCGCGGCGATGCCGACGTCGCGGTGCCGGGGGCGCTCAATCATGCCGTCGAGATGTTCAAGCCGGACTGGATCTTTCACCTCGCGGCGTGGACCAAGGTCGATGATTGCGAGAGTGACCCTGATCGCGCTCACGCGGTGAACGGACTGGGTTCTCGCAACGTGGCGCAGGTCGCCGCGCAGTGCGGTGCGGCGGTGCTCACGCTGTCGACCGACTACGTGTTCGACGGGCGCGCGAACCGGCCCTATCGCGAGTACGACGTGGTGTCGCCTCAGTCCGTGTACGGCGCCTCGAAGTGGGCGGGCGAGCAGGCGCTGCGCGAGTTGTTGCCGCGCCACGCCATCGTGCGAACCTCGTGGGTGTTCGGCGCCGGCGGCCACAACTTCATCGACACCGTCGTCAACCGCGCGCGTTCGGGCGAGGGCCTGCGGGTCGTCGATGACCAGCGTGGCTCGCCGACGTGGACCCGCGACCTGGCACCCATGCTGGTGCGGCTCGCCGAGCGGTCGCAGTACGGCACATTCCATGTTACGAATTCGGGCGACTGCACGTGGTGGGACCTGGCCGATTACACCGTACGCCGCGCCGGGTTCAGCGTGCCGGTCGAGAAGACCGACACCGCGAGCCTCGGACGCCCGGCCCCGCGCCCGGCTTACTCGGTGTTGAATAACCAGATGGCCGAGCGGGTGACGGGCCAGCGTTTGCCTCATTGGCGGGAGGCGGTTGACCGATACCTAGAGTCACGCGGCACCTGAGCCTTAAGCTCACCACCGCTCGCCGGATCCCTTCACGGGGCACGGCACGATTCCCCATCTGTCACCGAGGAGCCGACGCATGAAGCGTAAGTTGACGCCCCCCCGGGGCCCGCTGGAACGCATGGCGCGTACCGCCCTGCGTGATTCCGGCAGTTCGATGCGCCGTCTCGAGCATGCCAACGCCAACGCCGTCGCCGCCGCCGCGGAGGCCGCGATCATCAGCCTGCAGAATGGCGGCACGATGTACTTCTGTGGCAACGGCGGGAGTGCCGCGGATGCCCAGCACCTCGCTGCTGAATTGGCCGGACGCTACACGTTCGACCGGCCGCCGCTGCCGGCCGTGGCGCTGACGACGAACACCTCGTCGGTCACCGCGATCGGCAACGACTATGGCTACGACCAGGTGTTCTCGCGCCAGCTCGAGGGTCTGGGTGTGGCGGGAGACGTGCTCGTCGCCATCTCCACCAGTGGCGGCTCGGCCAACGTGACGCGCGCCGTCGAATCGGCCAAGCGGCTCGGCATGACAGTGATCGGTTTCACTGGTGCCAAGGGCTCGAGCTTCGCGGCCAAGTGCGACCTCGCGCTGATCACCCCCAGCTTCTCGACGCCGCGCATCCAGGAAGGTCACATCGCGATGGGGCACGCGTGGTGCGAGTTGATCGAGCGCACGCTGTTCGAAGGGAACGGCAGCGGTACTTCGCGCACTTCGCCCAAGCCGAAGCGCGTGGTGGCCCTCAAGCCGGCTGCCTCCAAGGGCGCGGGTGCCGCGAAGGCGGCTCCCGCCAAGCGCGCGAAGCCCAGCCGCAAGCCCGGCGCCGGAGCCAAGAGAACGCGGTGATCCTGGCGCTCATCGCCGCGCTGCGCCCCAAGCAGTGGACCAAGAATCTGCTGCTGTTCGCGGGCGTGCTGTTCTCGCAGCACTTCAGCGATCCCGCGCTGGTGCTGCGAGCGGCGATTGGCTTCTTGGCGTTCTCGCTGCTGGCCGGCTGCACTTACCTGTTCAACGACCTGCGTGATGCGCCGGCAGACCGCTTGCACCCGCGCAAGAAGAACCGCCCCATCGCCTCGGGCCGCCTGCCCGCGGCCGTGGCGTGGGGGGCGCTGTTCCCGTTGCTTGCGGTCGCACTCGCCACCTCGTGGTGGTTGGGCAGTGGCTTCATGCTCGCCGCTGCGCTCTACGTCTGCCTCAACGTCGCCTACAGCCTGGGACTGCGCAATATCGTGCTGATCGACGTGTTCGTCATCGCCCTCGGCTTCGTGCTGCGGGCGATCGCCGGCGTCGAGTTGCTGCGCGGGCCTGCGCCCGGCACCGAATTGTCGCCGTGGCTGCTGGTGTGCACGTTCTTCGGCGCGTTGTTCCTGGCACTCGCCAAGCGTCGCCGCGAGTTGGCCAATGCAGGCGATGCGGCCCCCGTGCAGCGTCGCGTGCTCGAGCAATACAGCGCCGAGTTGCTCGATGGGCTGCTGATGGTCTCGGCGGCGGCCAGCATGATGGGCTACGCGCTCTACACCATCTGGCCCTCGACGGTCGCCAAGTTCGGCACGGGTGCCATGCTCTACACGCTGCCGTTCGTGGCCTACGGCATCTTCCGCTATCTCTACGTGCTCAGGGTCAGCGAGCAGGCCGAGGATCCCTCCATGGTGTTGCTCACCGACCGGCCGATGGCCGGCTGCGTGGTGCTCTACCTGCTCGCCGTCGTGCTGATTCTGTATCGCGTGTGAGCTCGGGCCCTGCACGCCGCGCCGCACCGGTCGCGCCCCGCAGCGTGACGATTGAGGCGCGCGCCAAGCTCAATCTCGGGCTTGCCGTGGGCCCTGTGCGAGCGGACGGCTTCCATGAATTGGTCACGATCTTCCAGTCGGTGTCGCTCAGCGACACGCTGACGGTACGCCGCACACGCAGCGGCTTCTCGCTGCGCGTGCGCCACGAACACGCTGCGGTGCGCGGGCGGCTGGCGCGGGTGGCCGAGACCGCGGTACCCGCGGGCGCGGGCAACCTCGTGCTGCGCGCGGCGCGATTGCTGGCGGAACGCTTCGGGATCGAGTCGGGCGCCGAATTCGAACTGGTGAAGCGCATCCCGGCCCGCGCCGGATTGGGAGGGGGAAGCGCCGATGCGGCCGCTGCCCTGGCCGGACTCGCGGCGGTCCACGGCATCCCGCTGTCGCGCGAGCAGCGCATCACCCTCGGGGCGGAACTGGGCTCGGATGTCCCGTTCGCCACGATCGGCGGCACCGCGTTGGGTCGCGGGCGAGGGGAGCGCCTCACTTCGCTGAAATTGGCGAAGCCGTTCCGGGCGCTGATTGCAGTGCCGCGATGGGGCATCAGCACCGCTCAAGCCTTCGCGGTGATCGACCGTCGCAGAAAGCACTTGACACCTTGGAGTGCAATCATAAGATCGGCGCAAACCCTTGGGGTGGAGCGGGTGAGCGCCGAACGCGCAATGCGACTCGGGAATACTTTCGAGTCGGCAATGGGCATTCGGCAGGCAGCATTCATCGCGCTCAAGGAACGCCTCGAGGCGGCAGGTGCCACGTCCGTACACATGACAGGCAGCGGCTCGGCAGTGGTGGGCCTGCTTCCTGAAGGACGCGCCGGCACCGATGCAGTGCGTCGATTCCAGGGAACGGAAGCGCTCTACCTCGTTCGCTCCATGGGGCGGGGATTGAAGCTCAACGGTCGCTCGTAGCTTCGGGCTGGAGGCAAGGATGCTAGGCGCTCAAGACGTGGATCCCCCGCGGGTCCACTGTCCCAAGGCGGGATGGCGGTGCACGCACCCCTCACAGGGGATCGCGCGATGATCGAGATCACCGAAGTTCGCGTCTCACTGCGCACGGACGAAAAGCTCAAGGCGTTCGTCAGCATCACGCTGAACAATGCGTTCGTGATCCGGGGTCTCAAGGTCATCCGTGGCAACACGGGCCTGTTCGTGGCGATGCCGAGCCGCAAGCGCCCCGATGGGCAGCACCAGGATCTTGCGCACCCGATCAACGACGGGACGCGCAAGTACCTGACCGACATGGTGCTCGCAGAGTACGAGAAGGAACTCGTGCGGCCGCCGCAGCAGCGGCACGCCACGGTTCCGGCGGACCACGAGGACCGCGGCGACTAGCGTCAATAGCGGACCTCGGAAACCCGCTAGAACGCATGGTGACAGGACCTTGCCCGGTGAATTGACACCGTGGCGAGGCCCCCTGTACTGTCCGCAGCCCTGAGCCTAGGACTTGCGCGGCGCTGGAATTAGAGCCAACCGCCCATTTCGCGGGGTTTTGAAGGAATGTCCGTGATGGAGCGGGATCCCTGACTCTATGGTGGGGCGTGGCCAAGCGGTAAGGCACGAGACTTTGGCTCTCGCATCCGGAGGTTCGAATCCTCCCGCCCCAGCCATGCTTGGGCCCGGAGGGTTTTCCGGGAAGTAGATTCGGCACCACAACAACATAGTGATCTGGCCCTGCTCGTCAGGGCCGTCATGGCTCGCGGCGCCCGCCGGCAAGACCGGTGCGCCCGCGGTGGCGCCCCTGCCAGTACCGAGGGCGCGTTCCCCGCGGTTCAGGCTGCGTCTTCGTGCGGTAGCGCGTGAGCCCGTCATGCTGTTTTTGAAG
>JAYSRO010000002.1:0-1864 GCA_043720995.1 Candidatus Eiseniibacteriota bacterium
GCTTCGGTGGCGCATCAGGAACTTCCACTTGCGTTTGAGCAACATCCACGATTGGCGCGGGTTCGGTGCACGTCTCAACAGGCCCCGGGGCCTGTAACGTGACACTAAACAACGAAGTCGCCGCCGCCGGAGAGGCTGCCGTGGGCGGCGCGTTCACTGTGAACGTTGTTTCCACAACAGGCCCCGGGGCCTGTAACGCGACACTAAACACCGGCGGAGTCGGCGGCACCGGGCGAATTCGAGTCGGCGCACATCGGTCAGCGCAGCCGTGAACTCACGCTTCAGCACGAAGTCGCTCATGTGACGAACGGAATTTTTGCTCACTTGACGAATGCAATTCTTGCTCATCGCGAACACCACCTGCCTCGGGGGCGGATGGTACTTGGACGGAGCGCCCGCCCACGCAGGCGATGAATGTAGCATCGCGATTTCGGGCGCGATTGCGGGCACGTGCAGGGCACATCGCCTGTCGACGCGAAATCCGCGCGGGGAAGCTCAACACGACGCGCAGGGCGGCATCCTGCGTGCGCTGGCAGCAAGCCGGCGTGGCATTGTCGGAGGGGTACCTGCGGCAACGTCCAAGTCGGTCAAGGTAATTTTTCGCGCGAACTCGCCTTCCGGGATGCACCCACCCAATGCCCCGCCCCCCCCCGGGTTGCCGATTCCCGCAGGTTGCCGATTCCCGCTTGCCGATTCCCGCTTCACCCCGGATACCCGCGTGGCCTATGCTCGCTGAGTGCGTGCCGCGTCCATGCTGGCCCGCCGCAGCTGCGCCACACGAACGCACCAGGGAGCCCGCAAAGTCCATGAACGCGCCGCGATCCGCTGAAATGCTGCCTGAGCAGCGCCTCGAGTTGCTGCTGGCCGACGCCAAGTCGCCCTATTCGCAGGGCGAGGCCATTGCCGAGGCGAACCGCTGCCTCTATTGCCACGATGCCCCGTGTGTCACCGCGTGTCCGACGGGCATCGACATTCCGGGCTTCATCCGCAAGATCGCTACCGACAACGTGCGCGGCTCGGCGAAGCGGATCCTTTCGGCGAACCTGTTGGGTTATTCCTGCGCGCGCGTGTGCCCCGTCGAAGTCCTGTGCGCGGGTGCGTGCGTCTACAACGACTGGCACCGTACGCCGATTGCGATCGGTCGCCTGCAGCGCTACGCCACCGAGTCGGTGCTGGACCCGGCGAATGCGCTAAAAGTCTTTACGAAGGCCCCGGCAACCACCAAAAAAGTGGCGTGCGTCGGATCCGGGCCTGCGTCACTCGCGGCGGCGGGCTACCTGGCGCTCGAAGGTGTCGCGGTCACGGTGTTCGAGAAGAAGCCGATTACGGGCGGTCTCAACACCACGGGCATCGCGCCCTACAAGATGCATGTGCATGACGCGATGCGTGAGATCGAGTTCGTGCGCTCGCTGGGTGTGACGATCAAGGATCGGGTCGAAGTCGGCCGTGATGTCTCGGCCGCCGATTTATTGAAAGACTTTGATGCGGTGTTCCTTGGCTCAGGCCTCGGTGCCGATTCGCAGCTCGGCATCCCGGGCGAGGACGGCCCCGGCGTCATCGGCGCGACCGCGTGGATCGAGAAGATGAAGCTCGATCCCGCGCTCGAGATTCGCGGCATCGGTCACGCCATCGTGATCGGCGGCGGCAACACTTCGCTCGATGCGGTGCGTGAGCTCGCGCAGCTGGGCGTGCCCGAAGTTTCGCTGCTCTACCGTCGCGCCGCCGCCGACATGCCGGGCTATGCGCACGAGCTGGAACTGGCGCGGCGCGAGGGCGTGCGGCTGGTGGAGCGCGCGGTGCCCAAGGAATTGGTGCGTGACGCGAAGGGGCGCCTGACGGGGCTTCGGTTGGTGGACGGCCGCGA
>JAYSRO010000003.1:0-3877 GCA_043720995.1 Candidatus Eiseniibacteriota bacterium
GCGCAGTTCTGGATACCGAGCGATGCGCCCACGTCACGGAGCGGTCCCCAGTGCAGGCCCTTGTCGCTCGACATCGCGATGCGCGGGTGGCCGTCCGCCGACTGCCAGCCGAGGTAGATGTTGCCGTTGTTCGCCACCCCGACGGAAGCATCGTCGTCCACCATCGAGGTGGATCCCGGCACGCTGCGGATCGCCCAGGTAAGACCATTGTCCTCGGACATGATCACCGAAGCCTGGCCGCCTTCGTGATACGGCAGGCTTCCCCCGCACGCCTTGTCCGGAACGTAGACCGTTCCGTCGAACGCCACCTTGATGTGCCCATGCAGACCGGCGCAATCGCTGATCGTGAACATTGGAACCGACGCCCCGAATGTCTGGCCCCCATCGAGACTGAGCGCGATCGTGGCATCCGCGACGCACTGCGACGCATAGTAGACCGCGTGCGGATAGACAGGACTCGACAGCGGAGCATGAAACGGCCCGCCGCCCACGGTCTCGTGATCGACACACGACGGCGCGCCCGATCCTTGGCTCGGGTTGAACGTGTCGCCATCATCGTCCGTGAAGTCCGTGGTGCTGCCCGACGGTGTGCCCCCCTCCTCCTGCGTGACGAAGGTGCGGCCGGTCACCCGGTCCGTGAACAGAATGGGGTCGCCCAACGCACGTGGTGTGCTGGCGGTGAGCAAGGGCTTCTGGTTCCAGGTCGCGACCGCCGGCGACTGGCAGTCGTTGAACACGACGTTGAGCATGTAAGGCGAGAACCCGCCGAAGTAATTCGCCGTGCCACCGTTGGGAATCGACCGCAGGCTGTTGGTGAACGATTGCTCACGCGTCCAATTGCTGCCGATCGATGGCTCACCCGAGTCATCACCCACGCCCGTCGGGGGGGTGAACTGGTGGAAACGCGGCGGCCCCGCGGCGGCCCAAGCTGGCCCCACGAGCAGGAGACCGAACAGCAGGAGGGTCAGGACAGGAAATCCCTGAACCCGGAACGGAACAGCACGCGACTCCAGCGAACGCAGTGCCATGGGATGCTTCCTTCCAAGGGGTGAGCAAGACGCCTCGGGATCCGCGTGCGAATGCGCACCGCCAGACCCGTGCTTCAGTAACCGCCAGAAGCATCGGTGGAAGGAGTTGGCTGGGAGTTGACTCGCCGGGGATTACCGACGGCTGAGGCGTTGGAAGACGTTGGCGGGCCTTGTGTTAATAAATCGTCGGCAAACGCGTTCGCCGCGTGGGCCGGGAATCGAAAACGGGCGGGAAGTTTCCCCGCCCGTCTCCATGGAACACGACGCGATGGGTGTGGGCGAGCTAGGCGCTCACCGTCTTGGCGCCGGAAAACGTGATTGCGATCTCGCCGGCAAATATCTGCGGTGCCGCGAGCTTCAAATCCGGAAGGTTCTGCTTAATCCACTCGCCCGCCTTCTGCGTCGAGGCGTCGCAACCCGCGCGATCCGCACACACGGTGACCGACGTGGCACCATGGTCCGTCTTGATCAGGTAGTACGAGACGAATCCGGGGATGCCGCTGATCAAGGCTTCGATCTCGGCGCGGCGCTGGGTCAGATCGTTCGCGAGCGTGGGAGCCGACGGGTAGTTTCGAATGACCGTGTACATGGTGACCTCGCGATAGCGCCCCACCCGCAAGTCCGAAGTTCGGCAGCGGTAACGGGACGATGACACCCCAATAGCCTGGCGGCCCGGGCCCGGCGCGTCAACGCACGAATCACGGGCGTTGCAAGCACGGTCGAACCTGAATACTTTCGCGGCGTGGGTCGTAAACGTTCACGTTCGAGTTCGGCGAATCACTACGGGAGAATTCCATGGCCAAGGCTGCTCGTGGCAAGAAGGCGACGAAGAAGCGCGCAACGGTGAAGGCGAATCCCAACCCGAAGGCGAAGACAAAGGCGAAGGCGAAATCGAAGTCGCGTCCCGCCAAGCGCGCGGCCGCCGCATCAAAGCCCGCCGCTGCGGCGATGTCGCGCATCGGCCTCATCACGCACACCGAGCTCGCGAGCGCCAACCCGCCCGCGACCAAAGCGTGGTGCCAGAAGGTGCTCGGCTGGAAGTTCCAGCAGGCCATGCCGACGCCCGACGGGCCGTATCACATGTGGCGTTCGCAGAATGATACCGGCGGCGGCATCCGCTCCAACAACCCGCCGGAGCTCCCGGGCACGATTCCCTACTGCGAGGTCAAGGGCATCCAGGCCACGTACAAGAAGGCGCTCGCAGCGGGGGCCGTCGAGATGATGTCGCCGATGGAAATCCCGGGCGGCATGGGCTGGATCGCGATCGTCAAGGCGCCGGGCGGAGTGCCGATCGGGTTCTGGGCGATGAGCTAAGCGAGGCGCGCAGCACGACGCACGCGAGCGCTACCCCGAGAACACGTCCCGGAATGGTCCCAGGTACTTTCGCTCGGGTGACCAGTCGGTGATGGCAAACACGATCTCGGCGAAGGCTCCGCTGAAGTCGTGCTCGAGGGCCTGGCGGAAATCGGTGGCGGTGCGATGGGGGTCGTTGGCGAATGCGCCACACCCCCACGCGCCGAGCACCAATGTCGAGTACCCGTAGGCGCGCGCGATCGCCAGTACGCGATGGATGCGTTGTTTCAACAAATTGGCTGACACCGGCTGCCCGACCTCGGGCGCGTAGGGCGCGGCGCAGGTGATGAAGCTCAACAGGTACGGCGTCTCGATTTCTGCGCCATCATCGGTGCGGAACACGGGAACGTTGGGCGAGTAGATTGCCCAGTCCGTTGAATCCGGCAGTGGACGTTGGCGATGCTCGTCGTACATGCGGTCGTTGACGAGCGTCTGGAACAACGCGCTCGAGCGGCAAAGCGTCTCTTCCTGCGCGCGCGCTCCCGATAAGAATCCGCCACCCGGTTGAACGCCGTTGGCGAAGTTCAGCGCGAGCGGCTCCACTCCCGTTTCGACGAGCCGCCTCGCCACGCCCAGCGTCGTCTCGTTGGTCACCAGAATGCGCGTCTCGGTGAACGCCTTGGGCCGCGGCTTCAACAGCTTGCCATCGGGCGGGATGCTTTTCTTGGAGCGCAGCGCCGCCTTCACGTAGTGGCTCCAATCGACACGCTGGTCGCGGCCGAAGCGATAGTGCCCGCGCGTCGCGGCCTCCATCGCCGAGCGCCCGAGTGCGGCGGCCGTCTTTGCCGGGAAATCCAATTCGGCCTGGCGCGCCGCGGCCATGCGGGCGGTGTCGCGAGTGGGGAGGAAGGTCAGCATTGGGTGAGGCTAGCGTGCCGCGGAGTCAGCGACAATCAGGGAGCTCCGCAGCCGTCCCGGCAGCATCAACGCCGCGAGTGCCGCGAGTGCCAGCGCCACCATGTAGCAGATCGCCGCGGCGTGGTGCGAGACCACGCCCGGATTCGCCGCGAGCAGTGCGCCGAGAATCGAGATGCCGAGGACGCCGCCCAGGTAGCGCGAGGTGGAGAGTGCCCCGCCCGCCATGCCCGCCTGCGCGTGATCGATGGCGCTCATGGCGGCCGATTGCGACGGGGATGTCGCGAGCCCGAGCCCGGCGCCGACCAGGATCAGGCCGATCAACGCGTCCGCCGGCACCGCGAGCTTCGCGAAGTCCGAGATCACGAAGATGCCCGCGAGCGACACCACGCAACCGATGAACGCGATGGGGCGCGCGCCGAATCGTTCGGCGAGGCGGCCACCGACCGGCGCGAACAGGACCATCGCGACCATCATGCCGATCAGGGCGCGGCCGGTGGTGCCGGAGTGGATGCCGCGCACCTGCTCGAAGAAGATCGGCAACTGGAACAGCAGCGCGTACATCGCGAGGTTCTGGAGCCCGACCACCGCGTTGCCCGCGGCGAAATCGCGCAGGGCGAACATGCGCAGGTCGATCACGG
>JAYSRO010000004.1:0-1854 GCA_043720995.1 Candidatus Eiseniibacteriota bacterium
GCGGCGCCACGACCCCCGGCAGGTGACGCTCCGCCTTGTGCTACAATCGTCGCCCCGAACCGGAGCACCCCGCGATGCCGCCCGGTGTGCCCGTCCACCGCTATCCCGTAGCTCAACCCCCTACCCACCGGAGGTTCGTTGATGTCCCGGCGAATCGTCGCAGCCGTGCTGGTCGCCGCATTGTTCGCGGTGGGTTGGTGGAGTGGCGGAGTGGGCGCCCGCGGCGAGCTGTATTCGAACGTCGACAAATTCGTCGAAGTGTTGCACCAGGTCGACCAGAACTACGTCGAGCCCATCGATCCCCCACGCGTCATGAAGGGCGCCATTCAAGGCATGCTGCAGACGCTCGATCCCTATTCGCAGTACCTCGACGCCAAGGAATACGGGAGCCTGCAGGAAGTCACCCGCGGCACGTTTAGCGGCGTCGGCCTCGAAGTCGGGATCCGCGATCACTTCCCGACGGTCATCGCGCCGATCGAAGGCGGCCCGGCATGGGACGCGGGTATCCAGAGCGGCGATGCCATCGTGAAGGTCGATGGCAAGTCGACGACCGACTATTCGCTCGATGACGTGGCGGGCGCCCTGCGTGGTCCCGCCGGCACGCGCGTCGTGGTGTCGATCTTCCGCGACGGCGCGGCCAGCGACTTCGAGTTGCCGTTGACGCGGCGCGAGATCGTCGTAACGAGCGTCCCGTACGCCTTCGTCACCCCCGGTAACGTCGGCTACCTGCGCATCTCGCGGTTCGCCGAGGACACCGACACGCGGCTGCGCGAGGCGGTGTCGAAGCTGCGCGCCCAGGGAGCGACCGGCCTGGTGATCGACTTGCGCCGCAATCCGGGCGGGCTGCTCGACGAGGCGGTCGATGTCACCGAGCACTTCGTGCCGCGCAACTCCGAAATCGTCTCGACGCGCGGCCGCAATCCCGCGCTCAACCGCCGCTACTTCGCCGGTGACGCGAGCCCGGAACTGCGCTGGCCGATGGCGGTACTCGTCGATGAGGGCAGCGCGTCGGCCTCCGAGATCGTGTCGGGTGCGCTGCAGGATCTCGACCGCGCCCTGATCGTCGGGCGGACTTCCTTCGGCAAGGGCTCGGTGCAGAACGTCTTCACGGTGCCTGGGCGCGCGGCGGCGGTGAAGCTCACCACGGCGCTGTACTACACCCCGAGCGGGCGTTCGATCCATCGTCTCGTGCGAGATGAGGCGCCCGCCGATCCGCTGGCCGACGATGACGAGGGCGATGCATCGCCCGACAGTGCGACCGCCACGGCGGCTCCGCGCGACACCACGACGCGCCCGGTCTACCACACCGCCGCGGGCCGCACCGTGCTGGGCGGGGGTGGCATCACGCCCGACCTCGTGGTCGCCGCCGATACGCTGGGCAGGCTGGCCGCCGAATTCGAGCGCCGGGGCATGGCGCTCCGCTTTGCGCGGCGCTTCGAGTCCGCGCATCCCGCCAAGGACGCGCCGGTGCCGGCGGCCGCGGTGGTGTGGCCCGAATTGCTCGCGTTCCTCAAGGGGGAGCACTTGAGCGCCTCGGCGGATTCGCTCGCGCTCGAGCGCGATGCGCTGTCCGCGATCGCGCGCCGCGAGATCGCCCGCCGGTCGGGCGGCGACGCGGGTGCCGCGCAGGTGGCGCTCGAGCGTGATCCCGTGTTCGCGCGGGCGGCGGCAGCCGTGCGCGGTGCGCAGGTGCCCGCGGACGTGTTCGCACTCGCCAGGACCAGCCCTGGTGCCAAGGCTCCAGGGCTCGCTGCGCCGGCGGTGCCGCCGGCCAAGACGCCGCAGCGCAAGCCGGCGGGCTATCGCGCGCCGGTGAACAGTCACTGATGAACCCGACCCTGGCCCGCATGCCCT
>JAYSRO010000005.1:0-3854 GCA_043720995.1 Candidatus Eiseniibacteriota bacterium
CGTCCCGAGCCGGTGACGCCGTCACCAATGATGATGACGCCCGTCGTCTCGGGCACCACGACGATGTCGCAGGGACTACGGAACAACGCGGTCTGGATGGAGTCCCAGGAGGCGCCGAAGTTGAAGGTCCTGTACAGCGGCACCTGTGCTGCGCCCGTGGCATTGAACTCGCCACCGAAGTACACGGTGTCGGGCTGGTCGGGGCTCATCTCGAGTGGGATGCCATACTCCCCAAACTCGTGCGTCACCGAGATGTTCCAGCTCGCACCCCCGTCGATGGTGCGGTAAACGCGATCCGACATCGTGCCGCCACTGATCGCGGCCAGCCACAAGTTGGAGTCCTTGGGCGAGACCACGAAGGCGTTGCACTTCGTGTAGCCGGACGGGAAGGTGGCGGCCACCTGCCAGCTCTGGCCCTCATCTCGGCTGCGCACCACATTGGAGCCGATGCCGCAGTAGATCGTGTTCTTGTCCACCGGGTTGAGCGCGAAGCCGGCACCGCGTGTCTGGCCATTGATCACATAGCGGGGCGTCGCGCCCCAGTTGCGATTGACCGTGGCGCCCGTCGGCATGCGCCAGGTCGTGCCGTTGTTGACGCTCGAGATCACCACGCGATTGGCGGAATTGGTCGCCCACACGCCATTGGCGGTGTTCGCCAGGTGGGTGACCGGCGCCTGCAACGTGTGCTGCTGGAACGTCCACGTGGCGCCCCCATCGGTGCTGAAGCGAATGAATCCACCGCCGCCGGCGATCCACAACGAGTCGGGCGACTTCATCGCGACGCTGCGCACGTCCGCGCGCGCGTCAAGCTTGAGCGGGACGGGGTCAAAATTCGCGCCGCCATCAGTGCTGCGCCACGCGGTGCCGTTGGCCCCGACCACCCACACTTTGTTGCCGCGTTGATCCACCGAATACAACGCATTGGCGGTCGCGATCGCGACCGGGCTCCAACTGGCGCCGCCGTCCGCGGTCGCGAGCAGGGTACCAGCGGCGCCCGCGGCCCAACCATTGAGCGCATCGGTGAAGTGGAGCGCATGAATCGTTTGCGCGGTGCCCGATGACACCGCCGCCCAGCTGGCCCCCGCGTCGACCGTGCGAAGCAGTTCGCCACCGTTGCCGCCCGCCACCCACACCGAATCGCTCGCCATCGCGACCGCGCGCAGCGTCGTGGCACCCGGGGCAGTCGTTGACGTCCAGGCGCCACCCGCGTTCACGCTCAACCAGATCTTGCCGCCATCGCCGACGGCAAGCATCGCGAGCCCGCGTCCCGTGACGTCACGCAGGTTGAGCGAGGGCGAGCCGATCACGCTCTCGGTCCAGGTCAGGCCAGCGTCGAGCGAGCGATAGCTCTCACCGTTGTTACCCACCGCGATGACGTCGCTGCCATCACGCGACCAGATGCTGTTGAACCCCTGGGCCGACGCCGTGTTCGACCACGGCAGCGCCGCCGCGAGCAACAGCGCGGCGAGCAGGCGGATGCGGGGCATCATGCGGCGTCCTCCATTGAAGCAGAGCGCGGTGCCGAATCGGGAAGCTGGCGGAGAAAGCCGTCGCCACGAGGGGGAGGCGCCGGGAGGAGCAGGCGCGAATAACAGTACCGGAGCGGCCGCACGGCGGCCAAGCAATCTCTTGGGCCGCAGCCGATTTGCTCGGTTCGAGGGCGAAATTGCAACGGCCCGGCGGCGCGTTTGGGCGAATCCGCGCGGGAACGGAGCGCTCCCAGGGATCAGTCCTCGGGGATCCGCGCGACCGCTTCGACCTCGGCAAGCCCGACGCGCGGGACGCCAGCGATGCCACCGCCCTGCCGTATCGGGCGCAATTCGGCCTCGTCCGCGATCACACCGCCGGCGCCCAGCGCAGTCCCTCCCACCGCGATCGGTTGGGTGACATGCAGCAGCTTCACCACTGCGCCGTGAAGCCGCAGCGCGACGTCACAACCCGCGAGTGTGAGATCAGTGCCCGCGGCCACATCGGGCCGCACGCCATAGAGCACGAGCGAGTCGATCGCCAACGGTATCGTCCAACGCAGCGTCGCCGTCTCACGCTCCGCTCCCGCGGCGATCCACGCCACCTGCTGCGCGCTCCCGCGCGTGCGGCGGTCAACCAGGGCGCGCGCGGTAGTGCCAGGCGCGACGCTCGTCGCAGTGACCGTCGCCGAAGGTGCGGCGTTGAAGCGCTTGGCCGCCGCGTAGCTCTGTGGCACCTCGATCGTGGTGTGCCCGACGTGGCAGCCCACGCAACGCGTGCCGGCTCCCGTTCGCCCGGCGTTGAAGCCCGGCACGTGCGCCGGACCCGACGCCGTTTCGAGCACGTGACCATGCGCGTCGATCAATTGCTCGAACATCGGGAGGTCTCCGGGAATCGTCTCCTCGTGAATCGCACCGCTGCGCATCACGTCTGCCACGCGCAGGAACGCGACCGAATCCCCCGAAGGCAGCTCAGGCCGCGAGAACGCGGCGAAGAACCGGATCTTCAAATCATGCTGCACGGCAGGTGCGTCGGGAACGGGCGCGTCGACGGGCGCATTGCTGAAGACATTGAGGCAGTCGAAACGGAACAGGTCGTTCTCGCGCTCGATCCCCGCGCCATCGCGTGGCGGCGCCTGGCGCGGCAGGCCACGCAGGTCGGCCGACACGATCGCCGGCGGCAGCGCCCGCGCGACGAGTGCCACAGGATCGAGCTCGAGGCTGCCGCGCAGGTCAGTCAGCATCGTGAGCCCGGAACCGTTCACGTTGACCACCGCCAGCCCAAAGTCACCACGCCCGCTCGGATCGTAGGCGACGAGCAGCCGTCCGTCGGGCAATGGTGACGGGGCGCACATTTGCGCGGGAGCCGCGGGAAAGCTGACCTGTGGCGCGAGCCCTCCCGGATACACAGCGAGCCGCACGCGTCCCGGGTGCGGCTCGAGCGACAGCGTGTCCGCGGTGACGCCCACGAGCGTGCCATCGGCGAGTACCCGCGGCTGGTACGCCATCAACTCCGTGCGCACGCGCGGATTGCCTCCCGCGAGGCGCATGCCTTCGCCATCGGGGGCGACTTCGAGCGCGTGCCAGAAGATCAGGCGCTCCGCCTTGAGCGCGCGCGTCGTGTCGAGCGTGATCCCCGAGGCTTCTGCGTTGCTCGCGCGATGACGACTGCCCCACCAGCGCGCGAACACAATCCGTCCCGTGAGGGGATCGATCGACGGCTCATCAGCACCGTCGCGGTCGGCGGTGATGCGCAGCAGGTCGCGACCGTCGGCCTCCACCACCCACAAGTTGCTGCTCGGGCCCCCCGCCTGCGCCACGAACGGATAGCGCGTGCTTGAGAAACACAGCCGACCATCAGGCAGCCAGCACGGATCGAGATCGTCGTAGCGCCGGAACAACTTTGCGTTGCGCCCGAACGCCGACAGGTCGATCGCGCGATCCGTCCGCGTCACGGGCTTCGCGTTACGGCCCTCGGCATCGATGGTCCAGAGGCGCCACGCGCTATCAGGACGCGTCATCGCTGCAAAGGCGATGATGTGGCCATCGTACGAGACACACGGATCGCTCACATCGAAGAAGCGGTTGGCATCGCCGAGGGGACGGACAACACCATCGGGACGGCGCAGCATCAGCCTGCCGCCACGCGCGAGCGCGCGCTGGCGCGAGCCGAGACCGGGCACGCCGGCGCGAGGGCCCCCGCTTACCGGCTTGCGTGAGACGAACACGATGGGCGGTAACGCGGCGTCCTGGGCCAAGAGCTGCGGACGCGGCGTCGCGGCGATCGAAGCAAGCGTGATGAGCGCGAGGCACGCCGCCCCACGCGTCGCGGCGCGCAGAACCGTCCGCCGCACACGCAACCGGATCGCGGCTAGCGCGTCAGGATGA
>JAYSRO010000006.1:0-1846 GCA_043720995.1 Candidatus Eiseniibacteriota bacterium
CCAGCGTGCCGCCAGCCACACCATGAGCGGCAGGTAGGCCGAGTCCACCAACTGGCTGCCGTGGCCGTGCGCGCCGACCGCGACCAGGTTGGGTTGGAACACGAACGCGATCGCGCCGAGCAATGCGCCTTCCGTACGCGCCCCCCACTCGCGCGCGAGCAGGTAGGTGAACAGCGCGCCCAGGAAGTAATACAGCAGCAACCATGTCATCTCGGGCAGCGGCAGTACTTTCTGCAGCAGCGCTAGCGGCCAGTCCGGTGGATAGATGAGCGGGTTGTAGCCGCCCGAACCGAACGATGGCATGCCGAGGAACACGAACGGATTCCACAGCGGGTAGACGTGGTCCTTCCACAACGACTGCTCGCCGATGCGCACGAACCCGACCGGCGCGGTGGCATCGGGCGACATGAACACTTTCGTCTCGCCGCCCGGTGGTGGCAGTGCGACGTCGTGAAAGAACACGATCGTGAGTAAGGCCAACAACACGGCCACCCACGAAGTGGTGAGCGTGAAGCCCTTCCCGGGTGCCTTGGTGGTCTCAGGCTTGCTGCGGCTCATGCGGGGTTCTCCGGGTCTCACGCGGCGGGCAGCCGCGCCTCGATCTCGGCCACCATGCGCACGGCGAGCGCGTCCCAGTCATGGGAACGCGCCAGCGCACGGCGGCGAGACGGTTCAGGTGCGGCGGCGAGCGCTCGGTCGAGGGCCTGCACGATCTCGTCCGGCGTGGCAGCGAACATCAGGTCCGGCGGACTCTCTTCCAGATCGAGCAACGGCGTGGTGAGGACGGGTAGTCCGGCGGCCAGATACTGGTAGACCTTGTTCGGATTGATCCCCTGCACGAACGGATCTTGAGCCCGGAACGGAATCAGGCCCACATCCAGACCTTGCATGTAGGCGGGGACGTCGGCGTAGGGCCGCGGGCCCAACACCGCGACACCCTCGCGGCGGCTGAACTCGGACACGGCCGCGTCCGTCGCAGGCGAGCCCGGTCCGATCAATACCACCGTGCCCCCTCGCCGGTTCCGTCGCACCGTCTCCAGCAGGTCGAAATCGAGGAAATGCGACAGCAACCCCACGTAGCCGATCAACGGCCGGGGCAACGCGGCCAGATCGGCCGGCAGCGCTCGAGGCGCCTCGAAGTGCGACATCTCCACTCCATTGCCGAGCAGGATCAAGGGGCGATCGGTCTCCGAGACCAGGTGGCGACGGTAGTATTCCGAAACGACGAACACCCCCTGTGCCTGCGCGAGTGTGCGTCGCAGGTAGGGCCGGGCCCATGGGGGCGAGGCCGAGAACTGCAGGGGGTGGTCGTTGAAGTCATAGAGTAACAGCTTCTTACGGAGCCGCGAAAGCAGTCCCGGGGCGTAGATGTTGGAGGCCATGACCACGGGTTCGGGGTCGACCTCGAGCCGCGCCAGCATGCGGTTCAGGTGGAGCTCCGCTCCCAACTCGATGGCGGCCCGCCCCCACGCCGTCCCGCTCACGCGATTATACAGCGGGCTGGTCGTCCCGGGCTTCAGGAACGGCACTGTGAACACCGTGACCCGCCCCTCCTGCCGGGGCTCCCACGGGTCGTCGGCACCCAACGCCGGCGGCTGCGCGAAGAACACCCGCCAGGGTGCCGGGAAGCGCGACAGCAGGAACTGCTTCCGCGTTCGGAAGTACCCCCAGCGCACCTCGGACAGGACGAGAAGGTCCAAGCGGATCAGCCCGCCGCGACGCCTGCCGCGAGCTCGGACGCGTGATGCGCGACCGCCTCGACGTAGCCGAGATGACGACCAGCCGAGACCGACGGGTCGGCAGCGCGCCCCATCGTGCGCGGATCACGCGCCACGTAATGCTGCGA
>JAYSRO010000007.1:0-3845 GCA_043720995.1 Candidatus Eiseniibacteriota bacterium
TACGTGCGCTCCGTGCTCGACATGCTCGCCTACACCCGAGAGTCGGACGACGCACTGGTGATCGGCGCCGGCGTGCAGAAGTCGTGGATCGCGGGCGACGGGATTGAGGTGAAGGATTTGCCGACGCCCTATGGACCGCTGAGTTATACGATGAAGGGGAGCGGGGATTCTCTGGAGATTACGGTGGGAAACGGGATCAGGATTCCGCCCGGGGGGATCGTGCTGGCGCCGCCGGGATTCGATAAGCAGTTTTTCTGGGAAGTCTCCTATCGGGACAGCATCTTGGCGATCCCGGATTCCAGCCCGGAATCTATGTACGCGTACAAGAAGGCGGGAAAACGGGATTTCAGGCTGCTGCCTATGAATCCTATCAATCGGGTCATGGTGGTGGGATCTCGGGCACCGTCGTATCCCGTAGCTGAAGTAACGATCCGTGAGGTTCCGGTACACCTGAAACTTCGCGGTCACTTGTAGCCGCGGGCAGGTCCTCAGAGACCGAGCGCGTATTCCGGGTTAGCCACCGGGCGCTCGATGCCGGGACGATAAATGTTGAGTGGCCTTAACATAACGCGTTCCAGGACGTGTAGTGTTGAGTGAACTCAACTTGTGACCGCGAGTGCCCGGCTGCTCACGCATTGGCTGTCCGTCCACGCGCGGTCACTGCGTTACGCGCCTCCTCCCGCTTGCGCGCCATGAACTCCACCCCGAACGTGCACTCGGCCGTGTACTGGTTATGCGCCCGGCAACGAAGGCGGATGCGCTCAGCGCTCGCGGTCCCACCGCGCGCCACTTCGACGACGTGATCGAACTCGAGCAGTGTCCGTTCCGTGCAGCGGTGACCCGTCTCGCTGGTGAACGTGCACTGGCCGCGATCGCGCTTCCAGACGGCGCGCCTCACGTGCGCCGGAATCGTGCGCGGGGTGGTGCTCGGGCGGGGAGTGGGCTGAGGTCGCGCGGTCGCGGCGAACTTTCGCTTCTCCAGGGAGCCCACGAGCGATTCAAGCGCGAGGTGGAACACTTGCGCCAGGTTCCCATTCGGCACCTGATGGCCGAGCAATTCCCGCGCGTGGGTGAGCAGGTCATAGGTCTCCTGCCCGACCGTGACCTGCAGCGCGTAGCGGTCCTGCGCGATGGGGGCGACCTTCGATGCAGGGACCGTGCGCCCGACGGGGTCTGCTTGCGCCGTGACGAGCGCTTCCGGGGAATTCGGTGTCGCTGCGCCAGACTCCATCATCTTGAGGGGCGCTTCCGCGCACGTCGTCGCGGCGACGGGCGGGCCGGCGCTGAGTCGCCGTTCGCCCTGCACTGTCGTTTGCGTCGTGGCGGCTTCTGCATCGGCTCCGCTGGCCGCCGGAATGACCAGCACCAGCTCCATCAGCTCAGTGCGCGGATAGCGGGCCGCGATTACCTGTTCAATCTCTGCCTTCGTCTTGCCAGTCGCCGCGCGTAGGAGATCGCTCACGTTGCCGGCCGTCAGGTGCGGTGCCAGCTGGCAGACGCCGGTGATGTGCAGCCGGCCATCCGCGACGAACTCGAAGACTTCTGGAAACCGCAGCGCCACCCGCGCCGCCGTGATGCGCTTGCCGGCCCAGTCCTCCGTCTTGTTCAGCTTCTGCACGCAGTAGGCGCGCATCGAGGGGTACGCCGCGCGCAGGTAGAGGCGCCGCGAATCGATCTCGGCAATGCGCGCAAGCACCATCGCCATGGCGCCACATTCGGTCGAATCGAACCGCGCAAGCTCCTGCTCGAGAACTACGTCACTCAAATGCGGCAGCAAGTAGATGCTCATGACACAACGCCTTCCACGGGGGCGGTTGGCGGGGAGGTGCGATGCGCGCGTTCGCGTTACGCAGCCTTCCTAAGGCGTCGATTATCGCATGCGCGTTTTGCGCGTTCAGATTTGCGCGGAGCGGGATTCAAACAGCCCGCCGTGAAACGCGTGCGGTAATTCGCGAGATCGAGGCGGAGGACGCGACTCACGCGCATTGACGCGCTGCGCGCGAGGCGGTCGTGAGTGGGAGGCACGCGACCCGAAATTACACGTCAAGAGAAAAAGTAGGAATCGAAGAGAAGTAATTTCCATCGGTGAGCGCGAGAAACGTCGCGCGTGGATTCCACTGACTCCACTTGGGAACGTTGCGTAGTCGATCCGGGCTCGGTGCGCGATCATACGCAAACTCTCTCTCTAAATGAGTCGAGCCGCGGACCGGAGACGGGAAAAGTTAAGCGACCTCAACAGAACGCGTTCCAGGACGTGTAGTGTTGAGTGAACTCAACTCTCGTGCGGCTACGAACTGTCCGCGCGGACACCTGCGCCGACGCGACGCGCAACCATGTGCGCGGTGGCATGCCGCCCGCTACGCCCGCGCTACACCGGCCGCGCACACGCGCCCGCGCCCGCACCCGCGCTACACCGGCGGCCCACACGCGCCCGCGCCCGCGCTGCACGCGCGTCGCCCGCCCTACGCCCGCGCTCTTACCCCCAGCGCCACTCCGTTCGACTTCGCGATCTCGCCATACACCAGCGCGCTTCGCTTCAGCGTGCGATTTTGCGTTGTAGCGTCGACGTGGATCAGCCCGAAGCGTGGCGCATAACCCTGTGCCCATTCGAAGTTGTCCAGCAGTGACCACGCGTAGTAGCCGCGCACGTCAACGCCCTGGGCGATCGCGTCTTGAACGGCGAGGAGGTGGCCGCGCAGGTAATCCACGCGCATGGGATCCTCGAAGACGGCATCGCTTGCCACATGCGCCGGCTCGTCCAACGCGGCGCCATTCTCGGTGACATACAGAGGGATGTCGCCGTAAGTGTTCCGCACCCACAGCAGAGTCCGTGTCAGTTGCTCGGGGAACACTTCCCAGTTCAGGCTCGTCTTGGGCCGGCCGGGGGGATCGACGAGGGCTGCGCGTTCGACGGGGCGCGCGTCGTCGTGCTTCATCACGCCGCGCTTGTAAAAGTTCACGCCGAGGAAATCGATCGGCTGGTGTGCGAGCGACACGTCGGCCGAGGGGCCGAACGGCCACGCCTCGCCATACAGCCGCGCCAACGCATCCGGGTAGCGTCCCAGCATCGCCGGGTCCAGGAAGTAGCGGTTCATGTACACATCCGACCGTTGCGATGCCTGAGCATCCTCCAGCGTCGGCGTTGCGGGGTCCTTGGGCTCGATGTTGACCACCAGCCCTATCTGGTGCCGGCCCGCGGCGCGATAGGCCTGCACTGCCGCGCCGTGGCCGAGCAGCATGTGATGCGCGGCCAGCGCTGCCTCGCGCGGGTTGCTGCGGCCGGGGGCGTGCGCGCCGTGCATGTAGCCGCCGTCCATCACCACCCAGGGTTCGTTGAGCGTGGCCCACATCGGCACGCGGTCATCGAGCGCCTCGTACACGGCGCACGCGTAGTCGGCGAAGTAGCGCGGCACTTCGGGATTCAGCCAGCCGCCCTCGTCCTCGAGCGCCTGCGGCAGGTCCCAGTGGAACAGCGTGGCGTTGGGCGTGATGCCGGCGGCGAGCAGAGCGTCGACGAGGCGCGAGTAGTAGTCGAGGCCCGCGGTGTTGATGGCCCCGCGGCCTTCGGGCATGACGCGGCTCCACGAGATGCTGAAGCGGTACGAGTTGAGACCGAGCGCCTGCATGTGGCCGATGTCTTCCGGGTAGCGGCGGTATTGGTCGCACGAGATGTCGGCGGTGTCGCCGTTGCGAATGCGGTCGGGCGTGTGCGTGAAGCGGTACCAGTTGCTCGGGCCAGCGCCGTCCGCCAGCGGCGAGCCCTCGACCTGGAATGCCGAGGTGGCGGCACCCCACAGAAAGCCCTCGGGGAATCCTTGCTCTGCCATCGTCAGGCGCCCTGCCTC
>JAYSRO010000008.1:0-1844 GCA_043720995.1 Candidatus Eiseniibacteriota bacterium
TCGATTCGCGCCGGCGAACTGTTCGGCATGTTGGGCCCCAACGGCTCCGGCAAGACGACATTGATCCGCATGCTGTGCGGCCTGCTGGCCCCCTCGGCGGGAACCGCAAGCGTTGCCGGGATCGATGTGGGGAAGGAGCCCGATCGCGTGAAGGAACACATCGGCTACATGTCGCAAGCGTACGGGCTCTATCGCGACCTGACCGCGGAAGAGAATCTCCAGTTCTATGGCGGTGTCTACGGCCTGGGCACCGAACTCAAGCAGCGCGTGGCGTGGGCCACGGAGCGCATGCGGCTCGGCGAGTTGGGCGGGCGGCTTTCCGGCGTGCTGTCGGGCGGCCAGAAGCAACGCGTCGCCCTGGGCTGCGCCTTGATGCACCGCCCCTCGGTGCTGTTCCTCGATGAACCCACCGCCGGCGTCGACCCCGCGGCGCGGCGCATGTTCTGGGAGATCATCCACAGTCTCACCGCCGAAGGCGTGACGATCATCTGCACCACGCACTACATGGACGAAGCCGAGCGCTTCGACCGCCTGGTATTCCTGTCGCGCGGCCACCTCACCGCGATCGGCACTCCTGCCGAAGTGCGCGCCAAGTACGGCGCCACCGCCAGCCTCGAGGACGTGTTCATCCAACTCCAGGACAAGGACTCATGAGCCCGCGCCGCCTGCGCGCCATCTTCGTCAAGGAGTTCACGCAGATGCGGCGCGACCGGGCGACCTTGCGTTTGATGCTCGTGATCCCGGTCATGCAACTGCTGATCTTCGGCTATGCCATTCGCATGGACGTGCGCAACCTGCCGCTCGCCGTGTTCGACCAGAGCCGCACGCAGGAGAGCCGAGCGCTGGTGCAGCAATTCGAGGCGACCCGCAACTTCAAGGTCACGCAACACGTGGCGTCCTACGAACAGGTGCAGCACCTGATCGACGCCGGCGACGCGCACTCAGGCATAGTGATCCCGGAGGACTACGCCCGCGCCATCAAACGCAGGCGCGGCGCCCGCGTGCAGGTGCTCGTCGACGCCAGTTCGCCGACCGCCGCGCAGGGCGCCATTGCGGCGGCGCAGATGGTGGGCCAGCGCGCCAACGTCCAGATGCTGCTGCAACGGGCGGGAGGGCAGATCAGGGGCGACGCAACGCCGCTCGACATCCGTGTGCGGCCACTCTACAACCCTGCACTGTCGAGCCCCTTGTTCATCGTGCCCGGCATCATCGGCATGATCCTGTCGAACGTGCTGATCATCATCACGGCGTTGTCGATCGTGCGCGAGCGCGAGTACGGCACGCTGGAACAATTGATCGTCACCCCGCTGACACGCACCGAACTGATGCTCGGCAAGTTGTCGCCCTACATCTTCGTCGGCTTCTTCCAAGTCACCGCCGTCCTGTTGCTCGGGCACTTCCTGTTCCACGTCCCGATCCAGGGCAGCCTGCTGCTGATCTACGCCACATCGTTCCTGTTCGTGGTGGCCAGCCTCGGCCTGGGGCTGCTGATCTCGACGCTCGTCACCGCACAGGCACCGGCGATGCAGACCGCGTTCATGTTCCTGCTGCCCAACGTGCTGCTGTCGGGCTTCATGTTCCCGCGCGAGGCCATGCCCACGATCGCGCGCGACATCGGCCTGTTCTTGCCGCTGACCTATTACCTCGAAATTCTTCGCGGCATCATTCTCAAGGGCGTGGGCTTAAGCGAGCTGTGGGTGCAAACGCTGGCGCTCGTGGGATTCGCGGTGTTGTACTTCACCATCGCCACGCTGCGCTTCCACAAGAAACTCGCCTGAGTTCGCGCGTTCCAGGAGCCCTCCACATGCCACTGCCCGAGAACCTCGAACGCCTCGCCAAGGATT
>JAYSRO010000009.1:0-8008 GCA_043720995.1 Candidatus Eiseniibacteriota bacterium
CGCGGCGCTGTTGGGCCCACTGACCGGCGTGCGGCTGCGCGGCACGTTCGACTACGCGCTGTCGTTCGATCTCGATCTCGAGCATCCGGACTCGGTCGCCTTCCATGCCGACGTCACACCGCATGGCTTGCGGCTCGATCCGGCCGGCACGCGGCTCAACCTGATGAACCTCGAAGCGCCCTTCACCGCAGCCATTCAACTGCCACGCGGCCGCATCGTGCTGCGCGACCTCTCAAGCGCCAATCCGCACTTCCGCAGCTATCACGACATCGATTCGACGCTGGCGCATGCCGTGGTCACCAACGAAGACGGCGGTTTCTTCCGCCATCGCGGCTTCAACACCGACGCGGTGAAGGACGCCATCGCCGAGAACTTGCACGCCGGCGCGTTCCGCCGCGGCGCGGGCACCATCACCATGCAACTGGCGCGCAACCTCTACCTCGGCCACGAACGCACGCTTTCGCGCAAGGCGCAGGAAGTGGTGCTGGCATGGATCCTCGAACACCTGACCGGGGCGCCCAAGCAGCGGCTGCTGGAGATCTACCTCAATATCATCGAGTGGGGCCCCGGGGTGCATGGGGCAGACGAAGCGTGTCACTATTACTTTGGGCACGATGCCGGGCGAGTCAGCGTCGATGAGGCGCTGTTCCTCGCCACGGTGGTACCCGCGCCGACCAAGTGGAAGTATCGCTTCGACCGGAATGGCTCGCTGCGATCATTCGAGCGCGCGCAGATGCACTTCATCGGCCGCGCCATGATCGCCAAGGGCTGGCTCGATGCGGCGGCGCTTCCCTCCGTCGATGCGCTGCATGTCGATCTGCGCGGACCCGCGCGCGGGGTGCTGGGCCCGACGGTCAGCGACTCGGTCACGAACACGAACACGAACGAGGCAAAGGAAATCGATGGCACGAACACGCCGCACTGAGCGCAACCGCGGAACTGCGGCACCGCGACTCGCACGCGAGCCGGCCACCACGCGAGCCCCGCGTGAGCGCGAGCCCGCACCCACGGCCCCGGCGTCGCGGGCCTGGCTGCTGGCGATTCCGCTCGCGCTCGTGGCGTTGCTGATCGCCTGCCGCAACGCGCCGCTCGGCAGCGCTGTGGCCGACGACTATTCGTTCCTCGCGCGGCTCGCATTCCAGAAACCCCTCGACGTGTTCGACTCGATGGGCGCCACCTACTACTGGCGTCCGCTCAGCCGCCAGCTCTACTTCAGCCTCGTGGGGCCGTGGCTGCTGGCGGCGCCGTGGGCGGCGGCGTTGCTGCATGGCGTATTGATCGCGGGCATCGCTGCACTGGCCTATCGCATCGCACGCCGCGAGTTCACGCTGCCCGTGGCCGCCATGATCGCCGCCAGCATCGCCATGTCCGAGCCCGCGCGCGTACTGCTCGGCTGGCCGAGCGGCTCGCAGCACCTGCTCGCAGCGTTGTTCGCACTGCTCGCCGTGCACGAAGCGCAGGCGCGGCGCCTACCCACCGCGGCACTCGCGGCGTTCGCGGGGTTGTTGAGCCACGAGTCCGCAGCACTCGCGCTGCCCGTGATCTTGGGGCTGGCCTGGCGAGACAGCCGCGAGCCGCGCGCCATGGTGCTGCCGGTCTCGCTGGTGGCCGGGGTCGCAGCGCTCTGGGCGATCGGCTATCGCATCGCGCTCGAGCACGGCGTGGCGCCGCCGCCCGCGCACTCAGCGGCCGCCGCGGCGGCCAGCACGCCGCTCACGCAGCTGCCCGCGCTGTTCGCGAAGGCGCTGCCGGCGGCGCTCAACCTCGAGGACGTGCACGGCACCGAACGCGGCATGATCGTCGCCGCATGGATCGGCTGCGCGATCGCAGCGGCGTTCATCTATGCAAAGCCTGCCGCGCGCAAGCGCCTGCGCGCCGCACTCCCGGCTGCGACCACCGCGGCGGCGTGGTTCTTCGTGGGAGTGATGCCGCTCGCGCTGCTGTTGCCCGATTGGAACGGCTGGCGCGCATGGACGCCGTCTCTCGGACTCGCCTTCGCCATTCCCGCCCTGCTCGGCAGTGCGTCGCCGTGGCTCGCGGGCATCTTCGTGACGCTGCGCCTCGTCGCGCTGCTGATCAGCCCCGGCGTGGATCCGCTGATCACACGCGCACCCGCCGTGCTGGGCTCGCATGTGTCGTTCACGCAGCTGGTGCGCCTGCAGCGCGTCGTGGATGAGACCCGCAAGGTGATGCTGGCCAGCACCCCTTCACTCAAGCCGCACGACCGCGTGTGTTACTGGGAACTGCCGCGGCTCGCCGAGTTCGCCTTCCAGGGCTCGCGCGCGCTACAGGTGTGGTACGCCGACTCGACACTCAGCTGGGGGGCGTTCGGCGGCCAGAAGGGACTCACCACGCCGCTCGCGTGCGGCATCGAGTACCGCTTCGGCGAGCGGCCCTTCGCCGCGGCGATCAACCCTCGCGCCATCGTGCTCTACCAAGAAGCGGCAGCCCTCAGCATCGCCGACCAACCGGATCGCTCCGACGACCTGCTCCGTCAATCGATGACCGCGTTGGGCTACGCACGCGGGCCGTTCGTCGGCACGCTGGTGCAGAACCTGGCACTCAATGCCTACCGCGCCCAGCGCTATGCGTTGGCCGACTCGCTCAACGAAGCCTCCGTGCGCGTCGGCATCGAGACCGGCGCGTACTGGCTGCTGCATTCGGCGAGCGCGTTCATGCACGCCGACACCGCCGGTGCGCGTAACGCGATCCAGCGCTCCTTGGAATTCGACCCCTCGAATTCGGCAGCGCAGAGTGTCGCCCGCCAGCTGGGCGTGATCAAGTAGTCACCGGCGACAGTAGTCACCGGCGACGATTCGCAGGGGGGCAATGGCAACTACTTGCCGCCGCGCGCACCGCCAATCGCTGCCTCCATCAACACGACCGTCGCCGCAACCCGGCGATCCGCGAGAGCGTTGGAATCGCGCAGCTGCTTCATGATTGCGCTGGCTGCCTCCGTGTCTCCCCGCGCAAGGAGCAGCCACGCTTTGTGCGCGAGGTACACCTGCACATCCAGCCCGGCCGCCTTCGCCAGCTCCAGCTGCTGGTGCGCCTCCTCCGGCAAATGCATGAGCAAGAGCGCGCGCACCAGCGGAATCGCATACCGCTCGCTTCCGCGGGACAGCTCGGCCGCAGCTCGTAGAGCGCGCAACTCAAGCGGAAGCTGACCCTCCGACTCAAACCGCAATCCCCACGTCAGCAGCAGCTCCTCGCTGGCTCGAGCCAGCGGTGCATTTTGCCGCAACACGTCATACGCCTCGGCGCCTCGGCCATCGAACGCGAGCGCGGCGGCGAATTGGGTGCGGAGCCCGGGATACCCCGGCACGAGTTCGACCGCGCGGGCGAAATTGCTCACCGCTGATTCGCTCTCACCCAGCGAGACCGCGATAAGGCCGCGGCTTTGATGGACAGCCGCCATCGCGGATTTCGCCATCGGTATCCCGGCATTGTTCAGCTGCCCCCGCTCTTGGATCGCGATCGCATGATCCAGCTCCACGGCTGCTTGCGCAGATAACCCCTTCGACAGGTACACATCTCCCAGCGTAGCGGCACGCTCCCATGCGTCATGCAGGGGATCGTGCGGAATGAGTGGCAGGAACAGCAACACGGCGACCACAACGCCTACCCCACCAACCCAAAACTGCCGGGCACCGAGCGAAGCCGTCAGCAATGCCCAGCACTCGAGCAGAGCCAGGCCGGCAAGTGGCGCGATCGCGGGTACGAGATGGAGCCGGTATCGGTCGGTGACGAAGAACACCGCCGTCCCCATCACGATCACACATGCCATCCCAACCAGACGGCGCGCGGCACCGCCACGACGCACGCCGAGGCCCGCTCCGCAGAGCCCAAACAATCCGACAAACACGAACGTCCCAACGATCGGCAAACCGAGCGGGCCCGCCATGCTTTCGTACAACCCAGGGCTCTCGATCTGCGGGAGATCCCTCGCATTCAACATCAGTCCCAGCTTGTAGGCGCCAAGTGCCAGCGCGAGCCACGGATGGTCTGCCATGTAGCGCGTTGCTGATCCGAACCACGCCCGCGAACTTGCGCCGGGCGAAAAGCGGCGTCCTCGCGTTGCCGTTAGATAGGCTCGGCCGTCGCCATCGACACCGCCTTCTGCAGTAGCGGCGTTGACGTGATAGGGCTCGCTGTAACCGACCGGATTCACGAAGCCGCCCGTTGCGTCGGGACCATTGCCTACATAGAAGTTGTATCCGAGGTTGTACGTGTAGGGGATGATCTCGTGCTCCAGCCTCCAGTGATGCAGCACGACAGGGGCATCCAGCAGGGCGATGACCAGGAGCGACGCCAGCAGTGGGGAGATTTTAGGCCGCGCCGTTGAGCCGCGTTGAATCAACAGTCCGGCGAGGGGAATCATCAGCAACAACGCGTTGGCACGGCCAAGCGCCATGACGCCAACGAGCCCGCCAACAACCAGCCCCGAACGAAGGCTCGCTGAACGCCCCTCGCTCCACACCACGAACCACACGAGTGCGGAGCCCAGCGCGAACAACAGCGACTCAGACAACACGAGCCCATCGAACATCACCGATGGCGCGTAAGCCGCGACGCTGATCCCCACGATCACCGCCGGCCAGAACGCACTCAGTCTCCGGGTGGCGTCGGCGAGCAGCGCGGTTGCGAGAGCTCCCAGCAGCGCCTGCGCGCAGAAGAGGACGGGCAGGGACGACCCGAACACGGACTGAAAACTCGCCAGCGCATACGGGTAGAGCGGCGCCAGGAAGAACGGCTGGCGTGCCACTCCATGCGCGGCGCGGATCGCGGCCGCCCAATGCCAATAGGCGCTTGCATCCGCCTCGAGGTAATCGAACAGCGGCGTGTGGCAGAGCCGGTACACGTAGAGCAGCCGCCAGCCCAACGCGAACAGGGTGATGCCGCACAGCGCGAGCGGCCAGCGACGGCTCATCGCTGCCCTACGACGTCGCGCTCACCGGCTCGGGTGTCTCCGCGGTGCCGACCACGATCTCGCCGTCCTCGCTCAGGTCGAAGCGCTCCGCCAGCGGCACCTTGGGGAGCCCGGGCATGCGCAGGATCTCGCCGGTGATCGGCACGATGAACCCGGCGCCTGCCGCGAGCTGGATTTCACGCACGGTGACGAGGAAGTCCTTCGGCCGCCCGAGCAATGCGGGGTTGTCCGACAACGACTGCTGCGTCTTGGCGATACACACGGGCAGGCCACCGAAACCCTGCTTCTCGAGTTGAATGCGCTCGCGCTTGGCGCGCGCGGTGTAGTCGACGGCCTGCGCGCCGTACATCTCACTGGCGATGGTGAGGATCTTGTGTTCAATCGAGTCGCTCCACTCGTAGAGCGGGCGGAAGTGCGGCGTGCTGTGCTGCGTGATTTCCCACACCTGCTCGGCAAGTGCGGTGCAACCCGGACCACCCTTGGCGAACGGCGACGCCACGACCGCCGGGATCCCGAGTGTCGCGCAGTGCTGCTTCACCACCTCGATCTCGGCATCGGTGTCGGTGGGGAAGTGATTGATGGCGACCACGCACGGCTGCTCGAACTTGCGGATATTTTCAACGTGCTTGTCGAGGTTCTCGAGCCCGCGGCGCACGGCCTCCACGTTCGGCTCGCCGACCTTCGCGAACGGCACGCCGCCATGCAGCTTGAGCGCGCGCACCGTGGCGACCAGCACCGTGCAGCTGGGCGCGAAGTCGCCATAGCGGCAATTGATGTCGAAGAACTTCTCGGCCCCCAGCTCAAACGCGAAGCCGGCCTCGGTGATCACGATGTCGGCGTAGGCCAGCGCCATGCGCGTGGCGGTGATCGAATTCGTGCCGTGCGCGATGTTGGCGAACGGACCGCCATGGATGATCGCGGGGACACCTTCCATCGTCTGCGCGAGGTTCGGCTTGATGGCGTCACGCAGCAACGCGGCCATCGGGCCCACGGCCTTGAGATCCGCCGCGGTGACCGTTGTGCCATCGGCGCGCGTGCCCACCACGATGCGGCCGAGTCGTTGCTTCAGGTCCGGGATGCCATTCGCCAGGCACAGGATCGCCATCACTTCGCTCGCCGCGGTGATGTCGAAGCCGGTCTCGCGCGGCACGCCCTCGGTGCGCCCGCCCAACCCGCACACGATGTCGCGCAACGCACGATCGTTCATGTCCATCACCCGCCGCCACAGCACGCGCCGCGGATCGAGCCCGCTGGTATTGCCGTGATGCAGGTGATTGTCGACCAACGCGGTCAGCAGGTTATGGGCGCTCGAGACAGCGTGGATGTCCCCGGTGAAGTGCAGGTTGATGTCGTCCGCCGGCACCACCTGCGACATTCCGCCGCCGGTGCCACCGCCCTTGAGCCCCAAGTAGGGCCCGAGTGAGGGCTCGCGCAGGGCGACCATGCTGTTGCGTCCGTTTTTCGCGAGGCCCTGGGCGAGCCCAATCGAGCACGTTGTCTTCCCCTCGCCCGCGGGCGTCGGCGTGATCGCCGAGACCAGCACCAACTTGCCGCGGGGCGCACGGCCGTTGAGGGCGGCTAGGGCGATCTTCGCTTTGTACTGTCCGTAGGGCTCGAGGTGCTCGGGAGCGATATCGAGCGAGCGGGCGATTTCGGCAATCGGCTTCATGGGGCCTCGCGAGGGGTCCAACGCGGTGGCGGATTCCTGCGCCGTAGCTTGCGACCACCGCAAACAGGCGTGGCCGCTGCGTTCGAGTCGGCCGGAGCGTAGCCGATTCCGGCGCCAGAAACGATGCCCGGCTCAGCGCTTGCGCGGGTGGGCCAGGGCACCCAAGTCCCGCTCCCCCAGCCCCGCAGCCGCCCCGCCGCTGCCCTCAAGCGGCCTGTGAAAGCGGCCGATAATCCCCTTGCGGAGCGTGACCGCCTCGCCCTGCCGCGACTCTCGAGGCGGCGGTGTTCCGGTCCACCTTTCAGGAGGCTCTTCATGTACAATGTTTCTCACGAGCGCCACGGCGCAATGCGTCGCGCACTCGGGCTTGCGCTACTGATGGGTTCACTCGCGGCGACCGTCGCGCTGGCGGGACCCTCGGGCGAGTCCAGCGTCACCGAACCCGACTTCGCCAGCGACGTTCCGGGCACTGCGCTGATCGGCGAGGGCAACGTCCAGCTCGAAGCCAATGTCGCGCGGGCATCGGATGGCAAGGGCACCGAGATGACGCGCGCCTGGTCGACGCCGACGCTCGTGCGCCTCGGCATGCCGAACTACGAGTTCCGCGTGCAGTCGGCCGGCTACTCGCGCCTGCGCACCTATAACTCCGTCGACAATGGCATGTCCGACTTCTCGGTGGGCGTCAAGGGCGTCCTGCCGCAGACCTACGACCGCGACCTGTCGGTGGCAGTCGTGCTGCAGGCCGGACTGCCGGGCGGCTCCTCGCAGTTCAAGCAGAAGGGCGTGCGTCCGGAATTCCAGCTGATCAGCGCCTGGCAATTGCCGAATGCCAACTCGGTGGCCGGTGTCGCCGGGATCAGCTCGGAAGTCGACAACAACGGTGATCGCTTCGCGAATGGCATCCTCGGCGTGAACTTCGCCCACAGCTGGAACCCGCGCGTCAGCACCTACACCGAAGTAGCCGGCCGCGAAATCCGTTCGGCCTCGCGTGGCGGCAAGAATCTCCAGTGGTCGCTGGGTGGCGCATGGAAGGCCCTGCCGGGCACGCAGCTAAATGCCTCGGCCGCCTGGGGCCTCAAGGACAACGACACCGACTTCGCCTGGAAGCTCGGCGTGTCGCGCCGCTTCCGCCCGCCGTCGCCGGGTTCGATGTCGAAGAAGGAAGAAGCGCAGCCTGAGCAGACGCCGAGCGCCACGACGGAAGACGGCAAGTAGTTTTAGGCTCACCACACCCGCAGTAACGCAGGGCCCGGTTCCCACGAACCGGGCCCTGCTTGCTGTTAGACCGGGGCCCATGCGGTGTATAAGATCCGCAGTCCGGACTATTCATGAAGTGCGAGCCGGCGAACGCATGGAACCCGAGGGCCTCATGTCGATCCCGAAGCTCTGGACTTTGATTCACTTGCTCA
>JAYSRO010000010.1:0-1835 GCA_043720995.1 Candidatus Eiseniibacteriota bacterium
TTGCCGCTGCCCGGCTTCTGGGCGGGCTCGTGGGAAGGATTGCGGGCGGGGCTGTTGTTGTCGCTGCGGCTGGCCGGCGCCGGCATCGCCCTGCATGGCTTGCGCTCCGCGTGGCCTGGGGAGCGGGCCGCCGATGAACTGGCGGCGCGCGCGGGATTCCTCGAACGCCTGCGCGTACCCGTAGGCTCGGCGCGTGCGGTGGCCGGTCTGGCGCTGCGCTTCGCACCGCTCGTGGCCGCCGAGGCGCAGCGCATCGCCGCGTTGCAGGATCATCGCGCGGGCACGCGCCCGCGGACGCGCCGCCAATGGCTGGTGCGCCGCCGCGCGCTGGTGGTGCCGCTGTTGGTGTGCACGCTCGAACGCGCGGAACGCGTCGCTTTGGGTCTCGAGGCGCGGCACTATCGCGTGCGCCCGGTGCCTGAGGTGGTGCGGCCGCTGGGCGCTGAGGCGCTCGCGATCGTCGTGGTGGCCACCTCTATTCTCTGGCGGGCATGATGCGAACATTCCGGCTACTCGTAGGGTACGATGGCACCGCGTTTCACGGCTGGCAGGTCCAACCGGGCTTGCGCACCGTGCAGGGCGTGCTGGAGGAAGCAGTGCACGGCATCCTGAAGGGCGAGACGCCACGCGTGTCGGGAGCGGGACGCACCGATGTCGGGGTGCATGCGCGCGGCCAGGTCGCTTCGTTCCAGGCGGACTTGAATGTCCCGGGTCACGCACTCGCGCCGTTGCTCAACCGCCGCCTGCCGCGTGATGTGCGCGTGCGCGCTGGTGCCGAAGCAGAGCCACGATTTCACGCGCGCCATTCCGCGCGCGGCAGGCGCTACGCCTACCGGGTACTCGAAGCCGACGACGTGTTGTTGGAGCGTTTCGCCTGGAACATTCGCCGCGTTCCCGACTGGGACAAGGTGGAGCAGGCGACGCGCGTGCTCGAGGGCGAACAGGACTTCAGTGCGGTCGCTGCGGCGGGGAGTGCGGTGGGCTCGAACATCTGTAAGGTGCGTCGCGCACGCTGGAAGTTGCAGCGGGGCGGGGCCCGGCTCGACATCGTGTCCGACCACTTTCTCTATCACATGGTGCGCAACGTCGTGAGCACCGTACTGCGCGCCTCGCGCGACAGTGACCCCGCGGCGACGATGCGGGACATCCTCGCGTCGCGAAGCCGGGGGCGTGCCGCCGGAACCGCGCCCGCGCATGGTTTGTGCCTCGAAGCCGTTCATTACCCGGTGGAGGACGTGTCATGATTCGCAGGGCTTTCCGTCTCGTGATGCTCGCGCTTGTGGTGGTGACGGGTGGCGTGATGAGCGCGGCCTGCGCCACCGCCGCACCCCGCGACCTTGCGGTCGCAGCCAAGCGTCCCGACTCGTCCGACCTGCCGGCATCGCGACGCAGCGCCATTGTCACCGCCGCGCAGCGCGTCAGCCCTGCGGTCGTGTCGGTGAGTGTCGTGACGACGCGGCTGGTGCGCACGGATCCGTTCGGCGGCCTGTTGCATGATGAATTCTTCGAACGCTTCTACCCGCCCTCGATGGTGCGCGAGAAAGTCCCGGGGCTCGGCTCGGGCGTCATCGTGGATGGCAAGGGGTTGATCCTGACCAACGAGCACGTGGTGCGGGGAGCGGAGCAGATCACGGTGACGCTGCCGGGCGGCAAACAACTGCCCGGAAAACTGCTGGGCTCGAGTTCCGCCTACGACCTCGCAGTCATCAAGGTGGAGGGTGCGGCACTGCCGGCGGCGACGCTCGGCAACAGCGATGGGCTGGTGGTCGGCGAATGGGCGATCGCCATCGGCAATCCGTTCGGCTACCTGCTGGACGACACACAACCGACCGTCA
>JAYSRO010000011.1:0-1834 GCA_043720995.1 Candidatus Eiseniibacteriota bacterium
GCGACGCAGGCCGAAGCAACGCAGCGCCTCGTGATTGCGATCATCCGCGTCACGGGACTCGTCGCGGCGGGATGTACCTGGGCCTACATGCTCGGCTGGCAACAGCTGCCACGACTACTGGGGTCAATTCCGGTCCGCGGACGGGGCCTAAGTGGAGGGAAACGGTGAATCCTGAACTGCAAACGGTCGTCGACCGGCTCGAGCTCGTCGAGCAGCAGAGCCGCACCTGGAAGACGCTCGCCCTGCTCGCGCTACTGCTCGCGCTCGTGGCGATTGCGCTACCCGTGCTCAAGCCCGCGCTGCCGGCGCCCACACCCTCGGTGGCGAGGTTCTCGGTGGTCGAGGCAAACCGATTCCTGCTGCGCGACATGAGCGGACAGGTCGCGGGAGGGATGGAGGCGCAGGGCGATGGCTCGCTGCGTTTGGTGTTGGGCGGGCGGACCACTTCGTCCGCGCACCTGGTCGTGCCACGCACCGGCAGCCCCCAGCTCACGCTGCGCGCGCCCGACGGGCGCGTTCAACTCGGCATGAGCGGCTCCGACAAACCGTCCGTTTGGCTGTCGCCCGAGGGGCGGTTCGCACAGGTTTCGTTGGGGCTCACCGAGTCCGGCAACGGCGAGGTCACCCTGCGCGACGCGGTAGGACGCCCGCGGTTCCACGCTCCCTAGAAAGGTGAGCGGACGCGCGTCCCGAACCCCGCTTCGGCCAATGCGCCTGCCGCTGTTACATTGTCTGTTCCGGTCTTCTGGTCCGATCTCGCGGAGGAATTGATGCGCAAAGCCAACCATGCCGATGCCGAACTGCTGATCCGCCTGTACGAACTGCGCCGCGACCCCGAGCTGCGCCGCGCGCGCCAGTGGTTCCTCACCGATTTCAGCGCCCAGAGCTGGACCGAGATCAAATTGCGCTACCTGACGCACAGCGACGAGGACCGGCACTTCCGCATGACCACGTCGTACTGGGAAATGGTCGGCTCACTGGTCAATCGCGACGTGCTCCATGCCGAGGTGTTCTTCGACCACACAGGTGAGGACATCGTGACGTGGGAGCGCTGCAAGCCGTGGATCTCCGAGGCGCGCGCCGACATTCGCCCAACCTACCTGTACCAGTTCGAGCGCATGGTCGAAGCGCACCAGGCCTACCGCAAAGCCATCAACGCGCGCGTCCTCGCCGCCAAGAAGTTGAACCGCGCCAAGCAGGCCAAGAAGAAATAGGTCCCGTCATGTCCTCGTCGTTCGGCCAACTGTTCCGCATCACCACGTTCGGCGAGTCGCATGGCGCCGGGGTCGGGGTGGTCGTCGATGGCATGCCGCCCGGCATCGCCATCGAGCCTGGTGATATCCAGCGCGAACTCAACCGCCGCCGCCCAGGGCAGAGCGCGCTCACCACGCAACGGCAGGAGACCGACCAGGCCGAAGTCCTGAGTGGCATCTTCGAAGGGGTGACACTCGGCACGCCGATCGCGATCCTCGTGCGCAACGCCGACCAGCGCTCGAAGGATTACGACGCGCTGAAGGATGTCTACCGCCCTGGACATGCGGACTATGCCTACGCGCAGAAGTACGGCGTGCGCGATCACCGTGGCGGCGGCCGGTCCTCGGGCCGCGAGACCGTGGGCCGCGTTGCGGCGGGAGCGTTGGCGCGTAGGGCGCTCGCCGGAATCGGTGTCACGATCGTCGGGGGCACCGTGCAGGTGGGCGGCCTGATCGCCACGGAGCGCGACTGGTCGCAGGTCGAACAGAACCCCGTGCGCTGCCCGGATGCCGCGGCCGCGGTGCGCATGGCGGAGTTGATCGCCAACACGCGCGACGACCATGACTCCGTCGGCGGCATC
>JAYSRO010000012.1:0-21432 GCA_043720995.1 Candidatus Eiseniibacteriota bacterium
ATGTTCCAGGCGCGGTTGAACGCGGCCAGTGTCGCGTACTTGCGGCGCAGTCCAGCCACGAACTCCCGTTTTGCCGCAAAGGTCTCATCGAGCGTGGGCAGCACCGACCGCAGTTTTTCGAACTCGGGTTCGTTCCCGGTGAAATAGCCGATCAGCAGCGGGTCATTCGCATGCGGCGTCACGTGCACGCCGAGCAGCGAATCCGCGAGCGCGCGATTGCGGCCGTCATAGGGGTCCCACACTCCAGCGACGCCAGGGAGCTCGCGCATGCCTTGCCACTTCGAGAACGGCAGCGTCGCCACATACGGCCATCCGCCCTGCCGCTCCGCCGGCTCGAACGCGGCGGAGAACGCGCCGCATGAATTGAAACCCCACGCGCGGCCGCGGGCGATCATCGTGCGCAGGTATTCATCGAGCGCGAATGGCGCTCCCGTCTTGCGGATGCGATTGGCGAGATGGAATGAGAACGAGGTCGGGTAAGACCGCAGGAACGCGGAGCCGAACAGGCTGTCGCCAGGCGCAGGCAGCCAGCGGTAGCTGCGCTCCCGCCCCGTAACGTAGGTGAAGTCATCCGCGGGGCCAAACGCGCAGATGCCCAGCTGGAAGAACGCGTTGCCGAGCGGGTCGACGAGATACGACTTGTCGCCGCGCTGTTGAATGCGGAAATACCCTGATGCATCGAGCCCGAGCGTGGCGCCGCTTCCGGGCAATCCACCGTAGGCATCGCGCGCAGGCGGCTTGAGCCCTGCGAGCCAGCGGGCTTCCGACGCGACGTCGGCGCGCAGCTCGGCGATCGAGGCGACCTTGCCCGGGTAGTCCATCGTGGCGCTCTGGCCAAATTCGTCTGCCACCACTTTGGTGCTCTGTGCCCCACCCAGACTCACGCGGTAGCGCAACGGTGGCGTGGCGGGCCCGTATGGCAATACGAAGAACCAGCCGTAGGTCTTCCAATCCCATGCGCGGTTGTCCTGCAGCTGCGCGTACCCGAGTCCGGGAAATTCAAACGTGATCGACTCGCCATCACCGTTCCGCAACGTCAATCGACGGGCATTGCCCTGGTAGAAATTCGGGTTCGTGGGAGTCGTCGCTGGAAACGGCAAGGCCTCCGCATCGTCGATCCGCCACGAGCCACCGGCGCTGAAGCCGAAGTCGAGCACCATCGCCACGCTGACCACTGCCACGTCCGCGGGCATGGAGCTGACGGACATGCCGATCGTGCCGTCGCGCCCCAGCGACAACTCGATCCGGCCGCCCCCTTCGTAGATGAGCGTTGCGGTGCCGCCGGTGAGGCGTTTCTCGATCAGCGCATGCGTGTGGGCCTGGCTCGCGCCGGGCGTCGGATAGTTGAGCTTCAGCTCCCCCATGCCTAAGGCATCGATCACCACGCCGTCATCCGCGAGACGCATGGCGGGAGCTCGCGTCGCGGCGAGCGCTCGCGACTGAGTCGCCTGGGTGGCCGGCGCAGCAGGGTCGGGCTCCGCGCCAGCGGCTGCGGCGGGCAAATGGAGCGGGAACGCGAGCAGCGCGGCCGCCACGAAGATTTGCGGGAACGCATGCAGTCGCAGGGTCAACCTCCACGATGGAACCAAGCGGTCACTCCCTTGCGAATGGCTGTTGCGTCAGCATCTCTGCGTGCATCCGGGCGATCGGACCGCGTCGACAGGCCATGCTTCATCGGCCGTCCGGGCTATCGCGTCGGGGTCTCCTCCGGCCCGGAACCCTCGCACTTCTCCTTCTCATTCACAGGGGCCGTGAAGCCTGGCACTTCCGCGATGCTGGCGACCTGGAGCCCGCGCCAGAACACCGTTGGGCTGCCACCGACCCGAGGGAAGTTTGCGGCATTGAACATATGTTCCACCATCAATACGTCGTCGAGCCCTCCCGCGACCTGGTTGCGAATGGCGGTGATCGCCGGCCAGTCGAGTCCCGCGCGTTTCGCCAACAATTCCCACGAAACATCCGCCTTCGAGCGCAGCTCGAGGTAGCGCCAGAACAGCTTGGGGTAGTGATCGCGGATCAAGATCTGGACGGCATCCTCGCGACGCTCCGCCTCGCCGTGGGCGGATCCGGCGCGGCGCACCATGCCATCATCCTCCCAATGGAGCAGGTAGTGGACTGCGATCTCGGGGAGATCCGCGGGCGCCAGCTTCGCCATGTCGTGGACCATCTGGGCTTCGAGCCGGTGCGCGAACGGGCAGTTGCCCATCACGAACAGGTCGATGCGATCCCTGCCCATGGCGTGCCCGCCCAACCATTCGAGGCTGTCGGCGCCCCGGCAATAGCCCTGCACCCACACGTCGGCGCCGGGGCCACTTGCCAGCGAGTCCGCTCCGGGGCCCGTGACGTGGACCGTGGGTTCGCAGCCCACGAGCTTCGCACCCCGCTCGGTCTTCTTGAGCCAGCCGCGCACTCGAGTGATCGGTTGGTCGGGGCGGCGCAACGCCCTGTCGAGTGCCGCGAGCGTCGCGATCCCCACCAGCCCGGCCGAGTCACTCATCGCGCCCGTCGCGGCGCCGAACTTCGCCACCGCGGCCCGCCACGCCCTGATTGTGTCGGCGCCGTTGGCGACGCAGTAGGCGCGCGGCGTAAAGGTCGTGGTGTCGAGCGTGCAATGCGCGAGGAAGGCGGCCTTCGCTTCGACGCCGCCACGCCCCACGGCTCGAGCCACGAGGTCGCGGCTGGCCAGCCCCAGCGTGGCGCGATACTCGACCCGGGAGCGCGCGGTATCGCGGCACGGCGCGCACTCGTCCATCGCCGCGGCCGCATGCGCGATCACGCACGCGGCGAGCAGCGCCATCACCCACGCGCCCGCAGGCGGCGCCTCGCACCGGAATCCGTTCATGCGATTACTCGGTCGAGGGGGACACCGGCTCGAACCCGGTGATCACATAGCCCTGCGACTGCGCCCGAAAGTGCACCGTATAGGCATCCTTCGGGCCGCGCAGGAATGTCATCACCGAAGGCGATTCCGTATCACCCGGAGCGGTACGCCACGGCCCCTTCTTCACATGCCACTCGAACTTCGTCGCCTCGAGCACCAGGGTTGGCTCCGATACAAATTCTTCGGCGGCCATACGATTGTTGGCGACGAGGGCCTGTATGAAACGCGCGAAGGTTGCATAGGGCGACGGCACCGCTTGCGTCTCCGTCCGCGTGAAGCCTTGAGCACTCCAGGCGAAACGGGATGACGAGTAGGCATGCGGACATGTGGCGCACTCGACGAACCCGGGTGCTACGCGATAGCTGCGCACGACGAGGTTCGCGGTGGTGTCCGCCACGCCCTCGAGACTCGCGGTGCCATAGCCACCCAGTGAGTCCGCACCGAGCGTCTGAACGATCGACCAGTGCTCGGGTCCCTTGAGCGGAAGTGCCCATGTCATCAACAGCGGTTGCGCGCCACCCGCGGCGCGGCGCACGAACACGGCGGCGAGCCGGCGCAGGCTGTCCGTGCCGACTCCGGTCTGGACCACGCCGCGCGAGAGAATGGCCTGGAGATGCAGGTTCTTGCCTTCGAGCGCCTGCATCGAGGGGCCCTTGTCACCGCACCAGTAGACGTAGGGCCACGAGCCGCCATCGGGATTCGAGCGCGAGAAGAAGTTCACGGCCAGCGCGCACGGCGCGTCGGCAAACTCACCGCCGACGCCGAGCGAGTCCATCAGGTAGCTCGCTCGTTCGTGCCACTCGCCGGGCTCGTGCCCGATGAAGTCACGCGCCAGCACCTTCGCCGTCGCGGCGGCCGCATCCGCAGGATTGCCCGACTCCCACATCTGCTGGGCATCGCGCAGTGCGATGACGGACGAATCCACGACGCCGGTCGCGGTGCTGTCGCCGGGAATGACGACGATGTTGGTCTTGCGCTGGCAACCCGCCAGCACCCAGACGCTCATGATCGCCAGTGCCACTCGCATCGCGCGCCGTGCCCTACGTGTTGTGTCCCTGAATGCGTTGCGGCTCATCCTGTGCGCTCTCCCGGTTGTCCCAACTTCAGTGACGCGATGCTACGGCGTCACGCCCTTGCCGATGGGTGGCACGCGCGGCGTGACCCAATCGCGGATTAACCAGCGGCCCTCGACATATTCAAAGTGAACGATGTAGCGGACGGGGCCCTTGGGACCCGTCAACTTGAATGCCAGCCACGTGGGCCACGACTCGCCCGCCTCCGAGTACTCAAGCGACCACACACCGCGACCGCGCCGTCCCCAACCAGCGGCGACGGCAGTCGCGACGCGCTCAGGCTCCGACAACAGCTTCTGGGCGCCGGCCGGGTTCTGCTGTTGCAGCAATCGAATGAACAGCGTGAACGTGGCGTAGGGCGAGGGCATCAAACGGCTGTCGTACAATTCATAACCGGAGGGGCGAAGCACGTACATGCGCTCGAGCCGCAGCTTGGGGCACTCGCGGCATTCCTCGAATGTCGTATCCGCGCGCGCCTCGGTCCACACCGCCAGCTCCGGTTCGCCACCGCCGTTCACATCGGCCCATATTGCATCGCCGGGACCGCCCAGATCGGGACCTGCGTTTTCATATTGCTGCAGCACCCAGAACGTCCCCTGTTCGTTGAGCTTGAGCAACAGCAGGCTCATGCGATCGTTGTCATTGGGATTGTCGCTGACGATCGCCCATTGGTAGGGCCACTCGGTCTTGGCGGTCCACCACACGCGCATGCGCGCATTGCGCGAGCCGTGGAAGATGACACCCTGGCTGCGCAGGTCGCGGTCGCGGAACCAGTAGAGGTAGCCCACCGCGGCGGCGGTAGGCTTGAAGGGATTGCGCACCAGCAACAGCGCAAAGCCGTCCTGGCGTGGATCGACGGCGATCTCGGTGTCGAGCCCGAGCGAATCGAGCACGCCTTCGACGGCGTGGGCCTGGTTCATGCCGGAGCGCCCCAGCGAAGCGATCAACCGCCGCCCCATCGCGCCCACGAGATCATAGGGGCGGTAGTTGCCGCCGCCGACGGAGTCACCCGTATTCATCTGGAATCGTTGGCGCGCTTCGGCGGCCCACACGGTCAGCGAATCGGTGCCCGACGGAACCCAGGGCTTGATCTCGCGCGCCGCGTGGGCGGTCGCAGGCAAAAACAACGCGAACAGTGTGGCGAGCACAACGCCGGGCAGGGCAAAGGGTCCGCAAAGGGCCGGTGAAACGAGAGCTGTGGACATGACGTGGGAGATTACCCGAATGGCGCGATTCGGCATCATGAAGGCGCAAATTCGGAGCCGGGCCAGATTTTGAGTCCGGAGACGCTTGGCCAAGCTCATCCGGACCGCGACCCCCGTGGGAGCTTCAAGCAAGCCCCTGATCCCCACGTAGCCCTTGGGGCCCGAAGGCAGAGCATGCGGCCCGACAAGCCATGGCGGTTGTTGATGGAAGACTACGCCACCACTACCCGAACAAAGGCCCGAACCCGCTTGGGTCGGGTGCCGGATAGTCAGTCAATGCCTCAAGCTTCTGTCGCTGCTCATCGTTGATCAATCCGCCGCTTATTGCTCGAATTTTCGTGAACGACTGAAGCAGCGGGTTTTGGAACCTAAATCGGTACTTTCGTTCCGTGCCGTCTCGTTTGAGGGTCTGGGAACGCTTGCCAGACAGCTCATGAAGATGTTGTTGAAAGGTCGCATGCTCCACATCTCGGTCGAGAATTATCTTGAGCGGTTCAACGACATCGTTGGGTCGGAAGTAGCCAAGTTAATCCCGATTCGCGTAAGCGCAGGCCAGCAACACCTTCTCGTAGAGGTTCGCCTTTTGCGGGCTCTTGGTCGCGGCGTCGTACTCCGCGACCAGGTAGTGCTTCAGCAGGGCGCTATCGAGCGAACGATTTACGCACTCCAAAGTGACTACGAAGCCATCGTTCTGGACGGTCAGTTCGCCAGCATGCAGCGCAATCAGATGCACGAAGTGCGGAAGCCCTTCGGCGAGCACGAGAATTCGATTCTTTGCATCTGGCTCGATTGTGAGCCCTGCACGGCGGTAACCAGCCTCAATGATATTTGCCGCTTCATCGCGATCCATTCGCACCATGCGCACCTGGACAATCGAGCGCACGACCGAGAGGTGCTCGCCCAAAAGCAGGTCCAGTGTGTCCGCCACCCCGACAAGCATGATGGTGGTATCCGCGGCGCTGTTCGAGAGCGTCTTGATTGTGTCGGCCAGCAGCGTTCTTGCGACATCCGAATCCCCAACATTCGGGCTATCGCCCTCCATCCGATCCAGCTCATCGATCACGACCAGAAGCTTGCGCTTGTCCTTCTCAAGGTGGAACCGCACGTCTTGAGGTCCGAAGTCGGGACGGTCCACTTCTGGGGCATCGATCCCAAGATCCCTGAACGCAGCTCGCCAGATCGATGCGAAGGTCTCCAGCGTGCTGCAATCGATCCTCGTCGCGCTGACAGTCGGGTGGTTGAGCTTGAGCAAGAGATCCGGCAAGACCTTCGCCAGCGATGTCTTGCCCACGCCGCGTTCGCCGTACAGCCCGATGTGGAGGCCCCGTTGAATCAAGGCGCGCAGGCACTCTTGGACTTGATCTGGGCGGATCGAAAAGTGTTCCAGATCGTCGATGGGTGCATGCGGGGTGAACGACGACTGGACGCGAACCATTCGCTCGTACTTGGTCACCATGCGCCCTCCAGAGGCTCAAAAAGGTCTAAGTGGCAAGGCGCATGGTATAAGTAAACGACGCAAGGGTATAAGTAAGAGCCATAACCGTCCAAGTGGCTGTGGTTCTGGCGGGACGAACAAGTGCCCGGAGTTTGGCCTGCGCCCGCAGATCGGGACCGGCAGGGGTGCGCCACCCCGCAAATTCGGACGAGTTGACCCAAAGCGGTCTCCCCGCCTAGCTTGGCGCGCATGTGCACACTCATCGTCGGCCGGGACGTCCTCGGCACGGGATCGCTGATCGTCGGCGCGAATCGCGACGAAGCCCCCTCGCGCCCCACGGAGCCGCCAGCGCGACTGTCCGCCGCCCAACAGGTGGTCGGCGGCCGGGACTCGCTCGGTGGCGGCACGTGGTTGGCGGTCCGCGACGGGCACTCGGTGATCGCCGTGCTCAACCGGCGAGGCACCGCCCCCGCCGGGCCGGAATTGCTCCGCTCACGCGGCCTGCTGGCGCTCGAGGCGGCCTGCTCCGCCCCTGGCGCCGAACTCGACGCGTTCTCGGGCGAGGCCCTCAACGTGACGCGCGCCTCGCTCGCGGTGCACACCTACGCGCCATTTTCGCTGGTTTGCGTGACACCGCTGGGCGGCTGGGTGCTCAGCCACGACGGCACCCGGACACGCCCTGTGCAACCGCTGACGTCCGGCTGGCACGTGCTGACGCACGGCGATCTCGACGACACGCAGGAGCCGCGCACACTGCGGCTGACTCGCAAGCTCGCGGAGTTCAATCCCGCCACGACCGGCGAAGCGGAGACCAAGGTGCTCGAACTACTGAGCCTGCATGGCACCTTCGGCGAAGGGGCGCCACCGGCCGAAGGCGAGGACGCCACGGCTGCGGATCGCGCGGCGGTGTGCATCCATAGGGGGCGCATGGTGACGGTCTCGACCAGCCTGTTCCGCCGCTCCCGCGCGGGTGCTCGTTACATCCATATCGAGGGCCGTCCCTGCACGACCCCACCGCAAGATCTCTCGGGGTTGCTCTCTTCCTGAGCACGGGCCGCGGGGCCCCCGCCACCTGCGCCGGCTCCACCCTGTTTGCGCGGAAGCCACACCCGCCCAGTACCGCTGGCCGCGAGCCTCGCCTACAATGGAGATGCTGGGGCGTGGGCCGCACGATCGGCACCTCCTCCAAGTGAGAGCGCTCCTGCCGCTGCGCACGCAGGCAAGACCCCGCTTACCGGAGGCTCGTTGATCCACGCCATCGTGTTCGATCTCGACAACACGCTCGTCGACTTCATGAAGATGAAGGCGGCCGCCGTGGACGCGGCGATCGAAGGCATGTACGACGCCGGGCTGTCGCTGCCGCGCGACGAAGTGCGCAAGAAGATCGATGCGATCTACCAGTCGCAGGGCCTCGAATACCAGCGCGTGTTCGACGAACTGCTCCAGAGCGAGCTCGGCCGCATCGATCCCAAGATCCTCGCCTCCGGCATCGTCGCCTACCGGCGCGGCCGCGGCTCGGCGTTGGTGCTCTACCCGCACGTGCAGATGACGTTGCTCGAGCTCGCCAAGCGGGGGATCCGGCTGGGCGTGGTCTCCGATGCGCCCGAGGCTCAGGTGTGGCTGCGGCTGTGCGATCTCGGGCTGCAGCATACGTTTGATGCGGTGGTGACGTTCGACGACACGCGCGAGCGCAAGCCGAGTCCGGCACCGTTCCGCGAAGTGCTCAAGCGATTGAACGTCACGCCCGAACACTCGCTGATGATCGGCGACTGGGCCGAGCGTGACGTGGTGGGCGGCAAGAGCCTCGGCATGAAGACGGTGTTCGCGCGCTACGGCGACACATTCGACACCCAGGCCTCGGGCGCCGACTATGATGTGGATGATGTGTTGGAGTTGGTTGCGATCGTCGATGCGTTGAACGGTGTGGTTTCAGCGTCACCCCATCTCCCGTCCCGGCAGAATGCTCGGGACGCCGCGAAATCCTAAGAGTCCAGGGAACCGGTTGCGGCGCGGCGCAGAACGGTTCTTGGGAGACAATGCATGTCCTCAGGCAAAGTGAAGGCAGCAAAGGTCAAGGTGCACCCGCTGCCGGAGGGTGTCAGTGGCGCCGACGGCCAGTTCCACGTCTACGTCTTCGATGTGTTCAACAAGGCATTCCTGCCCGGTAAGTCGTTCGACAATGTCGAGCGCGCGGCCCAGCACCAGCGCCACGACCAGGAACGGATCTACCTCGAGCAAGAAGCCGATCCTGAATTGTTCGACCTGCCCTTCATCTCCGCGGACCCAGGCCTGGTCGAACGCGTCCAGAAGGACGAGGTCTACCGCAAGAACCTGGTTCGCGACCTGACGAGCGAGGCGAGAAGCCGCGGCCGGAAGCACTAACCGGGTGACGGAAGGAACATCGTGCTGCTGCTCAAGTCCGAGGACATGCGCGCGTGGGACCGCCGCACTATTGAGAGCGGTCACGCGTCGGGCATCGAACTGATGCAGCGCGCCGGTCACGGCGTCGTGACGGCGATCGAGCGGCGCTATGGCTCCCTGCTGGGCCTGCGTGCGATGGTGTTGTGCGGCACGGGCAATAATGGCGGCGACGGGTTTGTTGCGGCACTGCGCCTGCGCGAGCGCGGCGCCATGGTGCGTGTCGTCGTGATGGGCGACGTGGAGCGGATCCGCGGCGACGCCGCCACGGCATTCGAGGCGATGCGCGTGGGCGGCATCGTGTGGGGTGCTGCGAACACCGAAGCGGAGCTCGCCGCGATCACGCGCGAGGCCGATGCATGGGACTTCGGTGTCGATGCGCTGCTCGGCACCGGCGCGCACGGCGCTCCCACGGGAGCGATCGCGGCCGGCGTGCAGGCGCTGCGCGAGCTCGACGAGCTCGGCACGCGCGTGATCGCCGTCGACCTGCCGACCGGCGTGGACGCCGACACGGGCGAAGTCGCGCGCCGCGCGGTGCGTGCGGACCTCACGGTGACGTTTGGCGCGCCCAAGCGCGGGCATGCGCTCTATCCGGGCCGCGCCTTCGCCGGGGCACTCGAGGTCATCGACATCGGGCTGCTGGAGCCTGCGGCCGACGACCCTCTCGGGCTGGTGCGCTTCGGCACCACCTTTGACGCCGTGGCCCTGCTGCCGCATCGCGATCCGCGCGCACACAAGGGCAGCGTGGGCCGCGTGCTGGTGATCGGCGGCTCTGCGGGGCTCACGGGCGCCATCACGCTTGCGGCGCGTGCCACCAGCCGCGCGGGCGCCGGCTACGTGCGGGCGGCAGTTCCCGCAAGCTTGCACGACATCATCGCCACGAAGCTCACCGAGCAGATGCCGCTCGGCTGCGCGGAGTCGGCGACGCGTTCGCTGTCGCCCGCGGCATTCGACGCAATCGCGGCACACCTCGCTGGCGTCAACGCCGCGGCGGTGGGGCCTGGGCTGTCACGCGACGAGGGCGCGCAGGAGCTCGCGCGGCGCATCGTCGCGGAAGTCGCGCTGCCACTCGTGGTCGACGCGGATGCGCTCGTGGCACTCGCCGGCGCCCCGGAGTTGCTCGCGCAAGCCCCCGCGCCCCGCGTGTTCACGCCGCATCTGGGCGAGATGTCGCGGCTCACGGGGATCGAGGCCGCAACGCTCGAAGCCACGCGCATCGACGCCACGCGCGAGTGGGCGCAACGCTGGAACGTGGTGCTCGTACTCAAGGGCGCGCCGACCGTGATCGCGGCGCCAGACGGACGCACGCTCATCAACCCGACCGGTAATCCCGGCATGGCGACGGCCGGCATGGGCGATGTGCTGACGGGCGCGATCGTGGCACTGCTGGCGCAGGGACTTGCCCCGTTCGAAGCAGCGGTGCTCGCCGTCCATGTTCACGGCGCCGCGGCTGACCTCGTCGCGGCACGGCAGGGCATGCTCGGGCTCACCGCCGGGGATGTATGCGAGGCGCTACCGCTCGCGCTCCAGGCACTCGAACGGGCGCGCGTTCATCGATAACGCGCGCCCGCTGCTTTGTCGCTGGAGACGACTAGAGGTGCTTCGTGATGCGCTGGTGCAGCATCGGCTTGGGAACGGCGCCGATCACGCGCTCGACTTCCTCGCCGCCCTTGAACACCATCAGCGTCGGGATGCTCTGGATGCGGTAACGCGCCGCGACATCCGTGCTCTCGTCGACGTCGATCTTCACGACCTTTAGCTTGCCCTGGAATTCGATCGCGAGTTCTTCGACCATCGGCGCGATCGCGCGGCAGGGCCCGCACCATTCCGCCCAGAAATCCACCAGGACCGGAGTCGTGGAATTGAGCACCTCGGTCTGGAAATTCTGATCGGTAACGGCAACGGCGTTTGCCATAGCTACACCCCCTGAAGACTACGTAGGATCCGAATGTTTGGGTTCATTGGGATGCCCGCGGTGGCGCGAGCGATTCAATTGGATTAAAGAAGGGCCGGCAGCATAGGAATAGCGCCCGAGTGCGTCAAACCTTCGTGTATTCCAACGATTACGCAGAACTCGTCCACGTCTAATAACGGCCATCCAGAGGGGGCTCGTAGGGCCGTCCACCACTTACCCAAGGTTATCGACCGTTTGATTCCTCTTCGCGACGAAAATCCTTCCGCCACATATCCCCGGGTTACCGTGGGCTTGATCGCGCTCAACTGCGCCCTGTTCCTGTACGAACTCCTGCTGGGACGGGACTTGCGCGGCTTCATGATGACGTGGGGCCTCGTGCCCGTGCGGGTGACGCAGGCGCTTCAGTTCGGCGACCAACCGCTGCTCCCCACCGTCGCAACACTCGCCACCTCGATGTTCCTGCACGGCGGCTGGGCACACCTGCTCGGCAACATGTGGTTCCTGTGGATCTTCGGCGACAACGTCGAGGACCGGCTCGGCCACGTGCGCTTCCTGTGCTTCTACCTCGTCGGCGGCATCGTCGCAGCACTCACGCAGTACGCCATCGACCCCGCCGCCGCGGTGCCCACGGTCGGCGCCAGCGGCGCCATCGCGGCCGTGCTCGGCGCTTACGCCGTGACGTTCCCCCGCGCACGCGTCGTTACGCTGCTGCCGTTGCTGCTGTTCTGGCCGATTGTTCGCTTGCCCGCACTTGCGGTACTGGGCGGCTGGTTCGTGATCCAGTTCTTCAACGGCGCCCTGGGGCTGGCGTGGTTGGTCGGCGGCAGCGTCGCGTGGTGGGCGCACATCGGCGGCTTCGTGTTCGGGATGCTCGCCATGCGGTTGATGACACCGCGCAGGGCCAGCTTAAGCGGGCCTAACCCCGTCTGACAGCGGGCGCGGCGTGCAGTACTGTTGGTGGCCCACCAGTACTCGCCCGCAGCACTCTTAGGAGGATTTCGTCGTGCGCCAGGACCTCGACCGGCTGATGCGCGAGCGCAAGCTCGCCGGCATGGTGGTATTCGCCTACGACCGTTTCAGCCCCGCGATGTACTACGTCACCGGGCAGAAGCTGGCCTACGGCGTCTACTTCCGCGCCGCCGATGGCCGCGCGCACCTCGTGCACGACCCGATGGAGCGCGACCAGGCAGCCGCCGTGGGCTGCGAGCACTCGAGCTTCACGCAACACAAGGTGTACCAACTGCAGGAAGAGGAAGGCTCGGTCGGCAAGGCGTTCGGGCGGCTGATCGCGCAGGTGTGCGCCTCAATGAACATCTCCGGCACCATCGGGTTGTTCGGCGACCTTCCCGCAGCGACGGCGCATGCACTCGTCACGCGCATGCGCGAAGTGGCGCCGGGACTCGAGGTCGACACTGCCCAGCCCGACCTGCTCGCCGCCGCGCGCGCGACGAAGGACGCAAACGAGATCCGCACGCTACGCCACGTCTCGCGCGGCAACGTCGCGGCGATGGAGCGGGCCATCGAGTTCCTCGGGTCCTTGCGCATGGACGGCGCTAAGCTGCTGCACCCGCACGGTGCTACAGCAACGCTCGGCGACTTGCGGAAGCTGATCCAACTCGAGTTCATCGCGCACGGCATCGCCGAGGAGGCCGAGAGCATCGTCTCGCAAGGGCGGGACGCCGGCGTGCCGCACAATCGCGGCAATGACGAGGAAGCATTGCGCCCGGGCACTCCGATCCTGATCGACATCTTCCCCGGCGAAGCTGGCGGCGGCTACTTCAGCGACATGACGCGCACGTTCTGCGTCGGCAAGGCGCCCGAGGAATTGAAGCACCTCTATGACGACGTGCTCTCGGCGTTCCGCCAGGCCATGGACGCACTGAAGCTCGGCGAACCCTGCCGCAAGTACCAGGAACTCGTATGCGACATCTTCGAGCAGCAGGGCCATGCGACGCCGCGCTCGCGTCCCGGCACCGAGGAAGGCTATTGCCACGGGCTCGGCCACGGCGTGGGGCTGGCAGTTCATGAGGCGCCGCGCTTGGGCGGCACCGCCTCAAACACGCAGATTCTCGAAGCGTGGCAGGTGATCACCATCGAGCCGGGCCTTTACTACCCCTCACGCGCGCTGGGTGTGCGGATCGAGGATCTCGTGCTGGTGCGCGATGACGGCACGTTCGAGAACCTGACGCCGGCTCCCTACGACCTCGAGATCATGCCCCGCGGATGAAGCCGACCTCCCACGAAATCATCCCGCCGCCCGCCTCCGAGCTGGCCATATTGGTGGGCCACGCCGGACGCGACGGCAAGCTGATCGAGCGCTCGCTCGACGAACTGGCGTTGCTCGCCGACACGGCCGGGGCGCGAGTGGGCGACCGCATCGTGCAGCGGCGCGGGACGATCCACCCCGCCACGTTTATCGGCAAGGGCAAGGCCGAGGAAGTGAAGCTGCGCGCGCAAGAGCTCGACGCCGACGTGGTGATCTTCGACGACGACTTGTCGCCCGCGCAGATCCGCAATCTTGAGAAGGCGCTCGGCTACAAGGTCATCGATCGCTCCGAGCTGATCCTCGACATCTTCGCGCGGCGTGCCCAGACGCGCGAGGCGCGGCTGCAGGTCGAACTCGCGCAACTCGAGTACTCGCTGCCGCGGCTCACCGGCCTGTGGAAGCACCTCGAGCGCCAGACCGGCGGTATCGGCGTGCGCGGCCCGGGCGAGACGCAGCTTGAGACGGACCGCCGGCTCGTGGGTGAGCGCATCGCCAAGCTCAAGCGTGACCTCGCCGCGGTCGAGCGCGAACGCGAGACGCAACGCCGTAAGCGTCGCCGCGAATTCCGCGCAGCACTCGTCGGCTACACCAACGCGGGCAAGAGCACGTTGTTCAATGCACTGACCAAGTCGACGGTGTTCGTCGAGAACCGGCTGTTCGCGACTCTCGATGCGACGACGCGCCAGATGGTGAGCCCCGAACGCCAGCTCGCGCTGCTCACCGACACGGTCGGCTTCATTCGCAAGCTGCCGCACCATCTGGTCGCCTCGTTCCGCAGCACTCTGTCCGAAGCGACCGAAGCGGATTTGTTGGTGCAGGTCGTCGATGCCTCCGATCCCGACTTCCGCCGCCACATGCAGGCAGTCGAAAAGGTGCTCGACGAGATCCTCACCGAACCGCGCCCATCGATGATCGTGTTCAACAAGGCCGACGCCCTGACCGACTCGACCATCGAGGCGGGACTGCGCGCGGAGTTCCCCGGCTGCGCCGTGATTTCCGCGCGCACGGGCGAGGGACTTGCGGAATTGCGCGCCGAGATCTGGCGGCAGGCCGCCGAACGCAGCGCGCACACCCACGATGCCACCACTTAAGGGAGATGCCTCGTGAGCTCCGAGCCGCCGCAGATGTGCGATGTCGAACTGAAGTTCAGTACCACGCTCGCCGCACCGCCTGAACGCGTGTTCGAGGCGATCACGCGCGCGGAGCACCTCGTGCGCTGGCTGTGCGACGCCGCGGAATCGGATCCGCGACAGGGCGGGCTGTTGAGCATGACGTGGCGGCGGCCGGGCGCTTCCGCCGAGTCGTTCGTGGCGACATGGGTGGCATTCCACGCGCCGGCTTCTTGCACCTTCAGCGGCGGCCAATCGGAGCACCCCAACGGCAACGGCGGCCGCGTTACGTGGACGCTCGAGGCTTCGCAAGGCGGCACGCTGCTCAAGACGTGCCATTCGATGCCGCCGCACATCGATTATGCGCCTGTCGCCCAGCGCTACACGCTGGCCTGGCCGCGCGCGCTCGACCGGCTGGCGGAGTACCTGACGCCCACGCGATAGCGCATTCGCTGTGGCCAATCCTGCTATCATCGCCCTTCCCGCAACGACCTCACGCCCTCACGGAGCACGCACATGAGCACGACGCCCGACACTGCCGTCACCACGCTGCGCTTCGGCCATAGCCCCGACGCCGACGACGCCTTCATGTTCTATGGCTTCCATACTGGCGAGTCGGTGATCGATGGCTGCAAGGTCGAACATGTGCTCGAAGACATCCAGAGCCTGAATCGTCGAGCGTTGGACAAGGCCGATCTCGAGATCACCGCCGTCTCGGCGCATGCCTACGCCTATCTCGCCGACCGTTACGCGGTTCTGGCGTGCGGCGCGTCGATGGGCTTTGGCTACGGACCGGTGGTGGTGGCGCGCGAGGCGCATCCGGTCGAGTGGTTGGCCGGCAAGCGCGTGGCGATCCCGGGGCCGATGACGACGGCGGCGCTGCTGCTCAAGATCGAATGCCCGCAGTGCGAAGTGGTTGATGTGATGTTCGACCGCATCCCTGAAGCCGTGCTCAAGGGCGAGGTCGACGCCGGCGTGATCATCCACGAGAGCCAGTTGACCTACGTGCAGGAAGGTCTCGCCAAGATCCTCGACTTCGGCGAACTGTGGGAACAGCGCGATCACCTGCCGGTCCCGCTCGGCCTCGACGTGGTGCGACGCGACCTTGGGCTGGAGCGCATGAAGGCAGTGAGCCGTGGCTTCCGCGACAGTATCGACGCGGCCTTCCGCAGCGAGGACAAAGCCATCGCGTACGCGCTGCAGTTTGGACGCGGGCTCGACGTCTCACAGGGCAAGAAGTTCGTGCACATGTACGTGAACGAACTGACGCTCGACATGGGCGCGCGCGGCCGCGAGGCGCTCGAACTGCTCTACTCGCGCGCCGTAGCGGCGGGCCTGCTCAAGAGCATCCCGAAGCTCGAGATCATCTAGCGGCCCGAGCTACCGCGGGCCGCCCCCGCCCCCCGCGGGCAGGCTGCTCAGCGTCCAGGTAAAGGTCAGCAGCAGCGTGCGGCCCAGGGCGCGGTTGCGCACGTCCTGGATGTAGCTCTCGGTCACGCTGCGCCGCGTGTTGCGGTTCTGGTTCAAGACATCGTTGGCGCCAAACTTCAGCTCACCGCGATTGTTCTTGAACAGCTTCTTCGCGACACTCGAGTTCCACAGCACGGTGTTCTGGTCGTAGCCGTTGGTGACGCGCGTGGTCAGCGAGTTGCTCACCTCGTCGCGGAACACGAGTGTCTTGAGCAGCGTGGCGTCGACCCTGAAGCCCAGCGAGTGGGTGTAGTAGTCACCGGCATCCCCCGACTGCCGCGTGTTGCGCGCGATGTTGTAGGTGCCGTTGTAGGTCAGGGTGAAGTCGAGGTCGGGGCTGATGTTGCTGCTGACGACCACGCCGGGGTTGAGCCCCACCGTGTTCGACACCGTCTCGTTGCCCGCGACGATGCCGGGCGAGCGATTCCACGTCACGCCACCGCTCAGGTTGAGAACGCTCTTGAGCAGCTTGAGCGGGCGGCTCGAGGTCAGGAACGTGCTCGCGTTCCAGTTGCCCTGGAGGTTCACGGGCGTCACGAGTTGCGTGCCGCGACGCAGGAAGATGCCGCTCGCGAGCAGCGTGTCGGTGGGTGCGGTGTAGGTGTCGTTGGCGATCGAGTTCGCGGTGCGCTGCACCGACGCCGTCAGGAACAGGCTGCGCGACACGGCAGGCTGCGTGCGCGAGTAACGGACCCTCAGCGCGTGCGACACCGATTGCTTGAGCTGCGGGTTGCCCGTGGTGAGGATCAGCGGGTTCGAGTCGTCGATGACGTTCTGCAGCTGCGTCACACTCGGCGGCCGCGTCGAGGCCTGGTAGGTCACGCGCAGGTTGCGCTTGTCGGCGGTGTTAATGTTGAGCACCAGCGAGGGCAGCACGTCATCGAAGGCACGCTCCACCTTGGCGCCGCCCGGCACCGTCTGCTCGGAACGCAACGTGCTGTGCTGGTACGCGGCGTTGACCATGAGGTTCACCAGCCCGCGCCGCATCAGCACCCCGACGCCTCCGTTCTGCGCAATGCTGATGTTCTCGAAGGTGTTGGTCAGCGCGCTATCGGGCGTCGTGTAGACGCCGCTCAGCGGATCGACCAGGAACCCCGTGCTGCGCGAGCGGCTGAAGGTTCCCGAGGGCGAGGCGAATAGTTGCAGCAGCGCGTGCGTGCCGAGCGGCTCGGTGTAGACCGCGCGCGCCGATAGCGTACGCGTGATGGTGTTCAGCCCCGTCAGCTCGTCGGTGGTGTCGCCCACAGCCGCGGGCTGGAGGTACTCGACTCGCGAGAACAGCGTGCCGTCGTTGTCGCGCAGCGTCCCCGAAGCGCCCAAGTCGAGCGACACCGTCCGTCCGCGCGCGGCGAACTTGTGGCGGGCGATCAGGTGCGATGTCAGGTTATTACCCTGCGTCGTACCGCTCGTGACGTTATCGGCGTGGCTCAGGTCCGTGCCGATCGAGCTCTCGTTGAGCCCCGTGAGTGCCGTGGCGCTGCGGTTGTCCTGGAAGTAGAGCCGCGGCTGGAACACCACGGAGTTCGAGGAATCCGGCGTCCACTCAAGGCGCACGTCGATCCGGTGGTTGTCGTTGCGCGTGTTGGTCGCGCTGTTCTGCCCGTAGAAGAAGAGCGAGTCGAGCGGCGGCGTGTACTGCCGTGCCAGCACCTGGCCATTGTTGTTGCTCGTGCGATTGAAGAAGTAGCTCGCGTTGGCTTGAAGTGTCTTGGACAGCGAGCCCGAGTAGTTGCCACCGGCGGAGCCGATCTCGCTCAAGCCGTCCTGCTGGCCGACCAGAAATCCGCCGGGCCCTGCCGAGTTGCCGCCGAATGCGCCGCCAAAACCACCGCCGAAGGCGCCACCACCACCACCCGGGCCGCCCTGTCCGCCGCCGCCCGGGCCGCGTCCACCACCACCGAAGCGCCGGCCCTCGCCCGCGCCAAAGCCGCCGCCGCGCTGCCCGCCACCGGTGTTCAGCACGCCGAGCAGATCCTGCGCCGAGAAGTTTTGCTGGTTCACGTTGTTGCTGCCCGCGATCAAGGACAGCCGGTTGGCACCATGCAGGATGGTCTCGTTGCCATTGAGCGCGTAGTAATCATGGTCGCCGTGCCCTGCGGACACCTTGCCGAAGTGCGTCTTGAGCCCGAGCGCGCGCAACGACAGGTTCATGGTGCGTACGGGCTGGCCGTCGTCGAAGCCCGTCCACTCGGACAGGTCGCTCATCTTGTCGTAGACCTGGATCTTGTCGACCACGTCCGCCGGCAGGTTGCGCAGCGCCAGCGTGGCATCGCCGCCGAAGTAGGGCTTGCCATCGACCAACACCTGGCGCACGGCTTCGCCGTTCGACTTCACCGTGCCGTTGTCGATAGTGACTCCGGGCAGCTTCGTCACCAACTCCTCAGCCGTCGCGTCGCGATGAGTCTTCACGGCCTGCGCCGAGAATTCCGTGGTGTCCGCCTTCTGCACTGCGGCGGGCACGGCGCCCTGCACCACGATCCCTTCCTGCGGCACCACCACTTCGCCGAGCAACAGGTTGCCCGCATCAACATTGGCGCGATCGACCGTGATCGTCTGGCGAAGCGCCGCGTAGCCAATGCGCTCGGCGATCAAGCGGTAGTCGTGGTTCGACAGACCCATGAAGTTGAATGAGCCGTCATCGGCACTGCCACCAGCGCGCACATCGGTCGAGTCGGCAAGATTGATAAGTCGCACGTACGCCCCGGCGATCGGAGCCTTGGTGCCGCGATCGACGAGGTGGCCATGGAGACGATTCGACTGGGCCAGGACGGGAGACGCCAGGGAAACCAACAGCGCGCAGACAAGCAGGAGTAGTCGCATGGTCGCGAAGAATTGCCCGTTTGGCATTCCCCGTCCAGTCCGCTGGGTGAAGTTTTGCAATAGGTTGCGGGATTTTCGGGCATTCGCGGCCAATTGGGTGACGGGCGGCCGCCGGGCCAATTCCACCATGGACATATAGAGAGCGCTCCGGCAGGCCGACAACTCCCGGGCAGGAGTGCGCCCGTGCGGCCGCAACCGCGCGGCACTCCACAACAGGGAGGTTGTGTACTCGCGATGATGCGCTTCTGGCCAGCCGCGTTCATTGTCATGGCGTGCGCGATGGGAACACCCGCAAGTGCCGGGGTGATCCGCGGCACCTTGCGCGTGCCTGCGAACGTCTCGCAGTCGGCGCCCGCGGCGAACGCTTACCCGGGACACGCCGCCGCCCTGCCGGGCAATCACATGATCACGCGCGGCCTGGTGAACGACGCCGTGATCTACCTCGAGTCGATCCCGCCCGCGGTCAACGACGCGCTTGCCACGACGGCGCCGCCTCCGCTACGGCTCGCGCAGCGCGACCAGATGTTCGCGCCACGCGTCGTCGCCGTCGCCGCGGGAGGAGCCGTCGACTTCCCGAACCAGGACCCGATCTACCACAACGTGTTCAGCCTCTCGCCAATCAAGCGGTTCGACTTGGGCAAGTACCCCAAGGGGAGCTCGCGCCGCGTCGAATTTCGCAAGACCGGGCTCGTGAATGTGTACTGCGACATTCACTCGAACATGGAAGCGTTCATCATGGTCGTGCCCAATCGCGCCTACGCGCGGCCCGCGGCCAACGGCGAGTTCGCGCTGCCCGATATTCCTGCCGGCAGCTACGCGTTGAACGTGTGGCACCCGGACCTCGGCACCCGCACCTCGACGGTCGAGGTCCCCGCGACAGGGGACGTCGTCGTGTCGTTGAGCTACTGACATGCGCATTGGCCTGCGTTGGAAGATCCTGTTCTTCACGGTACTGCCCCTGGCGATGCTTGTCGCGGCGGTGCTGTTGACCGTCGACCGCAGCACGACCCGGCAGGTCAACAGCGGATTGCACGACGACCTGAACCGCGCCGCCGCCGTGCTCGAAAATGTCCTCGCCGAATCCGAACGGTCGCAGGTCGTGACGGGCCAGGTGATCGTGCAGGATCCGCGCTTTTTCTCGGTGCTCACCATCCCCGGCTCGAGCAGCGACCGTCAGTTGCGCGCGACCATTGTCGGCGTCGCCCGTGAATTCAACGCCATCACGCAAGCGGACGTGTTCGAGATCACGGATGCGCGTGGACGATTGCTCGCCAGCGTGGGCCGCGATGCCTCCGCGGCGGCGGAACGCGATCCATTGGTGCGCGCTGCCCTCAGTGGCCAACCCGTGACGCAGGTGCTCGCGCAGCAGGGCGGCCACCACCTCGTGTGCGTGCAGCGCGCGGTGGCGGGTGGGCGCGTGGTCGGCACACTGGTGCTCGGCACGCGGATCGGTGGCGATCTCGCGGAGCGCATGCGACAGTTGACGCGCAGCGAAGTGACCTTCGTGGCCGGCAGCACCATCACCGGCAGCACACTGACCGAAGCCCGTGATCGCAGCACGCTTGTGCTCGGCCTGCCGGCGATCACGCGCCAGGCGAGCGAAAGCGCCAATCCCGAGCTGGCGCAGGTACACGGCGCCCAGCACCAGTACATCACGCTGGTTCGCACGCTGCCGCGATCCAAGCCGGGCACCGGGCAGTACTACGTCATGCAGCGCGCGCTCGACACCGAGACGGCGTTCCTTCGCGGCATTCAGTCGCGGCTCGTCGAACTCGGTTTCTTCGCCATTCTTGCCACGCTGCTGATCGGGTTGTTCATCGCGCAGCGCATCACCGCTCCGGTGCAGCGCATGGTGCGCGGCGCCGAGGAAATGGAACGCGGCAACTACGATTACCCGCTCCAAGTGAAGTCGCGCGACGAGATCGGCACCTTGGCCTCGAGCTTCGACGCCATGCGCCGCCGCCAGCGCGAGTACATCCGCACGCTGCAGGAAGCGTCGCAGGCCAAGAGCGACTTCGTCGACATCGCCTCGCACGAGCTGAACACGCCGGTCACCATCATTCGCGGCTACCAGGAGATGCTGGCGGATGGCTCGCTGGGCACGCTGACTCCCGAGCAACAGCGGGCCGTGGACGTGACGATGGGCAGCATCGACACGTTGCAGGGCATCGCCGCGGACCTGACGCGTGTCACACAGCTGGAGAAGAACTCGCTGGTGATCGACCGCGGCGACAACAGTGTGCCGGAATGCCTGAGCGATGCGATCGCGATCGCCAAGCGCTCGGCGCCGACCCGCAAGGTGGACATCCGTCAGCAGTGCGCCGCGAGCGTGGGAATGACCTCGTTCGATCGCCCGCACCTGCTCGAAGCGCTCGTCAACTTGATCAAGAACGGCGTTCGCTTCACGCCGGATGGCGGCCACGTGGAGGTGCGCGCGGTTCGCGAAGACGGAGAGCTCGTTATTGCCGTGCGCGACACCGGCATTGGCATCGAGCCGGGCAGGCTGATCGACCTGCTCGAGCGCCCGTTCGCCGCGCGCGACGCGAATCACCACCACTCATCGCGGACATTGGAATTCAACTCGAGAGGCTTCGGGCTGGGACTGCCCATCGCGCGCGGCATTGTCGAGGCGCACGGCGGCAAGCTGTCGGTCGAAAGCAGCGTGGGTAACGGTTCAACCTTCACGATACGCCTGTCGGCCGCACCGGCCATCGGGCTGAAGCAGGCGGCATGACCGATTCGACGGTTGAGTTGCGGGGATCCCGTTACGAACGAGTGCGACATGTGCTCGCCGCGGCAGTCCGTGTGCGGGCGGGCGTGATGTTCAGCGCGCTGGCGCT
>JAYSRO010000013.1:0-7958 GCA_043720995.1 Candidatus Eiseniibacteriota bacterium
TGACCAGCAGCGAGAACCCGGGCCTGCCGGGTCACGTCGTCACCTTCACCGCGCATGTGTCCCCGCTGGCGGCCACGGGAGCGGTGCGGTTTTACGACAATGGCATTCTGTTCGCCACGCTGCCGCTGAGCAGCAGTGCGGCCGCTACCACGTTGACCTTGAGCGCACTGGGCACCCGCAATATCAGCGTCATTTACGAGGGCGACTCGACCTACGCGATCAGCAGCGCGGTGCTATCGCAGGTCACGGTAGCGAAGCTGACGTCGACCCTGTCGGTGACCAGCAGCGCGAACCCCGATACCGGGCGCACGGTGACGCTGACGTTCCTGGTGACGCCTGCCGCCGCGACCGGCACGATCACCGTCAAGCAGAACGGCGCCGCGCTGGCGACGTTGATCCCCGTCAACGGCGTCGCCAGGTTTGGGTACCACGTCACGGCATTCGGCAGTTATGCGATCAGCGCAACCTTTGCCTCCGGTGACAACACCTACTTCGGGAGTTCAGCGACGCTGCAGCAAGTGTTCCTCGCGCGACCGACCCTCACGCGGCTCACCAGCATTCCGAGTCAGGCGGTCCTCGACGTACCGGTCACCCTCAACGCCAGCGTGACGCCGGCGCCGCTGGGCGGGCTGATTTCATTCTTCGATGGCCCTACCCTGTTGGGCACCGCACCAATGGTCAGCGGCGTGGCGACCTTCCAGACCGTGTTCGCCGTGCTGGGCGAACATCCGCTCACGGCGACGTTCCCCGGAGATACCACCTACAGCGGCAGCGGTGGAACGCTGTTCTTGCTCGTGCCCGGGGTGCCGTCCACGACGGCTCTGACGAGCACCGCGGCGCTCATCTACCCTGGCACGTGGGTAGCGTTCACCGCGCGCGTCGCACCCAACCCGTTCTTCGGCACGGTGGTGTTCACCATCGATGGAACGCCGCAGCCCGCCGTCACGCTGACGGGCGATGTCGCCACCTTCTCGACCCACTCGCTGCCGCTGGGGAACCACGCGATCTACGCGCGCTTCGGCGGCGGGACCGGCATCGACGCGAGCACCTCGAACACCGTGAACCTCAACGTCATCGAGTACTCCTCCGCCACCCTCCACGTGCGGGCACCCAACGGCGGCGAGAACATGCTCGTGGGCTCGACGATGAACATCCTGTGGGAGACCCTCGGCGGGCTACCCGCGTCGCGCGTCTCGATCTACATCTCGCGCACCTTGTCGCCTCCCGTGTGGGAATCCATCGCGGAGAATGTGCCGAACACCGGCTCCTACCTGTGGACCTCCACCGGCCCCAGTACGAACCAGGGGAACACCATCCGCAACACCGCATTGATCGGAGTGTTCGAGCTCTCAGGCAATTCCGGCAGCGACGACTCCGACCTGGGCTTCTCGCTGGTGGACCTCGTCACCGGGACCGAGTTGACGCAGCTGGATGCCGAGGCCGCGGAGGACGGCGTGCGGCTGTCGTGGGCGTCTGCGAACGGCGCGGCCTTCACGCAACTCGCGCTGCAACGTGCGCCGGCCCAGACGGGCCCGTGGCAGGAGCTCGCGCTCCCGACGCGGGACGAAGGGGGACGGACGAGCGCGTTCGATCTCATTGCCGAACCCGGGTGGACCTACTGGTACCGCCTGATCGGCACGACCCAGGCGGGGGCCCAGACGATCATGGGCCCGGTCAGCGCGCAGTCCGGCGCGACACTGACCTTTGCGCTGGGAGTGCCCCGGCCCAATCCCGCGCGCAGCGCCGTGACCATTTCCTTCACCGTTGCGCGGACGGCGAACGTGCGCTTGAGCGTGCTCGACCTGCAGGGCCGCGAAGTCGCGACGCTGGCCGACGGCGTCTACTCCGCGGGCCGCTACGAAGCGCATTGGAAGGGCAGCCTGCGCGACGGGCAGACGGCCCCGACCGGGCTCTACTTCCTGCGCTACACCACGCCGGACCGCGTGGTGAACCAACGGGTCACGCTGGTCCGGTAGAGCCGTCTGCTGAGGGACTCCGATTGCGGCGTTCGCGGCGCGCGGCGCGCGGCTAACGGTCGCTCTTACCGAGAATGCCCTTCAAGTCCATGATCGTGTTCTGGTCCGACACGATCACTTGGATCTTGTCCGACAGTTTGTCGACGTAGAGATACTTGATGTAGTTCGGGTTCTGCGCCAGCGCCTTGTTGATCACCTCGATCGAGTTGGCGCGGCCCTGTGCCTCGATCACCTTGCGCTCGGCTTCCTTCTGCTCCTTCTCGAGCGTGTACTTCATCTGCTCCGCCGACTGCTGCGCGATCTGCTTGGCCTCGATCGCCTTGGAGAATTCCGGCGTGAAGCGCACGTCGCGCAGCACGACCTCGTCGATGACGAAGCCGTCCTTCTCGACGAGCGTCCTGATCTTGCGGTTGATCTCGTCCTGGATCTGGGCGCGTTTGGACGAATAGACATCCATCACGGCGTATTCGGAGATCACCAGCCGGATCACGGAGCGCACGGCGGGGCGGATGATCTTCTCTTCGTAGTCCGGCCCGATCTTCTGGTGGATCTGGATGATCTTGAGCGGATCAACATGGTGCCAGACCGTGATGTCGATGCCGACCTGCAGTCCTTCCTGCGTGGGGGACCACAGCGAGTCGTCAATGTCGGCCTTGCGGCCCTCGCCAGTGTTGCCGGACATCGTGTACTCGAGGCGGCGCAGGTTGTAGTCGTGGGTGTCGCTGACAAACGGCGTGACGAAGGCCAATCCCTGCCCGGCGACGCGAAACGACCGGGTGACCGTGTTGAAGATCACCAGCGCATGACCGACGGGCACCGAGCGAACCGAAGTCGCCAGCACGATGAACAGGATGAAGGCGACGACGAGGCCGGCGATGCCACCGGCGATCGCGACCGGGTTTCCCGCGAGGATGGCGCGGCCGGCGGCGTCGTGAACCTTGGGGCCTCCGCGCGCCATCATGTTGCGCCATACCGCCAGCCCAGCCGCGGCCAACACGATGAACAGCACGAATCCGATCATGACAAGACCCCCCTGGGGAACCGCTCGAATGCCAACGCTGGCGAGGAATCTATCAGATCGCGCGGGGAAACAGGCGCTCCAGCACACTCAAGAGCGTCGCGCCCACGGCGCCGCGTGGTCGCGCCCGCGCCAATTGCATCTCGTGCCGCAGGGTGCCCGCGCGGGTGACCAGATGGACGTGGGCGCCCAGCGCTGACGGCATGGCGAGGTCCAGTTCGAAGATGTCGCCGATCACGATCGTCTGGGCGGGGTTCGTCCCCGTGACATCCCAGATCGAGCGCAGGACATCGAAGTACCGGCCGCGCCGCAACAGGATCGGACGACCGCCCTCCCACCATTCCGCCAGTTCGGGCAACGCCAGGAATCGCACATCCGGAACCGCCGTCTCGCACACCGAGAACTTGCCGGCCTCGCCGCACACCCCCACGCGTTCGCGCCCGTCCAAGTCGAGCGAATCCAGCATCCGCTCGATCGCCTGCGTCCGCGAGTTCGAGACGACACGCACCGCGTAGCCGCCCTGGAGCAGCGACTCCATCACCTCGCGCGCATCGGGCCGGAACGCGGGCGTGACCTGCCGGTAGGCCGCGTGGTGCACCTCGAGCACGCTCGCCACGCGCTCCTTCGGGGCCACCTCCGGGCGATGCTCGCCCAGCAACCGGTGCGTCACGCTGTTCGCGATCATGTAGGGATCGGCGGTCGCGGGACAGACCTCGCGGCCCTCCACGATCCATGCGGCCGTGGGCGGCAGCTGCATGACCGCCTCGAAAGTGCGCGACCACTCGCGCTGCTGCGTCGCCCCGTCCCACCCCAACAACTGGCCCAGCGCCTGCCGCGAGGCCGCGTAGAAGGCCGGGGCGTGGGAGTCGACATCGGTCAGCGTGCCGTCGAAGTCGAGGACGACGAGGGCGATCGGGGGTGGAGTCGCAGTCATCGCGGCACCATACGCGAGCGGCGGGGCCAAATCACGCGGGTGCTCTGCAACTGCCACAACGCGGCACGGACGAATGGTCCGCGCCGCGCGTGACTATCGAGATGTCTGGTGTTGCCGCTAGTGCATGCGGGCGCGGGCGCGATCGAACGAGGCGTCGAGCGAGTCCAGCGCGGAAACCGCGCCACTCTTCGCATCGTCCCACTTGTCCGCCGTGGCCGACCCGAGTTCGCCCAACTTGTCCTTCGCGCGATCCCGCTGCTCCTTGATCGTCTCCAGATCCTCATGGATCCGGTCTTTCAGGGAGTCGCCCGCCATTTCACCCTGCGACTTGAGCGAGTCCAGCTGCGCGTCCAGAGTCGCGAATCTCGCTTCCATCGTTTGAGTGAAGGCGGTCTGTTCCGCTGACGCGTCGTCCGCATCCTTCTTGCCGCATCCTGTCAGCACCAGGCTCAAGAGCAGTCCCAGCGCAAGCATCTTGCGTGTCATGTTCACGTACCTCCAGTCAAAGAGTGTCCACGGCAATGGGGTCGAATCCCGTTACTTCGTCAGCGTGCGCCGGCGCTCCCGCTCCTTCTTGAGTTCTTCCGTATTGAGCACCTTGAACTCGACGCGGCGGTTCATCGCCATGCCTTCGATGGTTGAGTTGGAACCCACCGGCTGCGATTCGCCATAGCCCACGGCGGTGTACTGCTCGCGGGTGATCTGCGGGTACTTGCCCGTGAGATACTCCAGCACGGCATTGGCGCGCTGCTCCGACAACTTCTGGTTGTAGGCGTTCGACCCGCGGCCGTCAGTGTGCCCGCCGATTTCGATGCGCAGGCGCGGCCACTGAATGAGGATGTTGCCCAGCTCATTGAGGATCGGCTGCGACTCGGGCAGGATGTCCCACTTGGCGGTGACGAAGTGGATGTTGCGCTCGGTGATGCGTCCCTTGTCGAGCAACTGCGTCTCGCGCTCGCTCAACTCGATCGGGCAGCCGTCCTTGTCGACCTTCACGTTGGTCGGGGTGAACGGGCAGAGGTCCTTGTCGTCGGGCACGCCATCGCCATCAGCGTCCGTGACGACGGTGCAGCCGCGCGCATCCACCTTGGCGCCCGCGGGAGTGTCGGCGCACTGGTCGATGCCGTCCCAGACGCCGTCCTTGTCCGCGTCCTTCGGGCAGCCATGCTCATCGACGATCGCGCCAGTGGGCGTATCAGCGCATTGGTCGACACCATTCGGCACGCCGTCCTTGTCGTCATCGCCTGGGCAGCCGTGCGCATCCACACTGGCGCCTGAGGGCGTGTTGGGACACTGGTCAATGCCGTCCCACACGCCATCGCCGTCCGAATCCATCGGGCAACCCGTGGCGTCCACCTTTGCCCCCATCGGGGTATCGGGGCACTTGTCGCGCTTGTTGGGAACGCCGTCACTGTCGGCGTCTTTGGAGGGTGAGGCTCCAGTCACGCCACCGAGCGTGAACTCGAGCCCGGCGGTCATGAACAGGTTGTCGGTGCCGTCCTTCCCGGCAGGCGGGGGCGTGCCATCGGCGAACTTCCACATCGCGTCGCGAACTTCGGCGCGCAATGCGACGCGCGGACCAAAGCGTACCTTGACGCCGGCGCCGGCTTCGAGTCCGTTGAGGTAGCGTCCCTTGGGCACCGAGTCCGTGTCCGTGAATCTGATGCGGGCCTCCTGCCAACCCGCCAGGACATAGGGCGCCACATAAGCGGACGGACGGAAGTTGACCACCAGGTCCCCACCGTAGTGCAGCATGGTGAGCTCGCGTTCGGCGGGCACGAGTGCCACCGGAACCGCGTAGGGCGTGAAGCCGGTGACGGAACTGGTCTGGCCATAACCCACATGGCCCTCGAACCCGAAGTAACGGTACGGAATGATACCAAAGGTTGCGCCCCCGACTGGGGTGTTCTTCAAGTTGACATTCTTGGCGAACTTCGCGTACCCACCCCACGGTTCGAACGTGAAGTAGGAGCCATTCACCTGCGCCACGGATGCGCGGGCCTGCATGCCCATGAGCAAGACCGCGCCGAGTGTCCACAGAACTCTACGTGTTGGGTTCATCGTTGTTCTCTCCTCCAGAATCGGCCCGCGCCGGAAGGCCTGCGCGAAGCCTGGTTCATGAGGCCGCCCTGTTGTCGTGACCGAACGCCACGACCGGGCACGACGAAGCTCACGCCGAGACCCACGAGGAGCAGACCGTTCTGCTACGTGATCGCAAGGCGCAACTGGCGTGCCGTCCGGGCGGGAAACACTAAGTCGTAACTGGGCAGCGCGTTGGCGTGAGTGGCACCGCCTGGCTGTGGCGGCGGGTTGTAACTTGGACCGCGAATTCTTCAAAGCGAAGGTGGCGGAGTTGTCCAGCGGGCCAGGGCACGGGCATATGGCGCGCGCTGGCAATTCGGCAACTCGAATGCGATGATTGCTGTCAATCCCACCTTCACTTGAGGACACCCATGCGCCGACACCTCGCCTTCACCCTCCGGTTCCTCGCCGCCGCACTGGTCGCGGCCCTGTCCTCCGCTCCAGCGGGCGCCGCCGTCCCCGCCGCCGACCATATTGTGGTGGTCGTGATGGAGAACAAGTCATTCGCGGAAGTCCGCAGCCAGCCCTACATCGCCAGCCTGATGAGCGCCGGCGCATGGTTCGCGGGAGCAACAGCGGTCACCCACCCGTCCCAGCCCAACTACATGGCGCTGTGGTCGGGTAGCACGCAGGGCGTCACCAACAACGTCTGCCCAGCGCCGGGTTCGCCCTACAGCACACCCAATCTCGGCCAGGCCCTCGAAGCGGCCGGCAAGACCTGGCGCGCCTACAGCGAGAACCTCGCAGTTGCCGGCGCCACCGACTGCTCCTTCGATGGCAACAGCTCCACCGGGCTCTACACCCGCAAGCACGATCCGTGGACCTATTTCTCGAATGTCAACCATTCGAACGAACGCCCCTACGCGGATCTCGCCGCGGATCTCGCCGGCGGCACACTGCCCAACCTGTCGTTCATCATCCCGAACAACTGCAACAACACGCACAACTCCGCCTCCGACGTGAACTGCGACATCCCCCACGGCGATGCCTGGCTGGCCGCGAACGTGCCGCAGATCCTGGCCGCGTTCGGGCCCAACGACTTCCTCGTGCTGACATGGGATGAGGACGACAGCAGCGCCGGCAACAACGTGCTCACCCTGTTCGTGGGACCGCTGGTCATGCCGGGCGTCATCTCGACCCAGTTCACGACGCACTACACCGTGGTGCGAACGATCGCCGATGCCCTGGGTATCCCGGCCCCGGGTACGGCGGCGACGACATTCCCCATCAACGGGGTGTGGAACCTGTTGACGCCCACGATTCCTTCGTCCTGGGGACGGTTGAAGATGCTTTACCGGTAGGTCCGGCGCCGTTCCGAAGCCCGTCCTCCCGAGCGGGCCGGCGAAAGTGATCCGGGCGCGATAGATTCGAGCCGTGGCGGCGTCCTCCTCCCAAGGAGGAACACCCCATGGCTCGACTCACAGGCTCATCCCGCCCCCACTTCCCGCTCGCCCTCGTGTCCATCCTCGGATTGGCGCTCGTCCCGCTTCACGCCTCCCCCGTCACCGCGGCCTCGCACCTCCACGCGTGTTTCCGTGACGCCGCAGGCAACACCTCGAGCGCCTCCGATGCCTTCAGCACCATCGTCACCCTGACCTACAGCGCCGGGCTGTCGGGGACCACTCCGGGCACGGGTGCGACGACCTCCCTGTACTTGTACGGCGCCAACGGCAACCCCCTGCTCTCGGCGACCGGCGCCGTGGTGTGCGCGCCCTGCGTGTTCGAGAGCGGCAGCGGCACGTCGGCACCGCGCCGGCGCGTCATTCGCGTTGGCGACCTGGTCGCCGCGCGCGGCGGCTATGGACCGGGGCTCCAGCATCGCAGCGGGTTCATCGCGCTCGATGCGACGGGCGACACGGATCACCTGTCGGCTGCTATCGAGTCGCGCGTAGCCCTGCCCCCGCCGGTCGACACCTTGAAGTCGCCGAAGATCTCCCGGAACATCCTC
>JAYSRO010000014.1:0-1831 GCA_043720995.1 Candidatus Eiseniibacteriota bacterium
GAGATGCCGTACGAGATGACGCCCTTGCGCACCTGCTTGTCCTCAAACGGTTCGATCATCTTGTGTTCGATGCACATTCTGCGGATCCAACGATCGGACATGATCGACATGTTCACTCCCCTGTGGAAGTCCGTCCCAGCAGCCCGAGCACATGACCCAGCTCGGGCAGCAACAATTCGTTGATCGCGAGCTCGACGGCGCGCGTCGAGCCCGGCAACAGCAGCATCAAGCGCCCGCGTGCCACGCCGGCCGAGGCGCGTGACAGCCATGCCGCGGTGCCGACCTGCGCCTGCGAGCGCGCGCGAAACAGTTCGCCGAACCCGGGCAGCGCGCGCGCATACAGCGGCTCGAGTGCTTCGGGCGTGACATCACGCGGCGCGATGCCCGTCCCGCCCGTGACCAGCACGACGTCGGCATCCTCCCGCTTGAGCAACGTGATCGCGGCGCGACGGATCGCGGCGCGCTCATCGCGCACCCACCGGCGCGCCACGATGCGGTGCCCCGCGGCGACCAGCAACGCCTGAGCGCGATCACCGCTGCCATCATCCTCGCGGCCGCGTGTGTCGCTGACCGTCAAGATAGCGCAGCCCGCGGAGACCCGCGGCGAGGTGTGCGAGCCGCCGGGACCGGAACCCGTGCTGCTCATGCCTGCCCCGCGTGCTGAGTCGCGAAAATCGACCGCGGCGTCACGCCGCTAGCGAGCGCCCACGCGTCCCACTCAGACAAGCCCTGCGCGCGCAGGACGGCGGGCGATGGCTCCCACGCGGGTGCTGCGTCGAGCGCGCCGAAGTGACCGGCCTGCGTGAGCTGGATCAATTCGCCTACGCTCAAGGCGTCGGGCCCACAGACTTCAAACCAATCGCCCCACATCGCGGAACCGTCGAGCCAATTGGAAAGCCCCGCGACGACATCAGACTCGAGTACCGGTTGGACCAGCGCGCGCTCGAGTCGCGCATCCAGCTTGGGGCCGCTCCGGAGCAGAGCGAGCAACGGCGAACGCGGACCCACCAGCGGCGCCAACCGCAGCACGAGCGTCGGCAAGCCGGTGGCTCGCGCCTGCTCCTCAAGCGTCCACAACACCGCGAGCAGCGGGTCGCGCGCATCCGGGTGCGCGCCGATCCAGCTCAGCACGAGCCAGCGATCGATCATCGCGTTCAGCGTACAGGGAGTCACCGCGTCCGCTGCGGCCTGCGCGGGGCCAATCACTCCCACGCGGGCGGGGTCGATCGCGCGCGGCCCCGCGAGTGCCCACGCGGCCTCGAGCAACCGCGGCGCGGGCTCGGCGAGCGCCCTCCACGAGGGCATCATCGCGCGCCGCTCCCCAGCGTGTGCGTCGCCCCGGGCGGCGGCAGGGGTTGCCCGATGCCCTTGGCGCGAAAGTCGCGCGCCAACTCGGCGTAGTGTTCGGCGCCGCGCACGATGGCTTCGCGATGCACCGGCTTTACCTCGCCCGCCACGCGCGCGGGTGCTCCGAGCACGAGGCTGCCGGGCGGGATCTCCTGGCGCTCGCGCACCAACGCTCCCGCTCCGATCAGCGAGCCGGCGCCGATGCGCGCCCCCGAAAGAATGATCGCGCCCATGCCGATCAGGACATCGTCCTCAATCGTGCAACCATGGATGATGGCGCCGTGCCCAATCGTGACGCGGTCGCCGATCAATGCGGGGAAGCCCTCGTCGAGATGCACCATGCTCAGGTCTTGCACGTTGCTGTACGCGCCAATCACGATGCGGTCGGAGTCGCCGCGGATCACCGAGTTGAACCACACGCTCGAGTGCGGCCCGATGGTGACGTCACCGCACACGATCGCACCCGGCGCCAGGTACACGGTGG
>JAYSRO010000015.1:0-1830 GCA_043720995.1 Candidatus Eiseniibacteriota bacterium
GATTGCACGATGGCGTCGAGCACATCCCGGCGCCGGCCCTCCGAGAAATTCGGCACACATTCAACGATGGCGTTCATCGACGACGGGTCTCCTTGAAAGTGAGATCGAACTACGGCCAGACCCGGCGTTCGACGGTCGGCAATGCCAAGTCCGCGCCGCGCATGAACACGCAATCGGGGCGCACGGCCGGCATCCAATAGGGCAACTCTTCGAGCGTCTCGCATTCCCAGACAACCGCATCGCCGCAGGCGCCGGGATTCAAGTGGCCGACTTCCGCTTCCGCGCCCAGCGCCTTGGCGGCGTTCCAGGTGATGGCGAGCAGCACTTCTTCGGCTGTGAAGCGGCACAGCCGTGCCGCCAGCGCGCCGCACTCGAGCAGCGACTGCGCGGGCGATGAGCCGGGGTTGAAGTCGGTGGCGATGGCGAAGCGCGCGCCGGTTCTGCGGATCATCGCGGCATCGGGCAATGTCTGCCCCAACGTGAGTGCGGCGGCCGGGAGCAGCACGCCTACGGTTCCCGCGTGGGCGAGCGCCCGCCAGTCGTCCTCGGTCGCCGACTCGAGGTGGTCAGCCGAGAGGGCGCCGAGTTCCGCAGCGAGCTCCGCTCCCCCGATGCGGCCGAGCTGCTCGGCGTGAAGCTTGATCGCGAAGCCCAGTTCCTTGGCGCGCATCAGCAGCCGCCGGCACTCCTCCACCGTGAACGCCACGTCATCGCAGAATGCATCCACCGCGGTGGCCAGATCACGCTGGCGGATCAGCGGCAGCACCGAGTCGCACATTTCATCGATCAGGGTCGAGCGGCGGTCGCGGTATTCTTCGGGCAGCGCGTGCAGCAGCAGCGCGGTCGGGTGCACGCGCACGGGCACCCGCTGGCGGGCACCGCGCACCAGTTCGAGCAGGCGCACCTCCGCGGACGGTGTCAACCCATAGCCGCTCTTGACCTCGACGGTCGTGCAGCCATTGGCGCGCCAGCGCTCGATGCGATTCGCCAGCAACTTCTCGAGCGTGTCGGGATTTTCTGCGCGCGTCGCCTCGACGGTCGAGCGGATGCCCCCACCTTGCGCCGCGATGTCGGCGTAGCTCTCGCCTGCCAGACGCCGCGCAAACTCGAGCGCTCTGTGCCCCGCGAACAGCATGTGCGTGTGGCAGTCGACCAGGCCCGGCGTCACCAGCCGCCCATGCGCATTGAGCGGGCGCGCATCGGGATGACGCCGCGTCAATTCAGCGACAGGTCCCATCTCGAGCACGCGGCCATCCTGGAATACGACGGCACCCTTGGGCACGCGGATGATGCGCTCGCCCGTGGGGTCGGGGGTCACGACTTCCGACGTGTTGTGCAGCAACAGGTAGGCCGCACGGCCCGCCATGGGACGGTCGAAGTCTCGCTGTGCGCCCGCGCTCATGCCGATCGCCTTCCGCTCACATCGTCACCCCGGGCAATTTCATGTGGGTCTTTCGCGCGTGTTCGATCGCTTCCGGGTAGCCGGCGTCGGCGTGACGCATGACGCCCGTCCCCGGGTCGTTGGTCAGCACGCGCTCGAGCCGTGCATCCGCTTCCGCGCTGCCGTCGCACACGATCACCATGCCGGAGTGAATCGAGTTGCCGATCCCGACACCACCGCCATGGTGAACACTGACCCACGAGGCGCCTGACGCCACGTTGAGCAAGGCATTGAGCACCGGCCAGTCGGCCACCGCGTCGCTGCCATCACGCATCGCCTCGGTCTCGCGGAACGGCGAGGCCACCGAGCCGGTGTCCAAGTGATCGCGGCCGATCACGATCGGCGCACTCACTGCCCCCTCGCGCACCATGCGGTTCAAGCGCAGGCCC
>JAYSRO010000016.1:0-7936 GCA_043720995.1 Candidatus Eiseniibacteriota bacterium
CTCGGCGGGACGCCGTGATGGCGGCGAAGCCGAACGCCACGAACTCCGCCGCATCGCAAACGGCGCGCGCCCGCGGGGTGCTCAGCATCCGCTGGATCGCCACCACGATCGCCGTCGTGCTGACCGTGGCCGCGGTGCTTGGCGTGGGTGCAGTGGCCGAGCGCAATTCGCGCCGCGCACTCGACCATGAAATTCGCGCGCGACTGCAACTGCAGGCCCGCAACCTCGCTGCCTCGAGCTCGAGCGCGCTGCTCGGCGAGTTCCCCGAGCTGACCTTGATGCCGCTGGTCAAGACCGTGCGCGCGCAGCAGCCCGAGTTACAACTCGTGACGGTCGTGGATCACCGCAACCTCATTCAGGGCGATGCCGACGCACGCCTCATCGGCAGCGTGTTTACACCGCCTATGGGACTCGCCGCCAACGCCGCGGCCGGCCAGGAAATCTTGAGCGTGGCGGGGCCGCTGCTGGTGGCGCGCACGCCGATTGCCCAGCCGGGTGGCGGACCGATCGGCGAGGTCTATGTCGGCCTGCCGCTGCGCTACATCGATGCCGCCATGCAGGCCTCGCGCCGCGACCAGTTGTTGCTGCTCGCGCTGCTCACGTTGCTGGGCGCCGCGGCCGCGTTCGTGTTGATGTCCCAGCTGTTGAGCCCGGTCGGCGCATTGCGCGAGGGTCTCTCGCGCATCGGCCGCGGCGACCTCGACACGCCGATCGTGATCCGCGACCGTACAGAGCTCGGCCTGCTCGCCGGCACCGTCAATGAGATGGCGCAGGCGCTGAAGCACGCGCAGGTCCAGATGCTCGAGCGCGAGCGGCTCGCGCATGAAGTGGACCTCGCGCGGCAGATCCAACAGTCGCTGCTGCCCGCGCAACCGGTCACCGCGGGACCGTTCGACATTCGCGGCGACCAGCGCTCCGCGGCGGAAGTGGGCGGCGATTACTGGGACGTGCTGCCCTTACCGGATGGCCGCGTAGGACTGGCGGTCGCCGACGTCGCGGGCAAGGGGCTCGCCGGATGCCTCGTGATGAGCATGCTGTCCGCATTGCTGCGCGCCCAGCGCACCACGCATCCGCTTCCGGCCAACATGCTTGCGACACTCGATGAGCGCTTGTCGGAATCGCTGCGCCCCGGCGTGTTCGTCACGATGTGTTACGCCGTGCTCGATCCGGTGACAGGGCGCCTGACGTTTGCCTCCGCCGGCCACAATCCCTTGCTGGTGTGGCGCCGCGCCACCGGCGACATTGAAGTGCGCGCCTCGAAGGGCATTCCACTCGGCGCCATTCGCGGCGGCGCCATTCGCGCCACACTGCGCGACGAAACCATCCAGCTGGGATCCGGCGACGTGTGCCTGCAGTTCACCGATGGCTACACCGAGGCATTCCGCGACGGCAGCGGCGAACTATTCGGCATCGAGCGGCTGCAGGCTGTCCTACGCGAGCATGCCGCCCACGGCGGTGAAGCCGTGCGCCAGGCCGCGCGTGAAGCCGTGCGGGCGTGGTCGGGCCCGGGCATTCCAGCGGATGACGAAACGCTGCTCGTGATCACCTGCGAGCACGCGCCCGTCGGTGCCGCGTTCAGCGAACCGGTCGAGACCGCGGATGAAACTGATCTGAGGACGGGACTCGCGAAACTCGACGAGGCACGGCGGACGAACAACGGCATTACCTTGAACGCGCGCCTAGACGCGCTCAACCGGCTTGCCCCGTGGGTGCGCGAACTGCCCGAACTCGCGAGCCTGCCGGCCGAGCGCATCGAAGTCATCGGCGCGGCACTCTACGAAGCATGCGCCAACATCGTCGAGCACGGCTGCGATGAGGATGGCAGGCAGGGCCTCGAAGTGTGGTGGTTGCCCGCGACGGGCACCGCGACTTCCAGCGGGGCGAGATCCATTGGCAATTTCGTCGTGCGTGACGCCGGGCGGCCGTTCCGGCCATCCGAGCGCATGCCGACCGACTTCAACGACCCGGCGGTCCGCTCACGCGGCCGCGGGCTCGGGCTCGAGATCATGCACCGCGCCCTGGCGCAGGTTTCGTACTATCCCGCCACCCTGCACGGCAACATCACCGTGCTTTGCCTAGGACCCGGTGATCCTGAAACGGCGCCCGGAGGAACCCGCTCATGAAGACGGAATTCACCATAGAAGACAGTGAGAGCGGCACGGCGACGACGGTGCTGCGACTGTGCGGCAACCTCGATGCCCGCGCGGCTTCGGTGCTGACCTCGCGCTGCACAGCCGTGCGCGCACGAGGCCGTCACATCGTGCTCAATTTCGCGGCGGTGTCGTTCATCGCTTCGAGCGGCGTCGGCGCGCTGTTGGCGCTGGTCGAGGAATGCCGCCAGTCGCATACGCGCCTGCGCCTCGCCGAGGTGCCGCCCGCGGTCGACTCGGTGATCCGGTTGCTCAACCTCGACCAGTTCCTGAGCATCGACGCCACCGAAGCGGATTCGTGTTCGGAGCTGGAGGCAGCGTGAGCGACGCCCTGAGGACACAGCCCGACAACCCCTCGCTGCAGCGCGGCGACATCCCTACACCTGACGAGCGCCGTCAGCTCGCCGCGCGCCGTGAGAATGCACTTCGCTCGCTGCTGGAGTTGGGCCGAGAACTCACCGTCGCCCTCGATCTGTACGAGACCGTCGACCTGCTGATGTTCAACCTGATGGGCCAGCTCGGCACCGCCCGTTCGGCGGTTTGGCTGGTTCCAGAGGAGGACAACTCGCGCCCGGTGCTGATTCGCGTCCACGGCTTCCACTGTGCCGCAATCGAGGCCATTGGAGCGGTCGGCGCCGACTGGCTGCGTGAACGCTTCCTGCATGACCCGTCCCCCGCATTGGCTTGGGCAATGCGCGATCGAATGGGCAGCGCGGAGTTCGAACTGATGCGCCATGCCGAGATCGCGCTGTTCGCCTCGTTGCACACCCGCAGCGAGCAACTTGGCTGGATCGCCCTGGGCCCGCGCGTCGATGGCTCGCCGTATTCGCCCGAAGACCTGCAGGCGCTGGAGGCCGCACTCGGCATCGTCGCCGTCTCGCTCGAGAACTCCCGGCTCTACAACCGTGCACGCGAAGCGAACCGCCAGCTGCGCGCGACCAACGACCACCTCAGCGAACTCGACCGCTTGAAGACCGAGTTCCTGAGCAACGTCAATCACGAGCTGCGCACGCCATTGTCCGTGGTGCTGGCCTCGCTCGACCTCGCGGTGTCGCAGGGCACGGGCGAGCCGCGGATGCAATCGCTGCTCGAGGCCTCGCTCAACCAATCGAAGAAGCTCAATGGCCTGATCGAGAACCTGTTGTCGTTCTCCGATGTGCAGAACGCGCGGCTCAAGCTCGAGGTGGTGAGCGATGACCCGACGGCCGCGCTCGAAGCCTGCATCAACGAGCGCCTTCCCGGCGTCACCGAAGGCCTGCGCGAGCTGCGCTTTCGCCGCGCCGCCCAGGTGCCGCGGGCGCGGTTCGACCGCCAGCGCCTGCAGGTGATCGTCAACGAGCTGATCGACAACGCCGTGAAGTTCACGCCGCGCGGCGCCCACATCGAGCTGCGCGTCGATGGCCACGTCGCCGAAGGCAAGCAGTGGGCGCGGGTGGAGTTGAGCGACGACGGCCCCGGCGTGCCCCCGGAGCGCGCGGGCTCGATGTTCAACTCATTCGAACAGGGCGATGGCTCGATGACGCGTGTCGCCGGCGGCCTGGGCATGGGCCTCGCTTTCGCGCGCACGCTCGCCGAACGCATGGGCGGTAGCCTGACGGTCGAGTGCCAGCTCGGGCATGGCTGCACGTTCAGGCTGCTGCTGCTGGCGGAGTCCTCGTCGTAGCGTGCTGCTGAATCCGCCTGTCGTCAGAGCGGGCGCTTCGCGAAGCTGCGCAGCGCGACAAGCAACGCAGCCGCGCCCCATCCCGCCGCCCACAGCACCATCGCCGGGCTCGGCGTGATCGCCGAGGAAAACGGCGAGGCATGGAGCTGCGCGAGGTAGGCCGGTTGCATGTGATGCGCCGCGAGCTGCCACATCGAATCCGTGGGCATGATCAGGCTCGCGATGGCGCCGACATTCTGCGCGGCCTGGTTCCCGGTCCAACCACCGATCTGCTCGACCCAGCCGCCGAGAAACGCGATGCCATACATCCCGAACGCCACGACGCCGTTGGTCACGGTGCTCAGGCGAGTTCCGCCGCAGATCGACAGCGTCACCAGCAGCAGTCCCTCGAACATCATCAGCGGGACGCCGATGTGGATGTCCGGCGGGGTGTAGTGGCCGATCACGCGCGCGATCAGCAGCACCCCTGCCGCGAGCGTGCCGACATAGGCAAACACCACGAGCGCGTACGCCAGCCACTTGCCCAGCACGATGTCGCTGCGACGGATCGGCTTGGACGCGATGGTCTGCGCGATCCCCGAAGTGACGTCGCCCGACAGCGTGTCGATCGGCAACAGCACCGCGGTCATCAGCGTCAGGAAGTTCACGGCGTACAGGCCGGCGAGCGTGAACATGGTCAGACCCATCTGTTGCTGGAGGTTCACCATCGCACCGCCACGATCTTCCACCTGCTGGACGATGAAGTGCAGGCCGATGGCGTACAGCAACAGGAACGCGCCGCCGCAGATCGCGGTCGAGAGCAGGATGCGCTTGCGCAAGGCCTCGACGAGCGTCAGATGTGTCATGGTGAGCAGTGTGCGCATGCGATTACCCAGGCCTCTGACCGTCGCCCATCACCTCGAGGAACTGCTGCTCGAGTGATTGCCGGCCGGCCGACAGGTGACATAACTGCACCCCGCGCGCGACCATGCGACGCGCGATCTCGGGCAGCACGCCTTCATGCGCAACGCTCAGCCGCACGGTGCCACGGTCCCGGCGGACATCGGTGCCGAGCGTGGCGAGTTCGCCCAGTGCTCCATCCTCGAGCCCCTCGCCGCGCAGCTCGACCTCGAGCCGCACATCCTTCTCGGCGAGGCGCCGTTCCGCGACGACCCGCCCCTGCTTGACGAACACCACGCGATCGCACGTCGCCTCGACTTCGCCGAGCAGATGCGAGTTCAGGAACACGGCGACACCCTTCGCGCGCAGCTCGCGGATCAGGTCACGCACCAGCAGGCGCCCGATCGGGTCGAGGCCGGACGTCGGCTCGTCGAGGAACACGAGCTTGGGCTCGTTCAGCAACGCGGCCGCGAGCCCGGCACGCTGCAACATGCCCTTGCTGTATTCGCGCAGCTTGCGGTGCGCCGCGTCCAGCAAGTCGACCTTGCCGAGCAACTCCTCGGTCCGCGCGTGGAGGTGGGCGCCACGCAGTCCGTACAGCCGACCGTGAAAATGCAGCAACTCACGTCCCGTGAGCCACTCCTGGAAGCGGAAGTGCTCCGGCAGGAAGCCGACCTTCGCGCGCGCCTCACGGTTGCCGAGCGGCGCGCCGAGCACGCTGCCCTTGCCGCCGCTGGGCGCGATCAGGCCGAGCAGCATCTTCAGCGATGTGGTCTTCCCCGCGCCGTTCGGCCCGAGAAAGCCGAAGATCTCTCCCGGTAGCACCGACAGGGAGAGATCCGCAACCGCAAGCTTGTCGCCGAACCGCTTGCGCAGCCCGTGAGTTTCCAGAACGGCCAGCGTCATCGGGTCAGGCTAACGCACCGACTCGGCCATGGCCACGAGACCCGCGTGTTCGAGGTTGCCCGCGATGGCATAGATCCGGTTATCCCGGCTCCACAGCACCACCCCACCGGGGCCGCGCTTGTTGCCATTGGGGGTCACGCCTTCGGGCGTCTCGAGGTACAGCCCCTTTGCGCCATTGACCGTCACCTGTTGGAACTTCGTTGCATTCGCCGCGACCGGCACGAGCAATGTGGAGCGCCAATCGATCGAGCCTGCCATGCGCTTCGCCTCGCTCGCGCTCAATCCCATCACGCGCAACCCGATCTCGCCGAAGCGCGCCAGGTCGACGCCCGGCGGCAGGCCTATCTCGGGACTCGCGGCCTGCATGAACGCCGCCTTGCCGCCGCGCGTGTTCTTGTACTGCTGGACCATCAGCTTCGGCATGGTGAATGTGACCTGCTTGCCGTCGAGCCCCGGTGGAATCGTCAGGTCGCGAATGTTCAGCGCGTCCATCATCTGGCGCAGCGGCTGGGTATTGACGGTCAGCCGCTCGCTCGAGCCGCCGCGCACGGTCACCGTGTCGAGTACGACCCGGCTCGGCAGCTCGGACGGCCTGAGGCCTGCGAAGCCCGCGGCCGCGTTCGCTGCGTCGATTGAGGTGAAGTACTGGGGCGGCCCTGGTTCCTGCAGCTTCTCGACATTGTCGCCGAGCAGCGACTTCGCGTCGAAGTTGCTGTTCTTGAGTTGCTCGACACGCGAGGGGTCGATCGCGATCACGGCAAAGTCGTGCACGCGGAACAGGTCGAGCATTTGCTGCGCCGTCGCGCGCACCGCCGGCAGCATGAACAGCGCCGCGAATGCGGCGAGGGCGAGGGCGCCGGCGAACGCCTGGCGCCACGCGGCCGGGCGGCGCTCCGTTTCCTCGGCTTCAAGCGCGCCCAGGCGCGCCTTCAGTGAGCGGCTGAACCCGGGGTCGGGAGAGCGGCTCGCGTCCTTCAAGAACTGGTCGTCCATCGTCAGGCTCCTTCACTCCACTGGGCACGCAAGTCCTGGATCGTGCGATGCAGGACGGTGCCCACGTTCGATTCCGTCAACCGTGTCGCTTTCGCGATCGCCCGGTTCGTCATCCCGGCGCCATACTTGAGCGCGATCAACTCGCGCTCACGCTCCGGCAACGTCATGAGCAACCGGCTCAAGCGGTCGAAGTCCGAGCGCTGCTCGCTCAGCTCTTCCGGTGTTTCGCCGCCCGCCACGTCCGCCGCCTCATCGAGTGAGACGTGCGGTTTGTGCGAGCGGTAATAGTCGATCGCCACGTGCCGCGCGATCGTCAGCAACCACGTACAGAACTTCGACACATCGCGGCGGTAGCGGTGCCGCGCTTGCCAGGCTTTCTCGAACGTCAGCGAGGTCAGGTCCTCCGCGATCGCGCCGTCGCCGACCCGGTAGCGGAAGAAGTTGTAGACACGCGGCAACTGTTCCGCGTACAGCGCGTCCCAGTCGTTTTCCCGCGCAGGGCTTAAACCCCACAGGCGCCCGGATATCGCCTCGTTCATGGCCATGACACCCATGATACGGACGAGGGGCCGCAGTATCACAACGGACGGCGGGATGACGGCGGATACGCCCGAATACCAGAAATACGCTCGGTGTACGCCGCCGGGGTGGTATCCCGGGGTCCGCGGAAGCCGCTTCCGAATTCGTCCGACTCAGGCGGCGGCCGCGGGGGTATTGTGCCCGCATGCCACTCGACCCCGAGATCTGCTGGCGGGCCTGCACGAGCCGCGACCGCCGCTTCGACGGCCGCTTCTTCACCGCCGTGTCGACGACCCACATTTATTGCCGCCCCGGCTGCCCGGCGAAGATGCCGGCGCGCCGCAACGTCCAGTTCTACTCGAGCGCGGCTGCCGCGGAGTCCGCAGGATTTCGCCCCTGCCGCCGCTGCCGCCCCGAGACCTCCCCCGGCTCCGCCGCATGGATCGGCGCGCCGGCACTCGTCGGGCGAGCCATGCGCCTCATCGAAGCCGGGGCACTCGGCGCACACGGCGATCGCGACGGCGAGCGCGGCGTCGAAGCGCTCGCCGCGCGGCTCGGCATCGGCGGCCGGCGGCTGCGGCAATTGTTTGCGGAGCACGTCGGCGCCTCGCCGCTGGAGGTCGCGCGCACGCATCGCGCGCACCTGGCGAGGCGGCTGCTCGAGACGACCGCGGCGCCACTCGAGGACATCGCGCAGGCCGCCGGCTACGCGAGCGCGCGCCGCCTGCACGCGGCGCTGAAGACGAGCTTCCGCGCCTCACCCGGCGAACTGCGCAGTGGTCGCCGCGCGAGTGCGCCACGCACGCGCGCGCTCGCGCTGCGGCTG
>JAYSRO010000017.1:0-7936 GCA_043720995.1 Candidatus Eiseniibacteriota bacterium
AAGGTCGAGTGCCGCTTCGAGAATCGGCCGCCACTCCAGCGGCAACCTGCCCCCAGCGGGCGCGATGCCGATGACCAGCGTGTCCGCGCCGAGGGCCTGCGCCGCATTGACGCCCGCGACCACGGGAATCTCCCCACCGGTTCCCACGCACTCGTGCGTCGTGGCGCCGGCGCGCCGCGAGTCAATGACCGCGACGACATCCTCGGGCCGGTAGCGCAGCAGACCGATCGCCGTCTTCGCCTCGAAGGGCACGAACTGCCCCTCGGCAAGGATCGCGATCCGTCGCGATGGAGACGCCATGCGGACTACCTCAGTGAGTCGTATACCTTGATGTAGCGGCTGACCATTTCCTCGGGATTGAAACGGTCGATGGCCACGCGGCGCGCCCTGCGCCCCATGGTGCGTCTCAACTTTTCGTTGCCCAACAATCGCAGCGACGACGCTACGAAGCCCGCGATGTGATCCGGATCATGCATGTAGCCCGTCACGCCATGGTCGATCACTTCCGGCAGGCCGCCGGCATTCGAGGCGACCACCGGAACCTCGGCACTCATCGCTTCGAGTGCCGCCAACCCAAAGCTTTCGGAGCGGCTGGGCAATAAGAAGATATCGGCCAAAGGCAACAACTCCTCCATGCAGTCCTGGTTGCCGAGGAACAGCACGTCCCGCTCGATGCCCAAGTCGCGCACCATCTGCTCGGCGGGCGCCTTTTCGGGGCCATCGCCGATCAACACCAGCTTCGACAGCACCTGTTTGCGCACCTCCGCGAACACCTGAATCACCGCAGGTATGTTCTTGACCTCGCGGAAGTTGGAGGCATGCATCACCACCCGGGTCTCGGGTGGCACCAGCCGGGGCAGGCCGCGGCGGCGCGGGGCGAACACGCTGGAGTCGACGAAGTTGTACACCACTTCGATCGGCCGGGTGATGCCGAACGTCTCCTCGGCGCGCTCCTTGAGGAACCGGCTCACCGCGGTGACGCGGTCGCTCTGCTGGACGCTGAACTGGGTGACGCGGAAGAACGCGGGCTCCACGCCCACCACAGTGATGTCAGTGCCGTGCAACGTCGTGACGACGCCCAGTGTGCGCGGCAGCAGAAGTTGTCGCGCGAGGTAGGCGCTGGCCGCGAACGGCATGGCGTAGTGCACGTGCAACAGGTCGAGGTCGTAGTGCTCGACCACCTCCACCATCTTGGTGGACAGCGCGAGGTTGCTCGGTGAGTGATCGAACACGGGATAGTTCGCCGTGGCGACTTCGTGGAAGAACACGTTGGACTCGAAGGCGCGCAACCGGAACGGCAGGCGGTGCGCGATGAAGTGAACTTCGTAGCCGCGACGCGCGAGTGCACGCCCCAGTTCGGTCGCCACCACACCGCTGCCGCCAAAGTGCGAGTAGCAGGTGATGCCGATGCGGTGCTTGCGGCGGCGCCGGCGCTTGGGCGCTGGCGCCGCCGCCTTGCCCGACTTTGCAACAGCCTTCGAAACCTTCATCAGCGGGGCTCCTCAAGTTTTGGCCGGTCGATCAAGGCGCGCGCGTCGAACACTCCGAGCGGCCCGCGGCCTGCGTAGGCTTCACCATGCGAGACGCCGATCAGGGCGCCCCACGCACGTGCGCGGCCCTCGACCTCGGCGAGAAAGCCGGGCTGCGTGAGATAGGTCTGCGGCCCGCGTTGCGGGTCGAGCTGGCTGCGGTGGCATTCGAGCGCGCGCACGCGCTGCTCCCACACGCTGCTGACGTCGACCACGAGTTGCGGCGGTGCGCTGCCGCGATACAGCGCGTGCAGCAGGCGCACGGGACGGTGACGGTTCGCGCCTTCGCCGAAGCGCGCGAGCCCCGCGAGGTAGCAGGCGCTCGCGATCAGCGCCGCGGCCTCCACGTGATCGGGATGCGCGTCGTCGGCATGCGGCGCCACGACCAGCGACGGTTGATGCTGGCGGATGCAACGCACCACCGCCGCCAGTTGCGCGCGATCGCTGCGCAGGATGCCCAAATCAGGGAGCTCCAAGTTCTCGCGCACCGCCACGCCCAACACGCGCGCCGCGGCCTCCGCCTCGCTCGTACGCTCCGCGACCGTGCCGCGGCTCGCTGCCTCGCCGCGCGTGAGATCCACGATCGCCACGGCATGGCCCGCGGCCGCCAGCGTGGCGGCGAGACCGGCTGAGGTCAGCTCGACATCATCCGGGTGCGCTCCGAAGAACAGCGCGTCCATGCTCTAGAGATCCAGCAACAGGTGATCGTGGAGGCCATCGGCCAGGCGCATCGCCTGCTCGGCGGCGAGATCGCACAGCGCCTGCACCACCGCGGCACCCTTGTAGGCGATGGGCTCCATCGAGCACAGCCGCCGCTCCTGCAGCTTGTCGCCGGGCAGCAGGTAGTAACGCAGCCGCGACCACTCGGGGTGCTGGCGATCGAAGCGGTGCCGCACCTTGCCGGTGAGCGTGTCGCTCAAGCGCGCGAACTGGAAGTCGATCTTGCCGCGCACCGACTCGACCAGTTGCGGCAAGCTCGGGTCCACCTGCGTCGAAGACGACGAGAAGCGCTCGAGCGCTTCAAAGGTGCCGCGACGTGCGGCCTCGAACTCGTCGCGCAACGCGGCGGGAACGGAGCGCTCCGCCATCTCGCGCACCACGCGATCGGAACCGGTGACGAGATCCCACGCTTCGACCCCGGCGGCCCCGATGAGTTCACGCGCGGCCGGCGGCAACCACGTTGCAGTCAGCCGCGGCACCGGACAGGCCCCGCGCACACCGACTCCATCGAACACCTCGCGCAACTGCCCGAGGTACGCGATCTCCGCGCCGCCGCACGCCATCGCTACCGTGGGGAACACGCCATCCTGCACGGCGGGCCGCAACGCCACGCTGGGACTCAGGGTGAGCGAAGGGCCAGCGGCGCGCGCTTCGGCGGCGGAGATTTTCTGGCGCGCGCCGTCGCGAATCGCGAACACGAATGAATCGAGCGAGGCATCGCCCAGTGGACGGCGGCCGGTGGCGGCTTCGAGCTTTGCACCCGCGGCGCGTGCCGCAGCGGACAGCGCGTCGGCCTGGCCCAGGTAGCGGTCGATGATGCCGCGAGCCGCATCGCGGAATTCGGGCAGCCGCGGATCGGCGACCACCAGCCCGCGCGCGCCGAACAGCGCGAGCATCAGGGCACCCGCGGCTTCGCCGAGGTCGCTTGAGCAACCGGTGGCACCCAGCAGCAGGCGGCGCGCGTCGTCCGCGCCGGTGAGTCCCTCCCACGCCGGCATCGCTTCCGCTTCGGCGGCGGCCAGTGCCGCGACCGGAATGTGGCCGACGAGTCCGCCTTCGCGATGCGCCGCCGCGGCGATCGAGACATCGCGCAACTCGAGCCCGCGCGTGGCGCAGGTGGCGCCGCGGATCTCGGTGAAGTCGGAGTCTTCGCCGTGCATCCAGAACAACGGCACGCACGCGATACCGGTGCGCCGCGTGAAGGCTTCCGCGAAGCCCACCGCACTCGCCGTCTTCTCGAGCGAGTACAGCGGCCCCCCGAGCGGCGCGGGTTGCTGGCCAGCGACGACACACACTGCTTCACCGCGCGCCAGCAGATCGAGATTGGCAAGGGATTGCGCGGTGGCGCCGCGGCCCAAGTGCCAGCGCTTCATCGCGGCGCCGAGTGCGGCCGGCAATGCGCGCTGCTTGGCGTGTGCAAGTTCCGTCAACCCGGCCGTGTCCGGCCAGAGCACCGCGAACCGCTGCCGCGACTGCTCCCCGCCGCGTACGAGATCATCGACGAGCGAGTCATAGAGGCGCTCGGTGCCTGAGTCCGGGCGGCCGATGATGCGCTCGCGAACGAACAGATCCGGGCTCACGCGCAACATCGCCGGCAGCCGGAAAACGGCGCCGTGGCGCGCGCGCGGGGGAACCTTGGACGACGGGAGATCAAGGTCATAAGGAGGGGCATCGTAGGCAGAGCCTCAAGTTGGGTCAACCGCGGGTAAACTCATTCCGGGAGTGACGGATGCACGAACGGTGGCTCTTGACCGGGGCCACATCGTTCGACACTATCGTCGCACCGGTGGCACTTCAGGCGTCACCAGCGGGCTGAGCGACACTTGGATGCAGCAAGCCCGCAATCGACCCACGGTCCGCGGCCATCCCGCAGGCTCTCAAGGGCCTGCGAACCGCGTTTCGAACCAGAGGGCCCGACCGTGATCGGCTGGACGATCTTCATCGTGCTGATTGCCGGCGTGCTGGCGGTCGACCTGTTCGTCGTGCGCCGCCGCAGCCACGACGTCGGCATGCGCGAAGCGCTCACGTGGAGCGCCATCTGGGTCGGCCTCGCCCTCGCCTTCGCCGCCGGCGTGTGGGTCACGCGCGGCCACCATGCCGGGCTCGAGTTCCTCACGGCCTACCTCGTCGAGGAGTCCCTCAGCGTCGACAACCTGTTCGTGTTCCTGCTGCTGTTCGCGCACTTTCGCGTGCCGTCAGCGCTGCAGCACAAGGTGCTGTTCTGGGGCATCATCGGCGCCCTGGTGATGCGGTTCGTGTTCATCCTCGCCGGCGTCTCCCTGCTCGCGCGGTTCGAGTGGTTGCTCTACGTGTTCGGCGCGATCCTCGTGGTGTCCGGCGCGCGCATGGCGCGCGGCGGTGGCCCCGAGATCCACCCCGAGGGCAGCATCGTGTTGCGGCTGTTCCGTCGCATCATGCCCGTCACGCAGGACTTCGAAGGGGACCGCTTCTTCATCGTGCGCGCGGGCCGTCGCCTCGCGACACCGCTGTTCATCGTGCTGCTGACCGTGGAAACGACCGACCTCGTGTTCGCCGTCGATTCGATCCCCGCGGTACTCGGCATCAGCCGCGACCCGTTCATCGTTTTCACCTCGAACGCCTTCGCGATCCTCGGGCTGCGTTCACTGTTCTTCGCGCTGGCCGGCCTGCTCAACACCTTTCACCTGCTGCACTACGGCCTCTCGGCGATCCTCGTGTTCATCGGCGTCAAGATGCTGGCCTCGCACTGGCTGCACGTCCCGCCCGCGGTGACGTTTGCGGTGCTCGGCGGCACCCTCGCGATCAGTATGATCGGCTCACTGCTCTGGCCACGCCCCGACGTCCACGATGAAACCGAGCACGACGCATAGACGCGCGTTTCACTTGCGTGCTAGCGTGCGCCGCCATGAATCTCTTCCAGGCCATCGTGCTCGGCGCCGTGCAGGGCGTCACCGAATTCCTCCCCGTCTCGAGCAGCGCCCACCTCTATATCGTGCCCAAATTACTGGGCTGGCACTACGCCGGGCTGGGCTTCGACGTGGCGCTCCACTGGGGCACCCTGATCGCGCTGCTCATCGCCTTCGGCGGAACGTGGCTGGCCCTCGCGCGTGATGCCTTCGCGGCCGACGGGGCAGTGCGCAACGAGGCACGTTCGACCTGGGCCAAGCTGATCGTGGGCTCGGTGCCCGCGGTGATCGCCGGGCTGCTGCTGCGCCACGCCGCGGAATCATGGCTGCGCTACCTGCCGCTGCAGGCGGCCATGCTCGTGATCTTCGGTTTCCTGCTGTGGTGGATCGACCGCGTGCGGCCGCAAGGTGCTGCGGGCGTCATCCCCGGCTGGCGCGCGAGCATTGTCATGGGGCTGGCGCAATCCCTGGCGCTGGTGCCGGGCGTGTCGCGCTCGGGCGTCACCATCACGGCCGGCCGCGCGATGGGCGAGCACCGTGTCTCGGCGGCGCGGTTCTCGTTCCTGCTGGCGACGCCCATCACCATGGGCGCCGGGTTGCTCGAGCTCAAGAACATCGAGCCCACGCTGTCCCCCACGATCATCGCCGCGGGCGTGATCTCGGCTGCCCTCGTCGGCTGGCTGGTGATCGGCGCGTTGCTACGCTGGCTCGGCCGCGCGGGCTTCGCGATGTTCTTTGCTTATCGCGTGGTGCTCGCCGCCGTCATCGTCGCCCACCTGTGGGCGCACTCGCACGACTCAGTGCCCGCCGTCGCGGCGCGTCAGGCGGTCCGCGAAGTAGCGGTTCAGCCGGTCGCGCAGGGCAATGCGCGCGCGGTGCAAACGCGACTTGACCGCGGCGACCGACAGGTTCAGCACTTCGGCGACTTCGGCGTTCGATAGTCCTTCGACGTCGCGCAGCACGAACACGGTACGCAATTCCTCGGGCAGCTTCTCGATGCCCTCACCCATCACCTCGCGCGTCTCGCTCGTCAACAATTCGGTGAGCGGCTGCTGCGTCCAGTCCGGGATCTGCATCGGCTCGGCCCCGCCATCGCTGGACTGCGACTGCTCGAGTGACACATGCCCCTCACGCCGCTTGCGGTACTTCATCAGGCTGGCGTTGGTGGCGATGCGGTAGAGCCACGTCGAGAACGTGGACTCCGCCTTGAAGTTCTTGAGCCCGCGAAACGCCGACAAGAACGCGTCCTGCAAAGCCTCCGAGGCATCCTCCTCGTGGCGCAGGATCTTGTAGGACAGCCGGTAGACCTTGTCCTGGTAGCGGCGCACAAGTTCGTCGAAGGCACGGGTGTCCCCGCCTTGAGCCAGTTGCACCAGCTCGGCGTCTCCCCGGTCCTTCACCTGCAACGTCGTCATCGCGGCTCTCCTGGCACCATCGGCCTCACGTGGCGGGCCCACCTGTGGGGGACCACAGTACTGCTCCTGCGAGGATAGTGGCAGCAGGGGTCGATTGCGCAAGCTCCAGGGGGTCAACGGAATGTAGATCCGTGTTCCACACCACCACGTCGGCCACTGCCCCGGGGCGCAGGCTGCCCACGCGCGGCCACGTTCCGGCAAGCCGTGCCGGCCCCTGCGTGTAGGCCGACAATGCGGTATCGAGCGAGACGCGCTGGTGCGGCGTGAACGGCGCATCGAGCGTGGGCCCCTGCCGGCTCACTGCCGCGCACAGGCCGAGCGGCGCATCCGGCGGTTCGACCGGCGCGTCCGACCCGAACGCCAACAGGGCGCCGCGGTCGCGCAGCGCGCGCCACGGATAGGAGTGCGCCACGCGGGCGCCCCACTGCTGCGTGGCGAGCCGCGCGTCGGTGAGCGCGTGCGAGGGCTGCATGCTGGCGGCGACCCCCAGCTGCGCGAGCCGCGGCATGTCATCGGGATCGACGAGCTGCAGGTGCTCGATGCGCGGCGGCAGGCTCAGGCGTGCAAGGGCGGGGCCCGCGGCCGCGAACGCGTCGAGGCAGGAGCGGACGGCGCGGTCGCCGATGGCGTGGATGGCGATCGAAATGCCGGCGCCACTCGCGCGCTCGACGACATCACGTAACTCGTCACGGCTCAACAAGTCCATGCCCGTCTCTTCGCCCTGCTCGTAAGGCTCGAGCATGGCCGCGGTGCGCGAGCCGAGCGTACCGTCGGCGAACAGCTTGACCGCGCCGATGCGGAACACGTCATCGCCCACACCGCTCGTGAGTCCGAGCTCGATCGCCGCATCGAGCCCCGAGTGCGCCAGGTGCATCAGCACGCGCAACGGCGTGCGCTCGGCCGCGCACACCTCGCGCAGCACGAGCTGCGCCTCGCGGCCTTCGAAGTCGTGCACGCCCGTGAGGCCGCGCGCATACAGCAGCGGCAAGGCTCGCCTGACCGCGTCGCCATCGCTGGCATGGCCGGCCGGCAGCAGGCGCGCGCACAGCCGCACCGCGTGCTCCAACAAGAGCCCCGTCGCCTCACCCGCGGCATCGCGGACGATCCTGCCGCCACTGGGATCGGGGGTGTCGCGTGCGATGCCGCACGCGCGCAGGGTCGCGCCGTTGACCCACAGCGCATGGAAGTCCTTGCTGTGGAGCAGGACGGGTCGCGTCTCCCCCAGCGCATCGAGGCCTGAGCGCTCGGGTGCTACGGACCACGCATTGGGATCGAAGCCGCGGCCCACGATGGGCGCTTGCCCTGGAGTTGCGGCCATGAAGGCAGCCACGCGCGCCACGGCTTCGGCATGCGTTGCGGTGCCGAACAGGTCGACCTCGGCGAGGGA
>JAYSRO010000018.1:0-3814 GCA_043720995.1 Candidatus Eiseniibacteriota bacterium
GCGACTTGCCGCTGTCGCAACATGACGGCGACGTGCTGCAACTGCAACTGACAGCGCTTGCCGACGTTGGCGTCACACCCGCTCCACTCTATCGCAACAGCTGGCCGGTGAGTGCTGGCGGTGGCGTGGCCGTCGATGGCTTTGTCGCGGCACAGTTGGTGGCCACGGCCGTCGGGCCCTCGACGCTGAATCCCGGCGCCAAGGACAAGCTCGCCTTCGAAGTGCTGCTGCCGGGCAACGGCTACGCCGCCGATGTCTTGACGCGGCTCAGCGTGGGCAACGCCGGCACAGCAGTGCCCGAAGACGACATCCATAGGCTGCGGGTCTGGATCGATGATGGCGATGCCGTGTTCACGAAGCCTTCCGAACACCTGCTCGGCACGCTTGCCTACACCGGCGGCGGCCGCTGGCAATTGACCGGGCTCACGCAGGCGATCCCCGCGGAAGGCGCCCGCCTGTTCGTGACCGTCGACGCGGCCTCGACGGCGGCGCAGAGCGCCACGATCAAGTTGTTCCTGCCGTCCTATCCGGATCCCGGCGTGGGCATGTCGAGCGGCAATAGCGGGCCACTCGACCTTGCGGTCACGAACCCGAGCCAACTTACACTCAGCAACGCAGACCGCATCGTCTTGGGCAGCATGACGCTCGCAGGCGGTACCGCACGGCCTGGAACGCGCCAGTTGCCGCTGGTCGGCATGACCGCCACGAACACCTACACGATTCCGCGAACGCTCACGACGCTGGTGTTCCAGAACACCACCACCGGACCGGGTACGCAGGCTGAACTCGACGGCGAGGCGAAGTTGCTCAGCCTGCGCGCCGACGGCAATGGCAACGGCGTGCTCGAGGGAGTGGATGCGGACCCCGTGCTGTCGACGGGTTTCTTCCAGTCAGGCCGGGCCACCTTTACCGGTCTCGCCATCACCGTGCCGGCGGGCAGCACTCGCACCTTGTTCCTCACCGCGGACTTGTCCACCAGCGGCGCGCGCGACGGCGACGTCGTCTCGGCGCGAATGGACGATGCGAATGGCGTCGACTTCAGCGAACTGACCGCGGTCGCCGGATTGTTCCCGTTGGACTCCGGTGCCGGCTGGACCGTCGATGGCTTGATGGCGGTGCAGATCACGAACCTCGGTGCTGCGGGTGCGACGGTTGGACCCGGGGACGGACCGATCCTCGCACTCGATGTAATCGTGCCGCGCAACGGCTACGCCTCCGACCTGTTGCGCGGGCTGCGCATCACCAACATCGGCTCCGCCACCCCGGCTGACCTGTCGCAGGTGCAACTGTGGCGCGACGGCGGCGACGGCGCCTTCTCGGGCGGCGGCGACGACATGCTGTTGGGACCGCTGACGCCCACTGGCGGCGACTGGACGAGCCCGCTGTTGTCGACGCCGGTCGGTGCCGCGGGGTTGCGACTGTTCGTGTCAGTCAACATCGCCGCCACGCCGGCCGAGACCACGACCGTTCGCTTCGCCATTCCCGCCGGCGGCGTGGAATACGAATCCACCAACGACGGCCCGCTCGACGGTGTCGTGGCGAACCCCGAAGGCATTCTGCTCAGCTCATCGCCGCTGCTGGCTGCGATCATGGCGCCGCGCGCCAGCACCATCGGCCAGTTGGTGACGGTGTCCATGGCGATTCGCAACAAGAGCAACGAGACCGTCCGCAACGTCGCGGCTCCCGTGCTGGAGCTCTTAGGGACGGCGCCCTTCACGCGCGTCAGCGGCCCCTTACCGGCCGCGATCGACATCGCACCCTCCACGACGGACACCATCAGCTGGACCTACACCGCGGACGGCGTGGGCGATGCGCGGTTCTCGGCGGTTGCGGGCGGCAGCGGCGATCCGAGCGGCCTGCCGCGCAACGCGCCGCGCGCCAACTCGAACGCCCACCGCGTGTACCTCGCGGCGCGCAACCTTGACCTGACCCCCGTGCAGACCATGCCGATCCGCGTGAATCGCGGGCAACGCGGTGTCGTTCCGTTCAGCCTGACGCTCGTACACCCAGGCGGCGCCGATGCGTCCGATGTGCGCGTCGACCGTCTGCGCATTCGCCTCGAGGAGGAGAACGGCGCGCCGATCGTGCCTTCGAGCCTGCTCGATGGCGTCGAAGTGAATGAAGGCACGAACGTCTACCTGTCCCAGACCGGCGTCGAGACGTCGGGCTCGGCGGTGGACATGCTGCTCGCCACGCCACTCACGGTGACCGGCACTCAGCCGGCGACAATCAGCTTGCGTCTCAACATCGCGCCCTCAACCACGGTACCGACGTTCCGCGTGGTGTTCGACGACAGCACGAACATCGGCGGCCACGATGCCACCAGCGGTGCCCCGGTCACGGTGCACATCGACGGCGCCGCCTACCCGTTGCGCTCAGAACTCGCGAGCATCGTCGCCGAAGCGACACGCATCGACATGGCGCCGCTGGGTCCCGACACCGTGCGCACGAGCCCGGGGCAGCCCGAGGCCACGCTGATGCGGCTGAGCCTCACCAGCCCCGGCATCACCGGCATCACCTCGAACGTGCGCGTCACCTCGCTCGCCGTGGCACTCACGGTCTCAGCCGGCGCGGATCTCGCGCTGCCGGGCAGCGCGTTCAGCGAAGTGCGGCTCAAGTCCGGCTTCTCGACCGTGGCGCGTCGCGTGCTGACCGCACTCGACGCCGACAATCTCGTGTTGGCGTTCACGCCGCCGATCGAACTGGCGGCCAACACGCCGCTCGAGTTGACGCTGGTCGGCGACCTGACCGCCGGCGCCGCCTTCGGTAGCTACGGATCGCGCCTGCTGGACTCGGCGCGCGTCGATGCACGTGACGTCAATACGCGCACGCGCATTCCCGCCCAGTACGCGGCGGCCGTGGTGCGTGGCGGCACGGTGATCGTCGAAGGCCCCGCGGACACGGCGCGCGTGCGCGGCACCGCGGCACTCCCCGCCGCGGTCGTGATCGGCGAAGCGGATGTACTCGCGATCACCGCGACCTTGCGTCACCCCGGCCAGCCCGGCTCGGCACGATTGCGCTGCGACGGCCTGACGCTGCAGCTGGTCGACGACCTGCGGCGCCCGCTGGTACCGGCGGGCACCATTGGCCGCCTGCGCGTGCTGTGGAACGGCGTGGACCAAGCGAATATCACCAATCTTCCCAGCTCCGGCGATCGCGTGATCGTGCCGCTGCCGGGCCTGTTGCTGGAGCCCGGCGACACCGCGGGCGTCGAGGTGCGCGTCGATATCGACGCAGCAGCACCCGCGGGCTTCCTCGAGCTGGTGGTGCCGTTCGGCGAGTTGATCGTCCGCGACGCCAACACCGGCCTTACCGCGGCGCTCACGGCGGAAGCCGGCGCGTTGCTGCCCTTACACTCGGGACTCGGCCGCCTGAGCCCGCCCGCGCGCGATCTCGCCTTCGGCCTCACGAGCCTGATGCCCGCTGCCCTTGCGGGCGACAGCCGCGCGGTACCCTCGGCGCGCCTGACGCTGCGCAACACCGACGAGCAGGGCGTCGGGCCGATTGATGTCGATCATCTTGTGGTGCGGTGCGCGGACCGCCTGTTCGTGGCGCAGGCCATCGGCCGGGGTGCTACGCAGATCGAAGCCTGGCACAACGGCACGCTGTGGGCGCAGAGCGCTCCGCTCACCACCGACTCGTCAACCGCAACGCTTGAGGCAGGCACGCGGCTGACGATACCGCCGGGATCCACGGCCACGGTGGAACTGCGCATGGTCACGCGTTCGGGTGCGATCGTTGCGGGCGTGCGACTCGGGCTCGACCGCGCCGGGGTCGGCGTGGTGCAGCCGGCGAGCGCGTTGCTCGCCATCAA
>JAYSRO010000019.1:0-21262 GCA_043720995.1 Candidatus Eiseniibacteriota bacterium
CGCGAGCCGCGATCCTTCGGGAACCGAGAAGCTCGTGTCGGTCTGCACGGCCGGTGCGGTAGCCAACAACACCAGCGAGAATAGCGACGTCAACATCAACAGTCCTCCTGGGGAGCGGCGCTCACGAATTACCCCCGCTGAAGTCGGCGGTCACGGCATCCGAGGTGCGTTGCAGCAAGCGGATCTTGCGCTTCATCTGATCGGCCAAGTGCCCGGTGAGATACGGGTTCGCCGGATCGGCCACCAGCGCTTTGCGCGCCTGCAGGATGGCCGAATCGATCACCGCGAGGTTCGACTCGACCACCTTCACGGTCTCGGGGTCGAGCCGCGCGCGATTCTCGTCGAGCACACGCTGCAGGTCGGCGACGGCCTGGTCGTACTGGCGGATCTCAAAGTCGGCGGTGCTGGCATCACTGCTGCCGGCGACATTGGCTGCCGCGCCTGAGGCGGCCGTTCCTGCCGCGGGCGGAGCGCCTTGCACCAGCGACCGTCCCATCCACCACACCGTGCCGCCGGACAACAACGCCACGAACATCGCGGCCGCCGCGAGCTGCGGGAACGAGAAGCTGAAGCGCCGCGCCTCGGCACGCGCGCGCGCCGCCGGAAGTGGAATCGGCGCGGGCACCACGGCCGGCGCGGCGATGCGCGCCTCGATGCCGCTCCATAAGCTCGTCGTGGGCGCACGATCCTCGAGTGCCCTGGCGCGCGTCAGCAGACCACGCAACTCGGCCAGCAGGCCGGTGCATGCGCCGCAGCACTCGAGGTGCGCCTCGACGTGCGCCCGCGCTGCCGGATCGAGCGCATCGTCGAGATACGCCGACAGCTCGAGTCCTGGGTGTTCCATCGTCTCGCTCACGCTCGTCCTCCGTTCATCCCTTGCTCAACACGCGCCGCAACAACATGCGCGCCCGGTGCAACTGGGCCTTCGACGTTCCGGCCGTGACGCCCAGCATCCCGGCAATCTCCTCGTGCTTGTAGCCTTCAATGTCGTGCATCACGAACACCTGCCGCGCGCCGTCCGGCAATCGCGAGATCGCCGTCTCGAAGTCGAGACTCAAGTCGCCAGGCCGCGGCCTGTCCGGCTGCAGCGCCAAGAGTTCGTCATCCGACACTTCCCGTCCCCGCAACTTCGCCAACTGCGCCCGGCGCGACAGCAGCAGGTTGATCGCCAGCCGGTAGAGCCACGTCCCGAAGGCCGATTCGCCCCGGAACGAACCGAGCTTCTGCCACGCCCGCACGAACACATCCTGCGTCGCCTCGTCCGCCATGTCGGGGCCAATCATGCGCCTCGCCAGGCTGTGGATCCGCCCGACGTGCGCTTCATACACGCGGCGATAGGCCTGTGCGTCCCCATTTGCGGCACGAGCAACATCCCCGGCATGCCCAGCAATAGGCTGGACAGACTCCGGGCCCTGAGAGGGGGTCACTCCGGGGCGCGAGTGCTCCATGCGAAGAGTTGGACCTCGTGAAGGGCGGATTGGTTGGGCGGTGCGGCGCAGATTGTCGTGCCGGCTGTCGGAACGCGAGACGGGACATGAGGTTGTGGCCGCAGCGGAGCGCGCTCCGCGGGACCGGTGCGACGGCAGCAGCCTACGACATCCAGCCGCACAAATCGCCGCACGCCCCCACTATTCCCCGCACAGCTCCACCAGCCGCAGCAGCTCTCCCACCGACCACGCCTGGAATGGGCAGCCCTTCGGGGTGTGCGGTGGCGCGCCATCGGCGATCTCCGACACGTGCCCGAGGCCAGCCAGTTCGAGGTGGGCCATCAAGGGGGCGAGGAAGCGTTCGCGCGCTTCGCGCTTCGCATCGGGCGTCTGCCCGCGCACGCGCAACCACGCCTCAACGAACGGTCCGGCGAGCCACGGCCACACGGTCCCCTGGTGGTAAGCACCATCGCGTTGCAGCGGTGGTCCCGTGTGCACGGGACAGAATCGCGGATCGCTCACCGCCAACGAGCGTGGGCCGAGCGGGGTCCACAACTCGCGCTCGGCGAGATCCACGACACTGCGCGCGCGCGCTCCTTCAATGAGCGGCTCGGGCAGGCCGCCGACGGCGAACAACATATTGGGGCGGATGGTGGGGTCCGAAGTGCCCGCGACGTGATCGACGTCGACGACATCGAACAGCCCGCCGGTCGCGGGATTCCAGAAGCGCCCTTCGAACGACTGGAGCCCCTTGAGTCGTGAGGCCTCCCATCGATCAGAGTAGCGCCGCGCCAACTTGAGGGCGTTGAGCCACAGCGCCTGGATCTCGACCGGCTTGCCGGTTCGCGGGGTGACCACCCACTCGCCCACCTTGGCGTCCATCCAGGTGAGTTGAACGCCGGGCTGCCCCGCAGCGACCAGGCCATCGTCATCGAGCCGGATGCCATAGCGCGTTCCACTCGTGTACCCATCGAGGATCGCTTCGACCGCCTGCCGCAGTGCCGCGGCACGAGCTACGGCAACGCGACGGCGCTGGCGCTTCATGTGGTCGAGATACTCCATCGCGGCGATGGCGTACCACAGCGAGGCATCGACGGAGTTGTACTCGGCGACATCGCCGGCGTCGATGAAGCGGTTGGGCACCATGCCTTCGGACACGGTCGCGGCCCACTCCTCGAGAATGGCGCCGGCGGCATCGAGACGGCTGCCCGCGAAACACAGGCCGCGCAGGGCAATGAACGTATCGCGGCCCCAATCGGTGAACCACGGGTAGCCCGCGATCACCGTGAGCCCGCTGCCGCGGCGCACGAGGTAGGCGTCGGCCGCCCGGTGAAGGGCACTCGGGAAGCGCTCGCGGCGTTTCCGCTCGCTCGCCGCAAGAGCGTTCGCCGCGGCCACGAGCCGGGCCCCGCGACGGGCGGTCGCATCCGACGCGGCGGCGCGCACACGGTCGAACGGCGCGCTGTCGAACGTGGCGCCCTCCACGACGAATGCAAGAGTCGCGGGGCCACGCGTGAGGTCGAATGAAAACACGCCGGGCGCCGCGAGATCCTCGGTGTCGTCGAGCCCGCGCTGGCGTTCCTCGGTATAGAGGAACTGGCGGTACCAGTCCGGCGCATGCGCATAGGCGCCGTTCGAATAGGCGGCGATGACTGGCAGCGCGGGATACGGTTGCCACGCCACACGGCCCGCGCCGATCACCGCGTCGAACTGGAATGCGTCGCTGCGCGCGACCAGCACATGCGCATCACGCACCGACAGGAACGGCCGCACGCGCAACGTCGCCGCGGGCGGGTCGCCCACGCATGTCCAACGCAGCAGCACACCCGCGCCGTGACGCGGCACGATCACTTCGTATTCGACGATCGCGCCGTCTTCCAGGTGGAACCGCCAACAGGGCCACGGTTCGTGCGAGAACGCCTCAATGCGCGCGGCACCATCGGGAAACACGACATCGCGCGCATAGCGATGGGAACTCAAGGGCAGCGCGCCGGTCGCGGTCTCGACCGTGACATCGACATCATTGACGAGCACATGCCGCCCCGTCGGCGGAGTCAGCGCCGCGAGCAGCAGCGCGTGATAGCGGCGCGTGCGAATGCCGCTCGCGCAGCCGCTCGCGAATCCGCCGAGGCCGTCCGGCTCGAGCCACTCGGCGGCAGGATCGCGGTGGGCCTGGGTCCACGCGCGCGCCACGCGAGCCGCGCTCAAGCCGCGGGGCCGGCGGGCGGCTGCGGCTCCCCGGCGCGAGCCCGCGCCACCGCCTGCTCGACGCGCGCGCGCAGTTCAGCCGGAGCGCGCAGGCCCGCGATGCGGCTCTTCAGCACCTCGATCACTCGCGCCTCGAAGCGGAATTCCGCGGCACAGACGGCGCACACCTCGAGATGTTCGCGCACCTGCTCCATCTCGGCCGCAGAGAGTTCGCGATCGAGGTAGTCATCGAGGCGGGCAAACGCCTCGGCGCAATCAAATGGTGTCGGTGACGGCATACTCCCCCTCTAATGACGGCAATGTCCTGCAAAGTTCCCGGCGACCGCAAGGCTTTGCAAGCCGCCTCGCCCACTGTCGAATGCTCGGACCGCTCATCCCGTGGGCTCCCCGGGCTCCGGCCCACCCACGATGCCGTGCGCGCGGGCTCGCGTCCACAACTCGCGCTGCAGCAACCGGCGCCCCCGATGGAGTCGTGAACGCACGGTGCCCAGGGCGACCCCGGTGGTGTCGGCGATTTCCTGGTACGACAACTCCTCCACGAAATACAGCGCACAGGTCAGCCGGAAGTCATCGGGCAGCGCGTGGATCGCGGCCTGGATGTCTTCAACCCCGAGATGCTCCAGCACGCGCGCGGCGGGATCGGGACTCTGCGCCAGCAGGCCGAGCTCGGCCGCGCGGTCGTAGAGCACCAGCGGCTCGACATCCTCGATGTCCGTGGCCCGCGGGCGGCGCTTGTCCTTGCGGTACTGCGCGAGGAAGCAGTTGGTCAGGATACGCAGGAACCAGGCGCGGAAGTGGGTCCCCGGCTGGTACTGGTGGAAGGCGCGAAACGCCTGGAGCGCGGCCGTCTGCACCAGGTCCGCGGCGTCGTCGCGGTCATGCGTCAGGTGCGAGGCGAGCGAGTAGGCGCGATCCATGACCGAGCCGAGCAACTCCTCGAAGGAGTGTTCATCCGGAGGTTGCGACTTCGGGGTCATGAGTGGGCCGCGATGTGGGGCATCGCTGCGAGCCTGCCCGATCGCGCCGAAGCGCGCAACGCAGAGCCAGGCCGCCGAGTCAGACACCCGCGGCACGCGACCGCGTCAGGCTGCGGCGGCTTCCTCGTCCGTGCCGGCGTCCGCTTCGGCCTCGGGCATCGGGGCTTCCATCACCGCGGACAGTTGCTCGATCAATACGCGGGTCTCGAAGGGCTTGAGCAGGTAGCCCTGGATCCCGAGCGTCGTCATGCGCTCGATGTCATCGCGACGGTTCCGCTCCGACAGCACGAGCACGCGCGCGCCGGCGCCGTTCTCGCGAGCGCGCAGGTCGGTGAGCAGGGCGAGCGCGTCGTCGTCGGTCAGCCGCCACTCGACCACCACCAGCTCTGGGCTGCTAGCCAGTGCGGGCGCCGCGGTGCGCGCGTCGGCGAACTCCATGACGTCACGCACGCCGACGACTCGCAGGGCCCGGATCAGCACGCGCCGCGTGGTGGCGGAACTGTCCGCCACGAGCGCCCTCATCGAACTACTCCCGCGGCGTTGGGGCCTGGCCGCTGGCGATCACGCGGGCGAGGATCCGGTCGACGGTTTCGCTGCGGTCGTAGTACCCGCTGTTCATGCGCTGCGACAGTTGCTGCATGCGCGCGGGCGTGAGGCCCGTGGCATCCGCAGGCTGCTCGAGCTGCGCCTGGAGTTCCCGGGCCGCCGCCGACAACTCGACGCGGTCCGTGCGCGAATCCTCGGACGGCAGCTGCGGGGACGCACCCTGACGATTCGCAGCATCCGCGTTCGTCTCGCGCGTCCGCCCCGATGCCGGCTTGGGCGCATATCCCGAAGGTGTCGAACGAATATCCACGCTTCCCCCACTCGCGAGTGCTGCCGCCACCGGCAGAGTCCGCCGCATCCTGCGGCAGCTGCGGTGTCACGATGGCCGGCTCCTGCCCCCTTGAGTATCGGCGGGTTGTCGCCGGACTTGAGCCCTGTGGGTGAAATGACTCAAACCGCCCCGCAGCCCGCATCGACAGGGTCACGGGCTAGCGCACCGGAACCGTTGCCGGCTCCATCCGCAGGCCTTCGGCGATATTGCGGTTCAGGTCGATCAGGGCCTTGAGCTTCGCCGGCGAAGGCTCGGCCAACACCTCGAACGAGCGCTTGTCGATGAACTGGCTCAGGCGCAACAGGTTGACGCGCAGCTCGAGCGGTAGCTCGTGCGTCGGGCGGACCAGCTCGGCCTGGAACACCGACCACAGGCGCTGGTTGAAGCGGATCGCGTCATCCAGCCTTGCGGCGCGGCCCGGGGCGTCCCACTGCTGCGCGCAATCCTGCAGCAACTGGGCGGCCTTGGACAGGGCGCGCGCTTCGAGTTCGCGGCCGGAGATCGACGTCTTGGTTGCGGCTTCATAGGTCTGGCGTGCGCTAGCGAACATGATTCAAGAGTCTCCGTTCATCCTGACGAAGCTGCCGCGCGGCGCGCAACGCTTGGTAGTAGCGCCCGGCGCTCACATGCTCGTTGACGGTATCCAGGTCGGCGGCAAGGCTGGGTGCCGCGGCACGCAGTTCACCCACCAGTTCTTCGTAAGTCTGTCGCACCGCGTCGCGCTGTTCCGGCTCGAGGTACATCAGCTGGATCGCCAGCACCACGCGGTCGCTCGGGGTATGGACCTCGCGGGGGGACAAAATGTCCCCCTCGCGAAGTATCGGCACTTCGTTTTCCACCAGCAGAACCGTGCGATTATTGCCATTGCGAATCACCGCTCCGGCAATCACGGCGCGTTCGCGCGGCTTGAGTGTCAACCGAAATGCCATGGGTCCCTTCCCTACCAGAATTCGTGAGGTTCTCATCCGTGAGATCCGGAGGGCGGGCCTAAGCCCGCCCCACCGGAGACGAATTCGCTGAGCTTGGCGGCGGCGAACCGGAGGTACCGGGTCTGCCCGCCGCCGCTTCCCCTCCGCTGCCTAGAAAAGGCGGAGGATACTCTGCTGCGACTGGTTCGCAAGACCCAGCGTAGCGATGCCCAGCTGCTGACGCGTCTGCAGCGCCAGCATGTTTGCGCTCTCTTCATTCGGATCCGCCGACGTCAGGTCATTGGCACCCGACGTCAGGTTGTTCACCATGGCGGTGATGAAGTCGTTGCGCGACGTGATCACGCTCGTGTTGGAACCCAGCGTTGCCGCGTTCGCACGAAGGGTCACGAGAGCATTGTCCAGATCCGTGGTGGCAGCATCCAGATCCGAGTTGGCGACCCAGGCGTTGGTGGCAGCGGCAACGTCGAGACCGGCCGTACCCGTCGAGGCATCGAAGCCCGTGATCGTCAGGTTCGACGAAGCGTCTTCGTTGAACGCCACCGCCAGCGTATCGCCGCCGAGGAAGTTCTTGCCCTTGTAGCCGGCGTCGCCCGCCAGATCGTCGATCTGGGTGCGAAGCGCCGCGAACTGCGTCGCCAGTGTGGAACGGGTGGCCGTGCTCGCGCTACGGGCCGAGGTCACCAGACCCTTGGCCTGCTGGATCAGCGACGTGATTGCCGTGATGCCAGCGCTCGCAGCGGCGATACCCTTGAGCGCCTCGCCCATATCCGACTTACGGGCAGACAAGTCGTTGGCGTGGCTCAAGTGATCCTGCGCGGCAAAGTACGCCGACGGATCGTCGGACGCGCTGTTGACGCGCTTGCCGGTGGCCAGACGCTCGGTGGTGCGAGCCTGCAGCGCGGTGACGAGCTGCAACTGGACGAGGTCTGAACGCATTGCGCCCGACAGGGTGATATCACTCATAGGCATTGGAGATTCCCCTTTCTGGGGATAGAGAATCATGTCCCGGGCGTTCTACCCGGACGGGCCGCGTTGGGCCCGTGACCTCTAGCCTCGGAGGGTCGGCGCAGAACTTGAGCGGGGGAATTCGCTGCGGCACAAAGCAGTGCGCGATGCATCGGCGGCGCTGCGGAGTGCAGTCCAGGGGCAAGGGGGCTGCGCGCGTTTCAGGGGAATCGCCGCCGCGCGCGATCGCGCGGGCCAACAGCGAAGCGCTGCGCTACTTCAGGTAGTCGAGCAGGTTCGTCTGCAACACGCGACCCACGACGGCATAGGCGCGTTCGAGCGCGGTCTGCGCGGTTTGGATCCCAACCAGGGCTTCCGCCGGATCGACAGCATTGAGGGCGTCACGGCGGTCGAGCGTGGAGCTATTCGTCAACACCAGCCGGGAGTCGGCTTCCGCGATCACTCCCAGACGCGAGCCCACTTCGGCCTGATCCGACAACAACTGGTCCTCGTACGCGCGCAGGTTGCTGACCGACGCGGTGATCTGCGCCTCGGTCTCGGTCGCCACACTCTGCTGCAGCGTCGTCAACGACAACAGTGCCCCGCCGATGCTGTGATCGCCGGCGTGCACGGTCTCGATGGAGACACCCTGGTCGAGCTGCACCGAGCGCACCGTCGAGTCGCCCACGTAGGTCCCGTCGCTGAGGAACGGCGGCGTGGCCGTCTTGGCGCCACCAAACAGGTACTCACCGCCGATCTTCGTGTTGCCGAGTGCCACCAGCTGTTCCTGCACATCGCTCAATTGCTGCAACGCCCGCTGGCGCGCCGGGTCGACGTCGGCCAGTGAGGCGACGTCCGTGGCCAGCGTTCGCGCCTGCTGGACCAACTTGCGCATCGAAGTGAGCACGGTGTCCTCGATCGACAACCGCGTCCGCGCCGAGGTGGCGTTGCGGCGGTACTGCGAGACATCGCGCAGCGTCGAATCGATGCGCGAGATTTCCGCGCCCGACACCGGATCATCCGACATCACGTTCACCCTGCGCAGCGTGGTCGCGCGCGACTGCGCCTGCGACAAGTCACCGAGCCGCGCACGCATGCCTTGCAGCGCATTCTGGATGAGCATGGAATTGGTGATGCGCATGAACCCCTCCGCGACGCTGGGTGAATCGGATCGTACACAAGGAAGGATCGGCTGGGACCCCCGATTGCTTGAGCCCGGAAGCTTTAGCCCGGCGCGATTCGCCGGGTTGAGCGGCGGCTCTTGCCGCAGGCACGAATTTCCGCTCAAGGCTGCGGCAGTTCTTGCCGAAACGGTGTCTGGCGCCCGAATTCCCCGGTGATCCACCGGCTTCACGTCCGGGCGCCCGCCGCGATCCGCGTGGGTTCGCTTTGCGCCTGGGCAGAACGGAGTCTCCTTGGGACGTATGACGATGATCCCGGTGGTGTGCGTCGAACGCGAACCCGCGGTGGCGGCAGTCATTGAAGACGCGCTGCAGCGATTGGGTTGCGAAGTACGGCTGGTGCCCAGCATCAGCGAAGCGCTGACGCTGATCGAGAACACCGAGGTCGCCGTCGTGGTGCTCGGCGACCGGCTCGGCGAGGGGCCCGGCTTCGAGGGCATCCGCCGCGTGCGCCTTGCCCACCCTCAACTCCCCATTCTGTGGGTGCCCTCCGACGCCTCGGTCGAGCGCGCAGTACTCGCCATGCGCCACGGCGCCACCGATGTCGTGGCGCGGCCGATCGATACCGCCGCCCTCGCCCGCGTGCTGCGCGAGGCGACGAACCCTGAAGCAACGCCGGCTCGCCCGGCGGACGAGACCGCCACCACGCTGACACGCCCGATCGTGGGCCGCAGCCGCGCCCTGCGCGAGTTGCTGTCGCGCGTCGCACTGGTCGCGTCCTCGCGCGCGGTGGTGATGCTCGAAGGCGAATCCGGCACCGGCAAGGAGCTGATCGCGCGGGCCATCCACGAACGCAGTCCACGCAGCAACGGCCCGTTCGTCACCGTCAATTGCGCGGCACTGCCGGAAGGCCTCGTCGAGAGCACGCTGTTCGGTCATGAGCGCGGCGCCTTCACGGGGGCGACGAACCGCACCGCCGGCGCCTTCGAGCGCGCCCACGGCGGCACGCTGCTGCTCGACGAAATCTCCGAGATGCAGCTCGACCTGCAGGCCAAGCTGCTGCGCGCGATTCAGGAGCGCGAGATCGAACGCGTCGGCGGCAACCGCCCCATCGCCATCGACGCGCGCATCATTGTCACCACCAATCGCGACCTGCGCCTCGAAACGCAGGCGGGACGCTTCCGCAGCGACCTCTACTATCGCGTCAACGTCATCTCACTGCGCACGCCGACGCTGCGCGAGCGGCCGGAAGACATAGCACCCTTGGTCGATCACTTCGTACGCGCCGCGGCAGTGGAATCTGGCCAGGCGGTGCGCCAGGTACCGGCGGACGTCATGGCAGCGCTTCAGGGCTATGCGTGGCCCGGCAATGTGCGCGAGCTCGCCAATGCCGTCGAGCGCGCGGTGATCTTTGGCCGCGGCGAGTCGCTGGCGCTCGAGGACTTCTGCCTCGACGCCGCGGCGGAACCACTGGGCCGGGAACTCGTCACAAGTGGCGTCGCTCCGGCAGTCCCCCACGCGATGCTCACCGCGCTGGCGGGCGGCCGCCCAAACGCATCGCGTGGGGGAGCCCACACCATGGCGTTCGACGAGACGCTCGATCTCGACTCGCTGGAACGCGCGGCGATCCAGCGCGCGCTGGCCGCCACGAGCGGACATCGTGCACGCGCGGCGCGGCTGCTCGGTATCAGCGAACGCACGCTGCGCAACAAGTTGAACGGGCCTACGCGGCTCGCGGCGTGAAGTGATGGCACAGGGAACACGCGGCACAGGGGAAATTTTGGCCGCTTTACCGGCGGCAATCCCTGCCGCCGCGACCGATACAAGCGCCCGCATGAGTTTGGTGAGCAACACGAATCGCGAGCGCATGTCGCTGTGAACAGGACGGTTGGTGCTGGGCAAGGAAGCGCCGCAGGAACAAATGACCTGTTGGGTATGCGTCTTGCTGAACCGCAGGTGGCGACATCCACGGAGGGAGGATTCAGATGATTCGATCACTGTTCGGTCCCAATGCCCTGAGCAGCATGCTGCGCGGCGGACTCGAGGAAACGAGTGCGACGCATCGCGTGATTGCGGACCGTGTAGCGGGACGGCTCAGCTCGGCCGCGAATCCGGCCTTCGGCGACAAGCTCCAGTCGGAGGCCGCGAAGGCGCAGCAGGAAGCGGATCTGCAGCGCGACATGACGTCGCTCGCCGACACGCAGCTGCGCTATGAGGCCGACGCGAAGCTGCTGCGCGATGCCTACTCGCTGATGCGCACGGCGATCCGAGGCGATCGTGGCTAACCCCATCCTGTTTCCGCAGGTCCAGCGGCCCATGCGCAATCTCCTGCGCCCCTTGAGCGCGCCGGCGGAAGGCATGGCGATCGAGCAGAAGTTCCTCGAGGTCATCGCCAACAACATCGCCAACGTCGAGACGACGCACACGCCGGAGGGCGGCGCCTACCGGCGCCAGATCGCCGTGACGGAGCGTGATCCGGCCAGCGGCCAGATGGTGACGCGCATCGTCGAGGACACGCAGCCGGGCCGCAAGGTCTACGACCCGGGTCATCCCGACGCCGACAAGGATGGCTTCGTGACCTACCCGAACGTCGATCTCAGTTCAGAGATGGTGGACTTGATGCTCGCCCGCCGCATTCACGAAGCCAACGCCAGCGTATTCCAGGCCGCGAAGAGCATGCTCAAGCGCGCGCTGGATATCTAAGAGAGCCCAAGGGGATCGGCATGAGCATTCAGGGTCCAGGATCAAATCCGGCGCGCATGCCGCTGCAGCTGCCGGGAATTCCGGCGGCGCCCTTAGGCCCCCGTCCGGCGCGCGTGAATGCGCCCGCCGCGCCCGCGGCCGCGGCACAGCCAGCGACATTGTGGGAACTGCTCACGCCGGAAGAGCGCACGTTTTTCCAGCAGCTGGCGACGATGGGCCAGCTCACGTACACGCCGGGCGACCGCCCGGATGACAAGAACGGCGCTGCCCCGACGGGCCAGCGTATCGACGTGAGGGGCTAGCGCCATGACGTCACCTATTCGCGGCGTCGGCGTTTCGATCCCGGCTCTCGAGCGCGCGGAATCCACGATGTCCGCGGGCGAGACCGGCGGCGCCTCGTTCGGCGACCTGTTCAAGCGCGCCATCAACGACACCCACGGCCTGCAGGGCGACGCGAAAGACATGATCGGTGCCTTCCTGCGCGGCGAACCGGTGGAGCTGCACCAGGTGATGGCCGCCAGCGAAGAAGCCTCCATCTCGCTCGAGTTGCTGGTCGAGATCCGCAACAAGCTGACCGAGGCGTACCGCTCGGTCATGAACGTCTCCTGATGCTGACGATGCACTCCCCTAAGCGCGCACGCCGGAGCCGGTCATGAGTGACACCCCGAGCCTGACTTCACTGCTGACGCACCCCTCGACGCGCAAGTGGACCGCGATCGCCCTGACCGTGGTATGCGCCGCCGGCGTCTGGGCGGTCAGCCGCTGGGCCTCCGAGCCCACGTACGTGCCGTTGTATCGCGGCCTCGAGTTGAAGGACGTCGCAGCGGTGACCGATGGGCTCACCAAGAGCGGCATCCACTTCCGCCTCGATGGCGGCGGCACCGATGTGATGGTGCCCGTCGCCGACGCGGCGCGCGCCCGCGTGTCGCTGGCGAAGGACGGCCTGCCGTCGTCCGGACGTCCGGGTCTCGAATTGTTCGACAAGCCGGCGTGGGGCATGACCGACTTCACGCAGCGCGTCACGCTGCAGCGCGCGCTCGAAGGCGAGCTCGCGCGCACCATCTCATCGCTGCAAGGGATCGAGCGGGCCGAGGTGCACCTCGTGTTGCCCTCTCCCAGCCCGATCCGCCGCCTCGAACACTCCGCCGGTGCCTCGGTGGTCCTGACACTCAAGTCGGGAGTGCAGCTGTCATCGGAAACCGTGCAGGGCATCACCTACATCGTCAGCAACAGCGTCGAGCAACTGGGGCCCGAGAACGTCGCCATCATCGACGACTCAGGCCGCGTGTTGTCGATGCCGTCCAGCGATGGGAGCGGCGCGGGCATGACGACGCGACAGCTCGACATCCAGCGTTCGGTCGAGCGCCAGCTCGCGGGCAAAGTCGAGAACCTGCTCGAGACGGTGCTGGGCCTCGGCCGCGCGCGCGCACAGGTGGCCGCTCAGCTGAGCTTCGACCAGGTGGACCGCACGGTTGATACGTTCGATCCGGACGGCCAGGTGCTGCAGACCGAACAGCGCAGCGAGAGCAGCCCCGGCGGTGCAGCGGACGGCAGCGGCGGCGCCCAGACCATCGTCAGCAACAACTACCAGAACTCGCGTCGCATCGAGAAGGTCACGGGTTCGGTGGGCAACGTCTCCAAGCTCACCGTGTCCGTGTTGATCGACAAGGCGGCCCTGCAGGCTGCCGGCGCGCGCGACCTGTCGACCGAGCGGCTGCGTTCGATGGTGGCCAATGCCATCGGCATCGACAGCACGCGCGGTGACCGCCTGAGCATCGAGTCCGTGCGCTTCGAGCCGCTCGCCAAGGCCGATCTCATCGCCGGCAAGCCCAAGGCCCCGCCGATGGACTTCGTGATGGTGGCGGAACGCGTCTCGCGGCCGGCCGTCGGGATCGCCGGCATCATCGTGTTGCTGGTGCTTGCGCTGAAGCTGTTGAAGAGCGGCGGCCGCGCGGTCGCCACGAGCAACGCCTCGTCTTCGCCGCTGCCCGGCATGAATGGCATGACCAACGGCGTCAATGGCGACGGCGCGAACGGGGGCGCCGCGGATCTCGCGGGCATGCGCAACCGCTTGCAGTCGGGCGGTTGGGAACGCCCCGAGTTGGCCGCACAAGTGCTGCGTAACTGGTTGACGGAATCGCAATGAGCGCACCTGCACGCGTGTTGACGATCGACTCGCTTACGGGAGCGCAGAAGTGCGCCATCCTGTGCATGGCGTTGGGGCCCGATGGGGCCGCCACGATCCTCAAGCGTCTCTCCCCCGACGAAGTCGAGGACGTGACGCGTGAAATCGCCACGCTACCGCCGATCGACACCGAGCTGGCCAACGCCGTCATCGAACAGGGCCGCATCGCTGCCGAGCTGACGCTGTCGAAGCCGCGCGGCGGCATCGACTTCGCCCAGCGCGTGCTGGAGCAGGCGCTCGGAGAGCCGCGCGCACGCAGCGTCATCGACAAGGTCCAGGAGCAGGTCACCGAAGGGGAGATGCGCCGGCTGCGCCGCTTGCCCAACGACATGCTGCGCGGCCTGCTGCAGGCGGAACACCCGCAGACCATCGCCGTGGTGCTCGCCCATCTCGAAGCCAGCTCTGCCGCGGTGCTGGTGGCCGGGCTTGCGCCTGAGTTGGCGACCGAAGTGCTTGCGCGCATGGCGCGCACCGAAGGTATCGCCTCGGACATCGTGGCGATCGTGGACGAAGTCCTCGCCAGCGCGGCAGACCCCTCGCTCGTGCGGCCGACGTCCTCGAGCGGCGGGCCCGGTGCGGTCGCGCGGCTCATCAACCATGCCTCAGGCTCGGGTGCCCAGCTGCTGCAGAACCTGCAGGACAAGAACCCCGAACTCGCGCAGCGGATCCAGAACCTGATGTTCGTGTTCGAAGACCTGCTGCTGGTGGACAACAAGGGCATGCAGCGGCTGTTGCGTGAAGTGGATACCAAGGACATGGCGCTGGCGCTCAAGGCCGCGAGCCCGGAACTGAAGGCGCACTTCCGCGCCGCCATGTCGGAGCGCGCCGCCTCTGCGCTCGAGGAAGAGATCGAGATCCTCGGCGCCGTCCGCGTCAAGGATGTCGAAGCCGTGCATGGCCGCATCATCGAGCACGTCCGTTCATTGGAAGCCTCGGGCGAACTATCCATCCGTGGCCGTGGGGGCAGCGAAGATGTCATCGCCTGATCCCGTGCTGGTGTGGAGCCCCCCAGACCTCGATACCGCCAGTGGCGGCACGCTCACCGCGCGCCTGCCGGCGCACGCGAGCGCCACGCGCATTGGCATCCCGTCCGCACCCACGACGGGCTGGGCACCGCCTGCCCTGGAAGAGTGGCGGCCCAAGCCTGCTCTCCCCAAGCAGAGCGACGCCGAGCGCGCCTATGAACTGGGCTATGCCGAAGGCCGCGAGAGCGGACGCAACGAAGGACAGGGCGATGTCGCCCCCGCATTGAAGGCGCTCGACGGCCTGCTGGTCCATCTACAGTCGAGCGAGGCCGACTTCGCGCGCGAGCGTGAACGCAACCTCGTCGCGCTCGCACTGGTCGTCGCCCGCAAGCTGGCGATGCAGGAGATCGAGGCGCGCCCCGAAGTGTTGCAGGCGCTGGTCAGCAAGGCGCTCGAAATGATTCCGGCGGCGGTGCCGTCCGAAATTCGCATGCATCCCGACGATCTCGCAGCGCTGGTGCCCGCCATCGAGACGATGGCCATGGAAGGCCGCGCACCCGCTGCGCAGTGGGTGGGTGACCCTTCGCTGACGCGCGGCAGCTTCATGGTCGAAAGCCCCGTGCGCGTCATCGACGGCCGCATCGACATCGCGCTGCGCTTGCTTTACGAAAGGCTCGAACGTGATTGAGCGCACGCGGCACAACTGGGCCCACGCGACCGCGACGACGGTCGAGGAGGCGCCACGCTTCCCGTTGTACGGGCGCGTCACGCGCGTCATCGGCCAGGTCGTCGAGTCGTCCTCGATGCCCGTGGTCGTCGGCGAGGTGTGCCGCATCGCTCCGGACGACCACCACGGCATGCTCGCGCAGGTGGTGGGCTTTCACGACCGCGGCGTCCTGCTGATGCCGCTCGGCGAATTGCAGGGCGTGCACCCGGGCGCGCAGGTGATCCCGTTCGCGCGCACGCTGTACGCCGAAGTCGGCGACGGGCTGATCGGGCGCGTCGTCGATGGCCTCGGCCGTCCCATCGATGGACTGGGACCTATCGGCACCACGCGGCAGCGCTCGCTGCTGTCCGCTCCCCCGCCCGCACTCGAACGCGCGCGCATCCGTTCCCCGTTGGGGACCGGTGTCCGCGCGCTCGATGGGCTGCTCACGCTCGGCCAGGGCCAGCGTGTCGGGATCATGGCAGGCTCAGGGGTAGGCAAGAGCGTATTGCTCGGCATGGCGGCGCGTCACACCACGGCCGACGTCAACGTCATCGCGCTGTTGGGCGAACGTGGCCGCGAAGTCCGGGAGTTCATCGAACGCGACCTGGGCCCCGAAGGCCTGAGCCGCTCGGTCGTCGTCGTCGCCACCGGCGACGAGTCCGCGGTCGTGCGCGCCACCGGCGCACTGGTCGCCACCACGATCGCTGAACACTTCCGCGACGCCGGCAAGAATGTGTTGTTGATGATGGACTCGGTCACGCGTGTCGCCATGGCGTGGCGTGAGATCGGGCTGGCCGTGGGCGAACCGCCGACCACCAAGGGCTACCCGCCTTCGGTGTTCGCGCAATTACCGCGCCTGCTCGAGCGGGCCGGCACGGCGCGCACGGGCAGCATCACCGGGCTCTACGCGGTGCTCGTCGAGGGCGATGACTTCAATGAGCCGGTCGCCGACGCGGCGCGCTCGATTCTGGACGGCCACGTCGTGCTGACGCGGCGGCTGGCGAGTGCGAAGCACTTCCCCGCCATCGACGTGCTTGAGAGCGTGAGCCGTGTGCGCGATGAAGTGATCCCGAAGGACCACCAGGACGCGGCGAATCTCGTACTGCGGCTGGAAGCTGCGTACCACTCGCACGAAGACTTGATCGCCGTGGGCGCCTACCAGGCCGGCGCCGACCGTCTCGTCGACGCGGCGATCGTCCTGCGCGCGGAGATTCATGCCTTCCTGCGCCAGGCGCCGGAAGACTTCTCGACTCCTGAAGAGATTCGCGCGCGACTGCTGCGGCTCGCCGCCCAGGCGCGCGCCCACATGGAGGCGCGCCCGTCATGACGCGCTTCCCCTTCCGCTTGGACCGGCTGCTCGACTTGCGCTCGCGCAAGGAGCGCGAACAGGGCGAAGTCCTCGGCCGCGCGCTGCGCGACGAGGCAGCACAACGTGAAGCGCTCGAACGGGCGCAGTCCCAGTTGGGCGAGGCGCAACAGCAGGCATCACCGGCGCAGGGGCACGTCTCGCTGGCCGGCGTGCTGCGCAACCTTGGACTGACCGTGACCGCGGCCGAAACGCAGCGCGACTCGGCAGAGCTATCGCGCGATGCGGCGGTGCAGCAGGTGGATGCGGAACGTGAACGCTATGCAGTGGCACAACGCGACCGTCGCGTCATCGAGCGGTTGCGGGAGAAGCGCCTCGACGATTGGACCCGCGAACAGGGTCGCAAGGAGCAGCAGGAAATGGATGGATTGGCGCTCGATCGCCACCGCCGCCAGCAGGAGGAGCAGTCGTGAACATGAAGATCATCATGATGGCGGTGGGAGCATTCGTGCTGGGACTAGGTGGCAGCACGGCCGCGGTGTTCATGACCGCGCCGGTCAAGCCTGCTCCGGGCGCAGCCGCGGATTCCACGCATAGCGCCGCCGTGGCGGGCGCAGGCGCCACCGCGCACGGCGCCGCGACCGACTCGACTCACGCGACGCACGCAGCCATCTCACCCGCCGCTCCGCAACCGGCCGAGGAATCCTCGATCGCGGAACACGGCGCAAACGCCACGGACTCCCATGCGCCTACGGGACTACCCCACCTCGCCGGCGACGCAAGCCTGGCCTCAACCGAGAGCCCCGCGGGCTACCGGCAGGTGGCGCGTGTGCTGTCGAGCATGAAGCCCGCCGACGCCGCGAAGATCGCGGCTTATCTCACGGATGACCAGGTGGAAGGCATCCTCGGGCAATTGGGGGTGCGACAGGCCGCGGGCCTGCTCACCGAACTGCCCACCGAACGTGCCGCTGCGCTGAGCAAGCGGATCATGAAGAACACGGAGGCGAAATGAACGCAGTCTCACTGCTGGTCACCCCCAAAGCGCCGGCCTCACCGGGGCTTACGAAGGCCCAGGGGTCGCGTGAGGAACAGGCGGCGTTCTCGCCTGCGTTGATGATGCTGCTGGCCGCGGGGCTCGCGCCCACGCCGGTGACGCCCACGCTTGCCGTGACGCCGGAGGCGGACCTCGCGGCAAATGACTCAGACGCGCAGACCGCACTCGAAGGCGGCGACGCTGCGCTGAACGCCAACACCGGTAGCGGGTCCGATAGCGGGTTGAACCTCGCTTCGCCCGCGCTCGACAACGGACCGGCCACTGCGGGCGCAGTGCAGATCAAGGACTTCAAGGTCGTGGCTCCGACGCTGGTGGCCACACCGGACGCCTCCACAGGCATTGCGGATTCCAAGTTCCCGGCTCCCTCAACGGCTGCGCAGGCCAACCAGACAAGTGCGGCCCAAGCGGCGCAGGCAGCCACGGCGCAAGCCGCGGCCGCGGCACTCGCCGCGGAACAGGCGGCGTCATTCGGCGCGGATGTCCACGTCGAATCACGCGACATCGCCTCACGCAACACGCCGGCAGTCGCGGTGCTCGCACAAGCTTCGAACGCGGCCGGCACCAAGGCCGGCGTTGCGGCAGCAGTCAAAGCCGCCGCAGCACTCGCGGCATCGCAGTTGGCCACGATCGATCCTTCAACCCAGCCACAGGCCGCTCCGGCGAAGATCGCCGCGGCGATCCTCACCAGCCGGCAGCCGGCGCCACCCTCCGCCGCGACGGGCCTCGCACAGGGAGATCCCGCGCCCGAGAACACCGGCAACGCGTACGAACTCAACTCGGGCGCCGAGCAGCCGGCCTCGGGCGAAGCGGTGCTCGACTCGGCACGCCGTGCGGCCGCGGTCGCGAACCATCCGGCGCAGCAGCTCAAGCGCTCGATCGCCACATTGAAGCAGGCCGAGGTCACGACTCCGGAACCGGTTGCAGTGGACTCCCGCGGCAAGCAGGGTGCCGCGCAGCAGACAGCCGTGGAAGGAGTAGCCGCAGTGCAACAGACGCCTGCGGCAATCCCGGGCGTCACGGTCGCGCCACGCGAAGTGACGCCGCCGCTCGTTTCGAGCGAAGGCTTCACCGCGCGCTCGACGCAGCAGGTTCCAGAGGACCCGCGGCTCGACTCCGTCGACGGCGGGCGCAATGCGCTGTCGCGTCCCGACCAGGTCACCCTGCGCATCGACGGCGAATCCGGTGAGGAAGCCCGCCTGCGTGTCGCCGTTCGCGGCCGCGAGGTGCGCGCCAGCATTGCCACCGACGACCCGTCACTGGCGCGGCGGCTCGAGGAAGGCCTCGGCTCGCTGCGCAATGCGCTCGGCGATCGTGGCTTCGACAAATCGCAGGTGCTGGTGCAGGGCGCCGCAGTCCGCGCCGGTGATGCACCGCAGGAGCAGCAACGCGACCCGGCACCCAAACAGCGCCAGCAGAACCCCGACTCCAACCCGAAGCAAGGCAAGCAGTCCGAGACGCCTGAGCAGCGCAACCGGTCGCGTAACGGCCGCAACACGGAAGAAAGGTAGGGCGCGTGATCAGCCCGGCGATCAACCAGACCAACGTCACGAGCACCGGCGCCGCCTCGACTGCCACCACCACGAAGTCGGGCAGCGGCTCGATCGCTTCGATCGACAAGAACCAGTTTCTCAAACTACTGGTGACGCAGCTCAAGAACCAGGATCCCAACTCACCGTTGTCACCGAACGAATTCGCAGCGCAGCTGGCGCAGTTCACCAGCGTCGAGCAGCTCATCCAGCTCAACGACGGCATGGCGAACCAGTCGGTCGCCGTACAGATGTCGACGCTGGCGGGCCAGGCATCGCTGGGCGCATCGCTGATCGGGCGGCAGGTCGTCGCCGAAGGCCACCAGGTCTCGATCCCCAAGACGGGCCCTGGCCACATCCGTGTCGAAGTTGGCACGGGCGGTGGTGTCGGCACGCTGACCATCACGGATTCGAGCGGACATGTCGTGGGGACGCGCAAGCTGGGCCAGCTCCCCGCCGGCCGGCAGACGCTGACGCTGCCGACGGATCTGCCTCCCGGCGATTACTCCTACGCACTCGACGTCAAGGATGCGAGCAGCAAGAGCGTGGCGGTTACGACCTTCACCACGGGCACCGTGGACGCGGTCCACTTCGACAACGGCCAGATCGTTTTGCGCATGGGCGGGATCAAGGTCCTGCTCGGCGATGTCGCAGAAATCGAACAGGCGTCCAGTTCCAACACCCCGGCTCTCCCGTAGCCGGGGCGCCGAACTCACTCCATTCAGGGAGGATTCTTCATCATGATGCGAGCACTGTTTGCCGGCGTCTCGGGACTCCGGAATCACCAGACGAAGATGGACGTCATCGGTAACAACATCGCGAACGTGAACACCGTCGGCTACAAGTCGTCGCGCGTCACGTTCCAGGAAGCGTTCAACCAGCTGTTGCAGGGCGCGACGCGCCCGATCGGCGGAGCGGGCGGTCTCAATCCAATCCAGATCGGCTCGGGCGTCAACCTCGGTTCGACGGATCAGCTGTTCACGCAGGGCAGCCTCGAGACCACCGGCCAGCCGCTGGATCTGGGCATTCAGGGCGACTCCCTATTCGTGCTGTCGAACGGTGGCCAGCGCGAATACACGCGCGCCGGCAACTTCCAGCTCGACGCCAACGGCAACCTGATCTCCGGTACGACCGGTGCCAAGGTGCAGGGCATCCTCGCCGACGTGCAGGGCAATTTCACGTCGACCTCGACCCTTACGGACATCTCGCTGAAGCTCGGCGAAAAGGCACCGGCAAACGCCACCTCACTGATGTACCTGTCGGGCAATCTCGACGCTGGCGCCGCCATCGGAACGTTGCACACGATGGGCACCACCGCCTACGACTCGGCGGGCGCCGCGCACGACCTGCAGGTCACCTACACGAACACGGGCCCTGGCGCCTGGACGTGGACCGCCACCTGCGCCGATGCGCCGGTGACGCCTGCCACCTCGGGCACGGTGACGTTCAATCCAGATGGGACGCTCAAGACGTTCACCTATCCGGGCGGCGGCACCGACCTGACGCTCACCCCGGCAAACGGTGGAGCATTCAAGGTACAGCTCAACCCGGGCACCACCGGCAGCATCGACGGACTGTCCGGCTACGCCAACCAGTCGAACGTCGTGGTCACGCGCCAGGACGGCTATGCCGCCGGCGACTTGAACAGCATCTCGGTGGATGCTCACGGCATCGTGACCGGCTACTACAACAACGGCATCCAGCGCAGCATGGCGCAGATCGGACTGGCGCGCTTCGCCAACCCGTCCGGCCTGACGCGCATCGGCGGCAATGCCTATGCCGAGTCCCCCAACTCCGGGTTGCCAGCCATCGGCTTCGCCTCAGGCAACAATTCCTCGCGCATCACCTCGGGCGCGCTGGAAAGCTCGAATGTCGACATCTCGCAGGAGTTCACCGACCTGATCGTGGCGCAGCGTGGCTTCCAGGCGAACGCCAAGGTGATCACGACGGCCGACGAGATGCTCAACGACCTCGTCAACCTCAAGCGGTAATTCCTTCCGGTAACTGAGCGGCGCGGCGGCCTTGCAATCAAAGGCCGCCGCGCACGCAGGGGAAATTCTCGCCGCCCAGCGGCAAGGATTTCTCCTGTGCGGCCAGGGACTCCCCGTCCCTCCGCGCAGGGCGGCGCCTCCCCGGCACCTGACCGCGCCATTTCGCTCCCGATTAACTGACATTCTTTCATCGAGTTAGCAGCCCGGCAATTATTGCCGCCCAGGCGTGAACGAAACCAGCCGCCGTGGTACGGCCGTTGCTCTAGCCGTTGCGGCAGCGCTTCGTGCGCGCCCCTGCCGCCCTCTGATGAAAGGACTCATATGAGCGACACGCCACAC
>JAYSRO010000020.1:0-1816 GCA_043720995.1 Candidatus Eiseniibacteriota bacterium
ATCTCGACGGACGGCAACAACAAATCCACGCGCTTCCAGGTCGGTCCGATCGTCCAATCGTGGAATTCGGGGGCGACGACAAACAACGGCTTCGTGATCGCACCTACTTCCACCGCGCCTTCCCGCGAGGCGGTCTTCGGTTCCAGCGACTATCCCGGGAACAGCTGGAAGCCATCACTGGTGGTGCAGTACACCGACTCGCCCCCGGCATTAGCGAGCGGAACGGCGGAAATCCAGCCGCACACCGTTCATGCGGGGGGGGAGAATATTCCGCTAACGGTGTGGCTCGCGGTCGATGCACTAGGCACCACGCCCTCGGGCACCCCGACCGGTTTCGATCTGTTGACGTTGTCCCATCGGGGCGCACTCACCGTGACAGGCATCGACAGCCTGCGCGTGGGCACCACCAGGATGGCGGGCAGCGCAGTAACCTGGAGTGACGATGGGCTGGTAGCGAGATTTTATCTGCCCCGCATCGCAATCAAGGGCACGGTCGAGTTGAGTATTCGCGCGGATCTCCTTGCTTCAGCCAACGCCGACGGGATCGACCTGCCGATGCTCGTGGATGATTCGGCGACACCGGGGGCGGCGGCGCAGGCGCTGTGGTCGGGCAACGCCGATGGCACTGCAGGCAACGGCGACGACTGGGTGCTCGGCGTCATTGGGACTCCGCCTGTGGCCATCGACCTGATGCCAGACACCGCGCAGATCGCGGACAATTCGTGCCTGCAGCTGGCGTGTTCGATGCGCGACGCCGGGGGCAACGTCTTCACGCTTCCGCTCGACAGCGTCGCGGTGCGTCCCGCAACCGGCGGCACAATCACTACCGGACTCCAGTTTTGCGCCAATGGCCCGGGAAATGTGCAGCTGATCGCCTGCTACGCAACGCTGCGCGACACTTCAATCATCACGGTGATGCCTGACCGGATCGCCGTTATCGGCAGCGTGACGCTGCGCGATGCAGGAGGGCAGGCGACCTCGACGATGACGCCCGGCGACACGATGTTCGTCGACGTCCGGGTCAGTGAAGGGGATGGGCTTCGGGACCTCTCGGCATTGCAGTTCGATATCCTGAACGCGGCCACCGGCACCACACCCTCGATCACTGCCTACGGTGCGAGCTTCGGCTGGAAACGCGGGAGCGCCCCATCTTGGGGCATGGCGCAACCCACGGGCACGACGTGGCAAGCGTTGCCGGCCTCGTGTGTGATGGACGAGTCGAGCAACAAGAACTCACCCACCACCGCCCGGCTCGCGTTCGTCGTGAGTCCCGTGGCACGGGCTTCGCTCGCAGGGGAATGGTCGGTGCGCGTTCGCGCCACGAGCGATACGCCCTTGAACACCACGGACACCACGCTGACCGGCATCAACGTGCCCGCGCGCCTCGTCATCAAGGCCCAGGATACGGGCGGCTGCTTCGGCGCCGGCGCGCCCGGCACCGCGAGGCTGCCGCTCGCGATTCCCGCCAACTCACAACTGCACTATCTCATCGAGGCGAATACCAGTTACGTGATCGACGGTCAGGCGGCCGACCTGGTGGGCCAGACCAACCCGCTCGATACGCTGCACGTCAGGGCAGCTCAAGGCGACCTGCGTTGGTCGAGTACCGCGAACCCCGACGATGGCGGCGCGCTTGGCACCGACTGGCAGCCGCTGATTCTCTCGCTCCCGCAGGACGACGACCAGTCGATCTCGGCCTACCTCCACCTGTGGATCGACTATCCGCTCACGATGTCGCCGCAGGGGTACGCCGGCGCGCTCGCGCTCAGGCTCAGGGCATCCGCATTCGGCGACTTATCGGACGTGGACGTCACTC
>JAYSRO010000021.1:0-20651 GCA_043720995.1 Candidatus Eiseniibacteriota bacterium
CGGCACGTTCCGGGGCGCGGATGAATTGCGCGCGATCTACGAACAGGAACAAGGCCTCAAGCGAGAAGACGAAGTCGTCGCCTACTGCCGCATCGGCGAGCGCAGCAGCCACACCTGGTTCGTGCTGACCTACCTGCTCGGCTACCCAAACGTGCGCAACTACGACGGCAGTTGGACCGAGTGGGGCAACTCAGTGCGCATGCCCGTCGAGCGATGACGCCACCCACCATGCCTGCCCGGCTGCGGGAGCTACTGCTCGACTTTGAGCCGCTGCCCCGCACCGAGCGGATGGAGATGCTGATCGACTGGGCGGACCAGTTTGTCGAGGTGGACCCCGCCGTTGCGACGCGCCCCTTCCCCGAGCTCAACCGCGCACCGCGCTGCGAGTCCGACGCCTACGTCTTCGCGACCGACCGGGATGACGGAACGGTGGACTTCCACTTCGCCGTCGAGAACCCGCAGGGGCTTTCGGCGAAGGCCTGGGGCGCCATCCTCGCGGACACCGCCTCCGGCGCTCCGCTTGAGGAAGTCGCCGCGATCGATCCCGAAGCGATCTACCAGATCTTTGGCCGCGACCTGTCGATGGGCAAGGGCCAGGGCTTGATCGGGATGCTCGAACTGCTGCAGTTCGAAGCGCGCAAGCGGCTTAAGGCGCGGTAGGACCATCCCGTTGGCGGCAGCGGGCCTTCCCGTAATCGTGTACTTTGCGTGACAAAGTACTTTGTTATCCGTATATACTGGAGGCTCGTTCACTGCAGCACCGCGCGGCACCGGCCGGCCCCACTGGGTCCGGTGGCCCCTCGTGACCCTGGCACCCCGACCCCGGAGCCCGCCATGCCCAGTACTCCCGCATCGCTGCTGCAAATGATCCGCCACTCGAACGTGGTGCGCATCCTGATGCTGTTCGTGCTGGTCATCCTGTTCCAGGTGCCGATCTTTGCGATCGACGGCATGATCCGCGAGCGCCAGCAGCGCCGCGATGCGGCGGTAGAGGAAGTGGCATCGAAGTGGGGACGGCAGCAGTCGATCACCGGCCCGATGCTCGTCGTGCCCTACCTGACGCGTTCGACCGATGACGTGGGCGGCAAGCCGGTGGTTCGCGAGCAGCAGCACGTCGCGACGTTTCTTCCCGAACAACTTTCGGCGCGGGGAAAGCTCGCGGCCGAGGCGCGCCGGCGCGGTATCTTCTCGACCTCCGTCTACCACGCCACCCTGCACGTGGAGGGCAGCTTCGTGCGCCCTTCGTTCACGGCCTGGGGAGTCGCACCTTCGGATGTGCAGTGGGACAGGGCTCGAATTGTCATGGGGGTTTCCGATGTCCGGGCGATCGAGTCCACAACCTCGATGCGCTGGAACGGTGCCGCGATCGAAGTGTTGCCGGGGACGGCCGATGGCGCGGTTGTGACGAGCGGGGTGCACGGGCTCGTCGCGATGCCGGAGGGGACTGAGGCGATCCCCTTCACCGCGGAACTCGCGCTCAAGGGCAGCAGCGGCGCCTACTGGGCGCCGCTCGGCAAGACGACCGAGCTGAAGCTCGAATCGAACTGGACGCACCCGAGCTTCCAGGGCAGCTCGCTGCCCGAACACCGCGCCGTCAGCAACAAGGGGTTCGAGGCTGATTGGGCCGTCGCCTACCTCGGCCGCAACGTACCGCAGTCGTGGACCGGCTCCTCGGTGTCGCAGCAGGCGCTCGAGGGCACGCGGTTCGGCGTCGACCTCATTGCGGCGACCGACCACTACCAGATGGCCACGCGCAGCGTGAAGTACGCAGGCATGTTCCTGCTGCTGACGTTCGCCACGCTGTGGCTGGTCGAAGTGCTCGCGCGCGTCTCGATCCACCCGATCCAGCTGCTGCTGATCGGCAGCGCGATGTGCGTGTTCTACCTGCTCGAGCTGTCGCTGTCCGAGCACCTCGGATTCGGGCTCGCCTACCTCGTCGCCACGTTGGCGATCGTGATGCTGGTCACCGCATACAGCGCAGCCGTGCTGGCGACACGACGGCGGGCCGCCATCGTGGGCAGCGTGGTCGCAGCACTGTACGGCTACCTGTACATCGTGCTCACGAATGAGGACTACGCGCTGCTCATCGGCTCGATCGGTGTGTTCGCGATCCTCGGCGCCATCATGTACCTGACGCGCCGGGTCGATTGGTATGGGACGAACACAGGGACGGCTAACGCGTAACGCTGCGCTCCAGCAGGAGCTCAATCTCCGACGATTTCGCGGCGCCATCGAGACTCGTAAAAGTCCCGAGCGTCGCGATCTCGTTCGCAGACTTCAGGAAGCCAGCCCACGCCGCGCGCGCCAAGGCGCCGCCGACACTGATGCGGCGCGCACCCAGTGCCGCGACTTCGGCGACCGTTGAATAGTTGCCGCTCACGAGGATGTTCACCGGATGCGGTGCGACTGCCTGCACCACCGCGGCCATGTCGGTGGCGTTGCGCAGACCCGGCGCGTAGAGACACTCGGCGCCGGCTTCGGCGTAGGCCTTGAGCCGCTTGATGGTCTCGGCCATGTCGGGCAGACCCACGATGAATCCCTCCGAGCGCCCCGTCAGCACGATGCCCGATCCGGCGGCATCGAGCGCGCGACGCGCGGCGCGAATGCGCTCGACCGCAAGCTCGAATTCGAACAGCGGTGATGCGGGATCGCCGGTCGAGTCTTCGATCGACAGTCCCGCCACTCCCGTCGCGATGGCCGCCGTTACACTTGCCGCGACACCCGCAGGCTCAACCGCGAAGCCGCCCTCGAAGTCGGCGTTGACCGGAATGTCGACCGCACCGGCGATGTCCCGCATGTGCGACAGCGCCTGCTCGAGCGTGATCGCATTGTCGTTGCACCCGATCGACCACGCGAAGCCCGAACTCGTGGTGGCGAGCGCCTTGAAGCCGAGATGCGCGAGTGCCTTGGCGCTGCCGATGTCCCACGGGTTCGGAAGGACGAAGCAGCCGGACTCATGGAGGCGGCGGAACGTGGCGCAGCGATCGGAAGTTGTGGTCATGAGCCAAGAGTAGCCGCGCGACGATGACCGGCACAATCGCGGCCCGGCCGCGGCTGGCACAATCACAGCGCGGCATTTGCCGGCGAGGGATCTGCTGGCCCGGCATCGCGACGGAACATGCCGCGACCCCCGCCACGCTGCTCTGGCGGGGGTCGCCTGCATGCTGCCTCAGCCGGAGTTCCCGGTCGGGTCCGGCCTGGGCCGCGTTTCTTGATGCGCTTCGTTTACCGCAGCTTCACCAGCTTCGCCTGAATCTGCATGCGCGCCGTCCCCAGACGGGCGAAGTAAACGCCCGCTGCCACCGGCCGCCCATGTTCATCCGCGCCGTTCCACTCGAACCGGTGCGCTCCCGCGGACAGCACGCCCGACTGCAGCGCGCGCACGCGACGGCCGCTCAGGTCGTAGATCGCAAGGTCCACTTCACCGCGCTCCGCCAACGAGAACGCCACGCTCGATCCCGCGAAGAACGGGTTCGGGCTGGCCGCGAGCCGGATGCTGTCGATGGGTTTCGGCAGCGGCGCGGACAGCGCTTCCGATGCATCGTAGGTCGAGGCAATCATCGTCGATGACACCGGCTCCATCAGACCGTCGCCGTCGAGGTCCGCTTCGAGCAGGATCTCGTAAGGCGCCACGGCATCGTGCATCGAGTAGGCCGCGCCCACCTCGATCGTACCGCTGCCGGTGGGATCCGAAGGCTGGAACGTGCCGGTCACCGGCTGGCCGGGCGGCAAACCGTTCAGGCTCACCCGCACCGGATCGCCGTCGCCACTCGAACCGGTGTACACCGCGGTCACGCGCCACGGGAACGAAATGGGATCGCACGGACCACCCACTCCAATCACGATCGGCGTGCCGATGAATCCCGGTTGGATGCGGCCTGCCACACTGACCACACCCGTCTGCGCCGGCGTCACGCACCAGCAGGTGTTGTCTGCGCGGATCGCGCCGCTGCACATGTGCGACACGCCCGTGGCGTTGTTGACGAAGGTCAGCGCGTAGCACGACGTAGCGTTCTGCGCCGTCAGGCCCACGGGCCGCTGGATCGTCACGCAGATGGGCGCCGAAACGCCGCCCGCGCCTACGGTCACCGTTCCCGAAGGCGGCGAGAACACCGTGGGGCCCGCGACCGTGCACCCGACCCCCGCCGGCAACCCTGCGAGCGACCACGTGTAGCTCTGCGGCGTCGCGGTGTTGTTGCAGATCGTGAAGCACACCTGCACGGACGTCTTGTCCTTGCAGATCGTCGTGATGGACGGAATGCGGCAGTACTCGGGACACTTGCCGATCACGCCCGCGTCGTAGATCGGCTTCACCTTGCCGATCGTCAGTGGCGTGGCGATGATCTCGAGCTCGTCGAGTTTGCCCTGCAACCCCGTGCCCGCCACGAAGCCCGTGCCTGTCTGCCCAATGGTCAGGTCGGCGGTTGTCGACACGGAACCGGTGAGCGGAACGAACGGCCCGGTCGGCAATGCCGCGCCATTCACGAACCACGTTCCGCTTGCGGCGGTGCGGTCGATTGACACAGCGAGGTGCGTCCAGGTGTTCGCCGTCAGCAGCGGCCCGGCCACGACCTGCGTCGAAATGCCGTTGCCGAGTTCGAGCGTCGCCTGCAGCCCGTTCAGGTACAACGCCCAACCCATCGTGCGATAGGGCGCAGCGCCGATGAACTTGCGCTTCTCGACGATCGTGCGCACGCCCGTGCCCGGCGCCGGATTCACCCACGCGTCGATCGCGAAGTCGCCCGACCCGAAGTTGAGGCCCGACTGGTTGGCGTTCGGAACGCGGAGGTAGTCACCGGGGCCCGCGAGCGAGAGAGCGCCCTTCACGTAACCCGTCGTGCTCAATGCCGCCGCGCCCTGGAACAGCGCGACGTTCTTCGCCGGGCTCGTGTGGGTGACGTCGGTGGCACTCGTGGCGGTCGCCGGATCATCGAAGCTCCACCACGCGGCCATGCCGGTGGGCGGCGGCGCGCAGGGAATACCGCCGGTCGTCTCGAAGTAGTTGCCGAAGTCGCGATTGATCACGGCTTGCCCTGCTGCGAGCGTCACGGTCCAGGTGCCGCCCGTCGGCGCCGTCTGCACCCACCCCGGCTGGCCGACTTCGGACACCGTGTAGACACCGGCGAGCAATCCCGTGAAGCAGTAGTCGCCCGACGCCGTGGTGATCGTGGTGTAGGGGCCGCCGGGACCATTCAGTTGAATCGTCCAACCGGAGATCCCGGGATCGGTGCCGTCCTTCACGCCGTTGTGGTTGATGTCCTTGAATTTCTTGCCGCAGATCGAGCCCAGCACCTCGCCCGCTTGCGGGCACCCGGGCGCCTCGATGTCGCCGGTCAGCGTCTTGTCGCCACTCGTGATGTTGCCGTCCGAGTCGAGCAGGATGCTGTTGAGGTTCGTGCCGTTCGTATTGGGGCGCAGGCCCTGGTAGCCATACACCGTGTCAAGATAGAAGCCGCCCAGGTGCAATGCATCGCCCGTTGCCCAGGCGCGGCCGATCACGCCGCCGCCGTATGCGTGCCGGTCGTAGTCGACACCGCCGCTCGCGTTGGTCTGGTTGCCGTAGTCGCCGATCATGTAGACATTCCCCGGCGTCCAGCAGCCGGCGTTGCACACGTACTCGAGCGCGCGCGCCGAATGCGGCGCCGTCATCGTCTCCGTGTAGATGCCACGCTCACCGCACAGCATGCGTCCGCTCGCCGAGAAGCTGATGTCGGCGACGGGATTGGAACGATAGGTCGCATTGCCGCCACCGCCACCGGAGCTGCTGTAGGGAAACGGCGGCAGGAAGAACTCATGCTGGTCGGAAGCCGGGTTGATGGCGCCCGAGGACAGCACTCCCACGCTGCGAATCTCATTGAGTCCCGCGGACGCGCTGGCGTCCTGGCGCCACACGGAATAGTAGACGCGATCGCCATGCCACTGGATGCCCCACAGCCGCTCACCGAGAGGAGCCCAGCCGGGCAGGCCGTTGTCGGCCACCATCGGATCAAACGTCTGCACGACCGTACCGGTGGGCCCGTTCACACCGACGGCCTGAATGCGGTAGATCTTGCCGTCTTCGATATTGGTGACGAAGAACTGGTGATGGCGGCAGTCGTAGGTGATGTTGCCGAGACCCGGCTTGTCATCACCCGCCGCGAAGCCGTTCACGACAGGGTCGAGGAAGTTGGGCAGGACACAGAAGGTCTTGATGGCGCCGGTCGCGCTGTCGATCCGGTAAATGGCGCCGGGTGCTGCGCCGAACACGGTGCCGATGGCGTCCGGGAAATAGCACGACGAGTGCGTCACGAAGATGTTGCCGTATTCATCGAGCGTGAGCCCGAACACCGTCCCGAGCGAATCGTCCTTCCAGCTGTTGCCGGGGCCGTTGTAGCGCGTCATCGAGGCCCAGTTCGTGTCCTCGAGTGGTGACGGCGGCGAGACGTTGAGATTGAAGATCGTCACGGCGTAGGGCCAGCCGGGATAACCCTGGCGCGTGCCCACGACGATGTTGTTCCAGGGTCCGCCGATCTGCGGCACCGCTTCGCAGCACGTGTCGGGCGGGCTCGAGCAGGCGAGACAGGTCTCGGGCGGCGCCGGTGCGAACTTCTGGATCCTGCAGCTCTCACCGCCATCGGCGACGTAGACGAGCCCAAACATGGCGCCAACGGCGCGTGGGTTGCTGAACTGGTTCGGCAGCAGGCCGGCAGTCCCCCATTGCGCCTCGTACAGACCGGAGGGATCGAACATCTGCACGCGATTGTTGTTGCGGTCGGTCACGTAGAGATGGCCGCCCCACTCGGCGACATCAGTGGGCGCGCTGAACTGCCCGTTGCCGGTACCCGCCGTACCCCACTGCCCGAGATAGAAACCCGAGGGGTCGAATTCCTGGATGCGGTTGTTGCCGGTGTCCGCGATAAACACGTCGGAGCTGCTGACGATCGTGATGCCGCCGGGGCTGTTGAACTGTCCCGCCGCGGTACCCGTGCTGCCCCATTGGCCGTAGTAGGTTCCGGTGGTGCTGAACGACTGCACGCGGTTGAGCGTGCCGTCGGTCACGAGCACGGTGCCGTAGGCGGTGACCGCGATGCCCCGTGCCCCGATGAACTGGCCATTCCCCGTCCCGCTCGAGCCCCACTGCAGCACGTAGGCACCCGCGGTCGTGAACACCTGGATGCGCGCGTTGCCGGCGTCGACGACGAACACGGAGTTCGAGCGCACCGCAATGCCGCGCGGGCTGTTGAACTGGCCGGGGCCCGCTCCGAGGGTTCCCCACTGCGTGATGAACACACCGTTCGCGTCGAATTTCTGGATGCGGTTGTTGCCGGTGTCGGAAACGTACACGTTGCCCGCACCATCGACCGCGACGCCCGCGGGATTCGAGAACTGGCTGGGGCCGGCACCAATGCCGCCCCATTGGGTCGAGAACACCGGGGGTGTAACGGCGAAGGCGCCAGTCGCGGCGCTCGCGAGAGCGGAGAGTGCAATCGCACAGGCAAGGAGCTGCCGGCGGAACAGTGTGGTCACGTGAACCTCCTCTCCCGGCGCGGGGCGGCGGCGGGTGGGCAATGTCGGGATGGGCGGGCGAACTACCACCCGGAACTTCGTATGAGCCCGGTAATTCTAACCCTAATTATCGGCCTGCCGGGGGCTGAAAACTGCGCGCCCGGGCGCCCCCCCAGGCCCCTTCTTGCACCCCGCTGCCATCTGGCGTGAAATCAATTCTCTCTGGGTGGCTGATCGCCGCCCGTTGACCTTTACGGCATCCGCCCCCCTGGTCCCCTAGGAGCCTGTCGATGTGCATTCCCGCCGACCGCCATCCGTTGTTGTGCATCGTTCCGCCGCACCTGCTCGCGCATCTCGCACGCCAGCGCGATCCCAAGCTGCGGGCCATCGCGGACCACGCCATGCGCAGCCTGCTCGCTTCCGAACAGGTGCGTGGCCACCGTCGCGCCATCGGCGGCATCTCACCACTCGTGGCAACTCCTGCAGGGGTCAAGCGCCGCACGGTGTTCGATGTCGAACAGGACTCGCGCTTGCCCGGCAAGCTCGTGCGTGGCGAGGGCGATGCCGCCTCGGCCGACCTCGCGGTGAACGAGGCCTACGACGGGCTGGGCGCCACGTGGGACCTGTTCTACTCCGCGTTCGAACGCAACTCGATCGATGGGCGCGGCTCGCGGCTCGATGCCTCTGTGCATTATCGCGAAAAATTCGACAACGCCTTCTGGGATGGCCAGCAGATGGTGTTTGGCGATGGCGACGGCGTGATCTTCGAGCGCTTCACCAAGTGTCTCGACGTGATCGGCCACGAACTGACGCACGGCGTCACGCAGTACGAGGCGAACCTCGCCTACGAAGGACAGTCGGGCGCGCTGAACGAATCGATCTCCGACGTGTTCGGCTCGCTGGTGAAGCAGTTTGCGCTCGGCCAGGCAGCCGATCGCGCCGACTGGCTGATCGGCGCGGGGCTGTTCACGCCACGCGTGAAGGGCGTGGCGCTGCGGTCGATGAAGGCGCCGGGGACAGCCTACGACGACTCGCGTATCGGCAAGGACCCGCAACCCGCGCACATGCGCGACTACTCCGACACTTCTGATGACAACGGCGGCGTGCACATCAACTCAGGAATTCCCAACCGCGCGTTCTACCTCGCGGCGACCGGCTTTGGCGGCAAGGCATGGCTCAAGGCCGGACGCGTGTGGTACGTGGCGCTGACCGACACGCTCAAGGAACGCGCGGACTTCCGCTCCGCCGCAGCGGCGACGATCGCGGCCGCGGGTTCTGAATTCGGCAGCAGCGGAGCGGCGATCGTGCGCACCGCATGGCAAACGGTGGGTGTCGAAGTGCCCACTAACGGCAAGCAGACGACCCCGAAGAAAGCGATGCAACGTGCGAATCCAGGTGGTGCAAAGCGGCGGGTTCGCCGGCCTGCGCGTTGAACGCGCGGTCGAGACGGAACGCTTGGATGCAGGCGAGCGGGAGCACTACGAACACCTGCTCGCCGAGGCCTGCTTCTTCGACCTGCCCGCGCGTTGCGTCTGTGGCCTGCCCGACGTCATTCAATGCCGCGTGCACATCCACGCACACGGCCGCGAACATGAAGTGACGACGGACCAGCCATCGGCATCGCGCGCGTTGTGGGCCCTGGTCGAACGCGTGTTGGCGATCGAGGCGTGAGGCGCTACTTCGCGAACTCTGCGAGCAACGCGCGCACGAACGGTGACCGCTGGGCCTCCGCCCCATCGAGCGGCGTCTGCCAGCTCAGGCCATCGCTGTTGGCGAGCAGCACGAGCGTGAGCTTGCGCGCCGGCACCTTGAGGTAGAGCGCGGAGTATTGCCCCTCCCACAACCCGGTGTGCCACAGCAGCCGCTCGCCGTTGTAGTCGGTCACGAACCACCCGATGCCGTACGGGAGCCACTTGCCCGCAGGGGTATGCGTGGGCGACCACATGGCCTTGCGCGCGGCCGGCTTGAGCAGCCGGCCGCGCGTGAGCGCGATATCGAACCGGGCGATCTCCATGACCGTCGAGATCACGCCGGCCGCGGCGCCATCACCCTGCGGCGAGGGCGGCTCGGAGCGCGCGAAGGCACCCGTCGAGTCCGTGTGGTAGGGGACGGCCAAGTCCGCGGCGAGATCGGCGCGCAGCGGTAGCTTGCGATGGATCCGGGCCGAACGCGTCATGCCGGCGGGCTCGAACACATACTTCGCCACCAGTTCCGAGAACGGCTGCTTTGCCACCTGCATCATCGGACGCGAAGCCCACGAGTAAGCGACGGGGTTGTACCAGAAGCGCGTGCCCGGGGTGCCGTTGGCGCTCATCGACAGGATGTTGCGCAGCGTGATGACCTGGCTGTCGCATTCGAAGTCGCGGAAGAAGATGCCGCCGCGCTCGCGGCTGTCCTTGCAGTACTCATCGAAGCCATCGAACGACGACATCGGGCGGTCGAGGTCGAGCAGCTTGAGCTCCACCAGCTTCATGGCGACGACCGCGGACATCGTCTTGGTGACGGAGGCGATGTTGTAGGGCGTCTCCGGTGTCGCCGCGATGTGTTGCTCGAGGTCGGCGTACCCGAAGCCTCGCGCCAGCACGACTGAAGTGTCGCGCAGCACGACGACCGACAGTCCTGGGATGTGCGCCGCCTGGCGCAGCGAGTCTACGTCGGCGGCGAAGCGCTCCGCGGCGCGGGTGTCGCGTGAGGCGCGTGGCGCCGCCCACGCCGCGCTCGCCACGACGGCAAGGCACAGCGCCGCCGTTACGGCGCGCAGCAATGACGTGCGAAAACTCAACCGTTGCCGCGGGGTTTCGGCTTCGAGCGCTTCGAGGCGACGGGCTTCGTTGCCGCGCGTTTCGCAGCCACGCGCCGTTCGGGGACAGGCTTCGCCGCAGCGCGCTTTGACGACACCCTCTTTGCCGCGGCCCCCTTGGTTGTGGCGCCCTTTGCCACGACTCGCTTCGACACAGCGGCCTTCGCCACCTTCGCGGTCTTCGCCTTGCCCTTGCCCGCCGTTCGATTACCGGCCCGCTTCGCGCCCGAGGCCGCCACGCTCTTCTTCGCCGTGCCACGTTTCGCCGCCACGCGCGGCGCCTTCACCGCCCGCGCCGCATCGAGCCGCTTCTGCAGTTCGGCATCCGACACGCACGCACGCACCACGATCGTGTTGCCCTCGGGGTCGCGCAATTGCGCCGCCGCACCGAGCCCATCCTCGGCAGGCAGGTTCGCGAACTCGACGCCGCGCGCCTTGGCCGCATACTTCCACTCGTCGAGGTCCTCGACCGTGAACCCGAAGCTCACCGCCCTCGTCATGTAGTGCTCGGCCGAGTCGCGATCGTTGCGGCGATGGATCACCAGCTCGACATCGCCCGTGTCGTACTGCACCCAATACGGTGACTGGACCGTCTCCTTGAGCCCGAGCAGCCGGCCGAAGTAACCGCGCGCCGCGACCATGTCCTGCACCTGCACGATCGTCGTGGTCAGCGCCGGGCCGGTGTGGGCGGGCGGCGTGAACTCATCGAGCGCCAGCGTCGTTTGCCGGGAATCACTGCCCCCCTCGCGACGCGACGCCGCGAGCGTCTTGCGCTCCGCCGCCGTCATCGCGGCGCCCGAGCCGGGCTGCAACAACGAGAACAGGTTGCCATCCGGGTCGCGGAAGTGGATCACGCTGCCGAAGGCTAGGTGGCGCAGCTCATCGATGAACTCGACGCCGCGGTTGCGCAAGGTCTCGACGACCGTGGTCACGCGCTCCGACTCGAAGCACAACTCCACTTCGTGGCGCTGCGTCGGCTGCACCGCCAACAGCATCAGCCCCGCGCCGTCGGTCGAGAAATTGACCATGAACGGCGTGTCGGCGCCGAGACTCAAGCCCATGGCGTCGCGATAGAACCGCTTCGACGCCTCGATATCGGTCGTGAACGAGACAACGTGAAGCAGTCGCTTCATTGCGGCCTCCGGGTCAGCACGCATCCGCCGCGCGCGGGGCTTCACACACCCCGCGCGTCACTGCGCTACTCGACGCTCACCCACACGCTCTTCGTCTGCGTCACATCTCGCAGGCACTCCGGGCCCAGGTCGCGGCCGAAGCCCGACTGCTTGTAGCCACCAAACGGCATGCCGGCGTCGTAGAAGTTGTAGGTGTTCACCCACACCGTGCCGGCCTGGATGCGGCGCGCGACGGCGTGCGCCTTCTTCACGTTCTGCGTCCAGATCCCCGCGGCGAGACCGAAGTCGATGGCATTCGCCTTGGCGATCGCATCATCCACACCATCGAAGCGGATCACCGACAACACCGGGCCGAAGATCTCTTCCTGCGCCACGCGCATCGAGTTGTCGACGCCATCGAGCACCGTCGCCTGCATGAACCAGCCTTTGCCGTTGACCGGCTGCCGCTCGCCGCCCGCGATCACGCGCGCGCCTTCCTTGCGGCCACTCTCGACGTAGCCGAGCACCTTGGTCAGCTGCTCCTGGCTGACGAGCGAGCCCAACCGTGACTTGGGATCCAGCGGGTCCGAGGGCTGCATCTTCTTCGCGCGCTCGGCGAGCTTGGCGACGAAGTCGTCGTAGATCGAGGACTCGACGAGCAATCGCGATCCGGCCGCGCAAACCTCGCCCTTGCCGTAGAAGATCCCCATCGTGGCGCCGCGCAACGCAGCGTCGAGGTCGGCGTCGGCGAAGATGATGTTCGGCGACTTGCCGCCCAGCTCGAGCGTCAGCTTCTTCATGGTATCCGCCGCCGACTTCATGATGTGGCGTCCGACCTGCGTCGAACCCGTGAAGGAAATCTTGTCGATCATCGGGTGCTGCACCATGGCCTCCCCGGCGATCGAGCCCTTGCCCGGCACCACGTTGAACACACCCGGCGGCAGCCCGGCCTCGATCGCCAGTTCGCCGATGCGAATCGCCGACAGCGGCGTCAGCTCTGCGGGCTTGAGCACGACCGTGTTGCCCGCGGCCAGCGCGGGGGCAGTCTTCCAGCCGGTCATGATCATCGGGAAGTTCCACGGGATGATCGCGCCAATGACACCGATCGGCTCGCGCAGCGTGTAAGTGAAGAAGGCAGGATTCACCGGCAGCGTCTCGCCGGCGATCTTCGTCGCCCAACCCGCGAAGTACTGGAAAGTGTTGACGACCATCGGAATGTCGACCAGGCGCGATTCGAAGATCGGCTTGCCGTTGTCGAGTGTCTCGAGGCGCGCGATCTCGTCGGCGTTCTTCTCGATCAACTCCGACCACTTCCACAGCAGGCGCTGGCGCTCGGACGTCTTCATCTTCGACCACGGGCCCGAATCGAACGCCGCGCGCGCCGCCTTCACCGCGCGATCGACATCTTCAGCGCCAGCTTCGGCCACGGCGCAGATCGGCTCCTCGGTGGCGGGATTGACGGTCGTGAACGTCTTGCCCGAAGCGGCATCGACCGCCTCGCCGTTGATGATGAGCTTTCCCGGGCGCACCGGGGCGAGTGTGTCGGTCATGGGCTTGAGAGCCTCCGAAAGCAGCGTGTATTCAGGGATCGTCGCGAATCGTGCGGGAGCCCGCGGCGCGGGCGGCACCAGATCGTCGACATGATGCCGCCTTAGCGCACGGGTTGTCGAGGGCGCGGGTTGTCGCCTGCACGGGTTGTCGCCTCGGCAGGGAGCTTACGTATTCCAGGACGCCGGCCGGTCCAAGGGCCACGAGCGCGCGTGCAACAGGGAGCTGCTGACCGCGTCTGTCCCAGCGTTGGGGAGCAGGTCAGTCCTGCCCCGCAGCGCGGCGTCGCAGGGTCGTGCTTCCGCCCGTTCTCCAACGGACGACTTCCGTACGACCGCCCGGCGGCGGTATCGTGGATGTCCACAGTGGTCGCCGACCGCGGGAGGGTGCAACGTGCTGAGAGACGAGATCATCGATCGACTTCGCGGCTCCCGGGCCGAGTTGGACGCCCTCGGGGTCCGCACGCTCGACCTGTTCGGTTCGGTGGCTCGTGGCGACGAGCGCCCCGACAGCGACATCGACCTCATTGTCGAGTTCGCCGGGCCCGTTGGCCTGTTCGAGATCACCCGGATCCGCCTCCGCCTCGAACAACTCCTTGGCCGCAAGGTCGACCTGGTCCCGCGCGACGGTCTCAAGCCTCGCGTGCGCGAGCGGGTGCTGGGGGAGTCGGTGCGTGCCGCGTAGGCGCTGGCGCCAGCGGATCGAAGACATCCTCGAGGCGGCCGCACGCATCGCGCAGGCTACGGCCGGGCGTGACGAGTCCGCATTCTGTGCCGACCGAATGGCGGTCGACGCGGTTTGCATGAACCTCATAATCATCGGCGAGGCGTCACGCCACGTTCCCGAAGACATCGCGCAGGCGCACCCCGCGCTCCCGTGGGCCGAAATGCGCGACATGCGCAATCTCATCGCGCACGAGTACTTCGGCATCAGCCCACAGATCGTGTGGCGCACCGCCGTCGTGCACGTGCCCGGGATCGTGCCGCTGCTCAAGTTGCTACTCGAAGGCGTCGAGCCGGAGCAGTAGCCTTCGCGCCTACGGCTCCACCGCCGTCGAGTCCACAGGGAGCGTACGTAATGCTCGCCTGGCCCCACTCCGGCTTCGGCGTGCATGTCGGACCTGCGATCGCGGGCGACGATCGCGCCGCCTGTGCCGGCGGCGGACTGGCCCGCGCTGAGTGCCCGCAGGCGGCGCTGGGCCGAGTTGCTGCGCCTCGTGTTCAAGGTGGAGATCGAAGTGTGCCCCCGATGCGGCGGTACGATGAAGGTGCTCGGGTTCGTCACCGAGCAGGCGGTGGTGCGCCGCATCCTCGCCCACCTCGAGCGCCGCCAGATCGATGCGCGCGCCGGGCCGTGGGCCTGGGCCGCGGCGGCGCCGAGGTGACGGGCGGCATGGTGATTGCGGAAGTGGATCGGTGGTTGCGAGGAATCAGTCCCCGAGAGTGGGCGTGCTCGTGTTCCACGGGCGAGAGGTGGGACGAGTACGGACGACCCCGGCAGCCGGACGAGTCCCCCATGGGACGGCGGGCGGTCAAGCGACTTGCGCGCGGGCGGAACGGGGCGTTCGGAGGGGCTCGGAAGGCGCATTGAGGCGGATTCACATGGGCAAGCGGCGTTTGCGGAAATGAGAGTTCCAATCCCTTCGCATCAGCGTATCTTGGACCGGATGCCGTTTGGGGGGTCAGGCCAACGAGGCAGGCGCATACGCCGCGCCGCCCGCCGCGAGGATTGGGCTCCCAAGTGCGGTCATGGGGCGGCCGTGCCAGGCTCAGTCCGACGCGCAAACACTGTCCTCACTGGCGCCCACTCGGCTAGGCTTGCCGCGATAGTTCGACTTCACACCACAGGACTACGGGGAGAGATCGTGAGCTCAAGCGGCGCATACTTCGTCGAACCGGGCAGGGCAGACTTGCGGTGGATGGGCGGAACGGCCACGCAGTTCCTTGCGACGGGCCAACTCACCGGCGGCAAGTTCGCCATGATCGACGAGCGAGCCCCTCGAGGTGTTGGTGCGCCGCTGCATAGGCATGCGGCCGACGACGAATCGTTCTATGTCCTCGAGGGCGAGCTCAGCTTCTTCCTGGGCGATGCGCCGCCGCATCGTGGAGGACCTGGCGCCTTCGTGCATGTGCCCGCAGGGGCCGTTCACGGATTTCGCATCGAATCCGAGACTGCCCGGTACCTGATCCTCACGACGGTCCGCCACGGCGAGTTCTACAAGGCGATCACGCTGGCCTCGCGTGAGGGCGGGCTGCCACCGATCGAGAAGGTCGATGGCGAGACGGTCAACAGGGCCTGTCGAGAGTACGGGGTTGAGTTCATCGGCCCCCTGCCGTAGTGGCCAGTGCTGGCTGCCCGCGCGCCGCGCGCGGGACCCCGCCGCGGGAAAGGGGCATTGGGCGAGACGTGCGGGGAATTCGATTGCGGGCGACTGCTCGATGCGGCAGTACCGCTCTCGCGGTGACCCGGCGGGCGCATTCACGCTAATCCGCAACGTTGATCGGCTGTTTCGAGAATGAGAGTTCCTATCCACTAGCAGCGAATCTGCCCAAAGCGCGGGTTCATCAAGCAGGCGAAAACCATCCGAGCCCATCTACAGCGCGCGCGACAACCAGTGCATGATGTTCAGCGCGAGTTGCCGGTTGTCGTAGCCCGGCACATTCATCCCCACGAGTCCTGAGCGGTCGCGCTGCGCACGCAACATCCCCGCCTCGCCGAGCACCACCACGCGCCCACGCCCGAACTCCAGCGCAATCCCCTGGGCTCGGCCGCCGGCCGGCTGCGGGTCTCCGTATTCCATGAGGACGCGGTTGTTGTCGCCGTCTTGCTCGACCCGCGCGGGACCGGGCGGCCGCTCGGTTGCCGAGTCCGATAGAGCCAGGAACGCCACCGCGCCGGCAGAACCCCGCACTGACGTACCCGTGAACGTGAGCACGCGCTTCACACCCCGGGTGATTGGATGCGCGCGGAGCAGCCCGTTCTCCTCTGAGAACACGAGATGGCTCGTGCCCCGCTGGGCCTCATGATGCGCCGGATCCTCCACAAATCCGCCACGCACGTCGACGTCGAACCGCTGGGCGAGCGATCGCGCCGCCAAGCCATACGGCCAATGATCCATCACGAGCAGCAGCGCACCGCCACCCCGCGCAGCCCGTCGGCGGTAAACGGCTGCGTCGTCGTCCGCACCGTGTACCCATCGCTCCGCAGCATTTCGACGAACGGCCGGTACGCGCCACTCGCCGTGTGGGTGTTGTGATGGCCTTCGTCGTGCAGCACGACGGGACCGGAATCGCGATACGCCGGCGTGGCGACGCGCGTGTCGAACGAGCGGTCGTAGGAGCGGTCGCGATTGAGAAGGAAGAAGGCTGCGGCGACGGCGAGGACGCTAACGGCGATCAGGGCTTTGCGCATTGCTTCCGTTCCTTTCTATCCAATAAACCCGCTCAGTCGGCGCTTCGATGGAAAAAAAGGAGGAGAAGGATGATCCCTTTCGTCCTCTTTCCTCGCCTTTCCTACTAGATCCCGAATTGCTCGGCTGGCCAAACGTTCCACTTTGTATAGGTTTGGTCCGTCATGCGCATCGTCTCATGCACGGTCGCGCTAGTCTTCTGCTCCCTGCATCGACGCCGTCCTCGTCAACAACGCGACCGATCCGCGCCCGGCGCAGCTCGTCTCGCTCGCTCCGGGCGGCGTGGTGATCGCGGAAGTGGATCGGTGGTGGCGAGGAATCAGTCCCCGAGAGCGGGCGTGCTCGTGTTCCCCGGCCGAGTGGTGGGACGAGTGCGCGCGACCCCACCGGCTCTAGGCGAGTCCCACACGAAGCGGCGGTCGGCCGCGCTCGTGAATCAATCGACCGGCCCACCAGAGGAGGAAGAGCTCATGCCCGCGTACATCACGTTCTTTACGTACACTGGCGCTGCGGCCAAGGCCATGATCGATCAGCCGTCAGATCGAAACGCAGCAGCCAAGACTCTCGTCGAGTCTCTCGGGGGCAAGCTGGAGGCGTTTTACTGGATGAGCGGGCGCTACGATGGCTTCCTCATCGCCCAACTCCCGGACAGTATGACTGCGGCGGCACTGTCGGCTGCCGCGTCGAGTTCTGGCGCATTCACCGAATTCGAGACTCACGAGATCTTCGATCGCGATGCGCAGGCCCAGATCGTGAAGTCTGCCAAGACCGCCACGACGGCCTACAAGCCGCCGACCGCATGAATCGGTGGAGCTGGACGGGATCGAACCGTCGACCTCTTGACTGTCAGGCAAGCGCGAGATTCGTAGTCATCCCGATGTCGTAGAGGGCACTCGCCCCGATGCCACACCAGTGACCTGAGGCCTGACGCCTGTTGATTACGTGTTGCACCACATATTTTTCGAAACCAGAGCTCCCCTACTGCATCCAAGTCTCGTCGGTCAGCCGCAGCAACCCCATTTCACGGAGGTTTCCCATGAAGTTCCTCGTCCTTGGAGCAACCGGCACCGTCGGGTCGCAGGTCGCCCGCGAACTGCTGTCCCGCGGTCACCAGATCAAGGCGCTGACGCGCGACCCCGAAAAGCTCGCGAGCCTGGGTGCCGGCGTTGAAGCGCACAAGGGCGACCTGCTCGAGCCGAACACGCTCGCGGGGCTGTATGACGGTGTCGATGGCGCCTTCATCCTCAACGGCGTCAGCGTCACGGAATCGCAGGAAGGCCTGACGGCATTGACCGCCGCGAAGCTCGCGGGACTCAAGAAGATCGTCTACCTCTCGGTCCAGCATGCCGACCGTGCACCGTACCTGCCCCACTTCGGTTCCAAGGTGGGCATCGAGGCGGCGATCAAGCACTCCGGGATCCCGTACACGATCCTGCGCCCGAGCAACTTCAACCAGAACGAGAACTGGTTCCGCGACGTCATCCTCAAGTACGGCGTGTACCCGCAGCCGCTGGGCGGCGTGGGCGTCTCGCGTGTCGACGTGCGCGACATCGCTGAAGCCGCGGCCATTGCGCTGACGCAGCCGGGCCACGAGGGCAAGACCTACGACCTGATCGGGCCGCGGGCACTGACGGGCACCGAGACGGCCGCGATCTGGAGCAAGGCGCTCGGCCGCACCATCACTTACGCCGGCGACGACCTCGAAGCGTGGGAAAAGGCGAATGCGCCCTACTTCCCCGCGCCTGTGCTGTACGACTTCAAGTACATGTACGCGCACTTCCAGAAGCATGGCCTTGTGGGCACGCCCGAAGAAGTCGCGACGTTGACGACTTTGCTGGGTCACGCCCCGCGCTCGTTCGAGGCCTACGCGGCTGAGACGGCGAAGGTGTGGAACGAACAGGCGGCGACGGTCTAGGTTCGACAGTCGCTCACAAGGCAGGGGTTCACGAACGGCGGGTCGCCTCTTGGCGGCCCGCCGTTCGTATGCGTGCGTCGGGCAGCCCTCGCATTTACGTTCGGGGCGCATGGCGCTACGCTGCGCGCGTCGCCTTAGAGGACGCGAGCCAACGGGAGTCGCGCAACGAACCTGACCCCGGCGTGCGGCGGGTGCCGCGCATGCGAGTGGGAGCGCCAAGATGGCCTACACGATTCGGCGGGTGGACTACTTCTACACCACGGTTCAGGACGAGCCCGGCGCTGCCTACGAGTTGCTCACGCAGCTCGCGGACTTAGGGGTAAACCTGCTCGGGCTCAATGCGATTCCGATGGGACCCGACGCCACGCAGCTGACGCTGTTTCCGCACGACACCAATGCGCTGACGCACGCGGCCCTGCACGCGCACCTCGTGCTCAACGGCCCGCATCGCGCCTTCCTGGTGCAGGGCGACGACGAGATGGGTTCGCTCGCGCGCGTGCTGGCGCGGCTCGCCGAGGATGAAGTGAACGTTTACGCGTCCTATGCGGTCGCCGATGGCAACGGTCACTACGGCAACATCATCTACGTGCGCCCTGAGCATCACGACCTGGCGGCGAAAGCGCTGGGGATCTAGCGGTTGGCTGAAGCGCTGGACATCGCTCCGGGATCCGCTGCGCCGCCGCGATTGTTCCCCGCGTGGCGGGCACTGTTGGATTGGCGCGAGCCCTATCTCATTCCGCTCGTCATCCTGCTGCTCACGCGCATCATCCTCGCGCGGCTGCTGCCGCTCGCCGCCGAGGACGCCTACATCACCTACCGCTACTCGCGGAATCTCGCGCTGGGCTTGGGCCCCGTGTTCAACCCGAGCGAGCATGTGCTCGGCTTCACTTCACCGTTGTGGATGGCGTGGAACGCGCTGGGCTATGCGCTGACGCGCGATCCCGTGACGTGGTCGCGCGTGTCGACGCTGCTCGGGGACATGGTGACGCTCGTGATCGCGGCATCGCTGCTGTCACGGCATGTCGCGCGCGCCTCCGCGTGGTGCTTCGCCTTCGTGTTCGCGGCGTGGATCGCATTCACCGGCGTCTCGATCTCCGGGATGGAGAACAGCATGATGGTGACGCTCATCCTGCTCTCCGCCGGCCTCGCCGAAACGCGCGGCCGTGCGACCGGCATTGCGCTCGGCGCGCTGGCGCTGATCCGGCCCGAGGGACTCGTCACCGCAGCGCTCATCGCATTGTGGACGCGCTGGCGCGACCGCTTCGTTGCGCTTGCGATCGCCGCGACCGGCTTCGCCCTGCTCGCGTGGTACTTCGGCTCACCGCTGCCGCAGAGCCTCGCCGCCAAGGCGCACATCTATGGAACGCCGGGGCCGTGGGCCGGGCGTCACTGGTGGGAATGGGCGTTCCCCTTCGCACTCGGCCGCTGGCCGATCATGCCCGATGCGCGCTTCCTGTTTCTCGGCACCGTGCTCGCCGCACCCGCGGCGCTGTCGGGCCTCGGCGTGTTGTGGCGCATCCGGCGCACCGGGCTGGCGGCCGCCACGTTTGCGTGCCTCGCCGTGTGGCTCGGCTATTCGCTCGTCGGTGTCGCCTACTTTTTCTGGTACCTCGTGGTGCCACTCGCGGGCTGGTTCTTGCTTGCCGCGATGGGGCTGCCGCGCATCGTCAAGGGCTGGACGATCTACGCCAGCGCCGCGCTGTTGGTGCTCGGCTGCTGGACCGTAGTGTGGGAACTGTACGCCGGCCGCGCGCACGCAGAACTCGCGTTCGAGGCCGTCGCGGACTATCTCGTCGCGCACTCGACACCGTGGCAGAAGGTGCTGCTCGAGCCCATCGGTATCGTCGGCTATCGCGCCAGGCTCATCGTGCTCGATGAAGTCGGGCTCGTCTCGCCACGCATCGCCGCGCGCCGCATGCAGGGGGCAGGCTGGGAGACGGACATCGTTGCGGCGGAGAAGCCGGAATGGATCGTGGTGCGACGCGGGACGCTGCGGAATCTCGACGAATTTGCCGGCGTGGGATCACCTTTCCGCAACGCGGCCGAGCGCGATTCGCTGCTGGCGCGCTACGCCGTGGCCACCACGGTGAGTGATGCGGACGGCGATGCGGCGTTGGTGGTCTTGCGGCGGCGAAACTAGCGCTGTCAGGGAATTCCGGCGGCGCGAGCGCTGTCCGCAGGGACAACTCCACGAGCCCGCGCCAACGTCGCAAGGCTGTCCGCGCTGCGCTTCTTGAACTTCGCCGCCCAATCGGCGGTGTGGTCGAGCGCGCAGGTATCGCGCGGCGCCATGCCCGGCAGGAACGGGACGCGCATGTTGTAGGGGCAGTTCGCGGTATGCAGCGCGCCGCCGAAGGGATCGACCCACGCCAGTTCGACATG
>JAYSRO010000022.1:0-1812 GCA_043720995.1 Candidatus Eiseniibacteriota bacterium
CAGATGGTGAGCGGCTGGAAGCGCGTGGCGTCGCCGTTGTGGCGGCGCGAGGGGAAACACAGCCCCTCGTTGCGAAACACCTTCACCGTCTGATGGGCCGAACCCACGCGCGCGAACGTCTCGAAGAAGTAGGCGATCGTCTCGCGGATCTGCGCGTCGGGGTCGAGCGCCACGTCGCCGGCGGCGTCGTAGACCAAGCCGATCGGGAGGACGCACCGATACTCGCCGCGCCGCACCTTGTTGAGGATCCCGCCACGCAATCGGGCCTTGAGGACATGCAGCTCCGCTTCGCTCATCGTGCCTTTGAGTCCGAGCAAGAGGCGATCGTTGAAGTGCGACGGATCGTAGACGCCGTCCTCGTCGAGAATCAGCGTGTCGGCCAGCGCGCAGATCTCCAGCAAGCGGTGCCAGTCGGCATTGTTTCTCGCCAGCCGGGAGACCTCAAGGCCCATGACGATGCCCGCGCGGCCCATGCTCACGTCGGTGACCAGACGTTGAAAGCCCGCGCGCCACACCGCCGACGCGCCCGACTCCCCCTGATCGCAGTCGATGACCAGGATCTGGTCGTCGCGCCACCCCAGTGCCGTCGCGCGTCCGCGCAGCGCGTACTGCCGTTTCGTGCTCTCGATGTTTTCGAGGACCTGTCGCATCGATGACTGCCGGACGTACAGATAGGCGCCGCGCTCGAGATGGTGCGGTTGGACTTTGAGGGATTCGCTCATGGGGTCCTCTGGTCGGTGGTGTGCCTCGCCAGTGCGGCGAAGACACGAATGACGGCGCGGCGTTCGTCTGATGCGGTCGCGATCGACATCGGCGCGCCCTTCGACGGCGACGGGGCGCTCGCGGCCGCCAGCGCCTGCGCCCATCCCCACATGCCGCGACGCAGAAAGAGCACGAGCCCGCTGCGGGCGTCGGGCGCCAGCGTCTCCCCGAGCGCGGTCGTGCGCAACGCTTCGTACTGCGTGACGGCGAGGGATGGCGTCGGCGAACACTGCGGCGCGGCGTCGGGTCTCATCGCGGAGTTTTTTTTCCCCGGAGTGCGCGCTCGATCGTCCTCGGGTGTACGTCGAGCGCGAATGTCCGCTGAATCACCGCCGCCAGCGCGCGCGCGCGGATCGGCTCGCCCGGAATGATCTGCGCTTCGAGAAACGCGAGGACCTCGCCCTGGAGTTTGTGGGGACCACGCGGCCCCCGCTTCCTGGGCACCAGCCCCGCAATGCCTGCTTCGTCGAGGTTGGCCCTGGCGTGATAGTACGTGGGTCTCGAGACCCCGTACGCGTCGGTCGCGTCCGTCACCGACGCGTGCTCGACCGAGACCCGCCGCAACATCTCGTACTTGACCTGCACCGCATCGCGCGGATCGAAGAATTCGATCTCCAGGAATTTCGGATCGCGGACCCGCTCGGGTGCCGGGTTCAAGGTGCCCGCGTCGCGGAGGACAGCGACCTTCGCGCGCACGTGGTCGTGCTTGGTGGGCATGGCGATCTCCGAGATGCTGGTCGTTTTCAGTAAAGCAAACTACGCCGCTCATCAGATCGCTGTCAAGTACGACGGGAGTGGACGCGAAACGGCCTCGACTCGATGATACTTGGATCATTCTGCATCTCCGCCGCTGCTTGTCACGCGCCTGCGGCGTATTTGCCTTGACATCTGCGGCATCATTACCATTACACCTCATGGGACGTCCTCCAGCGCATCGCGTCTGCCGAGGCGCGCCACGAGGACAGCGAGCGCCACCACGTCCGCGACGCGGAAGAGGGCGCGCTTCTCGCCCATGATGCGCTCCGGATCCGGTGCCACGACGTCGGTCCA
>JAYSRO010000023.1:0-1810 GCA_043720995.1 Candidatus Eiseniibacteriota bacterium
GCCTTCTCGTGCAGCGCCGCGAGGATGCCCGCTTCGGTCTGGGTGTCAACACTCGAGAGGCAGTTGTCGAACAGCATCACGCGGCTGTCGAGGATCAGCGCGCGCGCGATGCAGGCGCGCTGGCGCTGGCCGCCCGAGAGTGTAATGCCGCGCTCACCGACCAGCGTGTCGTAGCCATTGGGGAAGCGGCGCACTTCATCGTCGAGCTGCGCCAGCACCGCGGCGCGCTCGATCGCCTCGCGCGGTGCCCCGGGCGCCCCGTAGGCGATGTTGTTGGCCACGGTCTCGGAGAACAGCACGTGCTCCTGCGTGGCGAAGGCGACGTTCTTGCGCAGCCATGCGAGGTCGTACTCGCGCACATCGTGGCCGTCGAGGAACACGGTCTGCGGCGGCGGGTCGAACACGCGCGGCAGCAGCGACAGCAGCGTGCTCATGCCCGAGCCCGTGCGGCCCACGAGTGCCACCGTCGAGCCCGCGGGGACGCGGAACGACACGCCGCGCAGGGAGGGAGCGGGAGCGCCGGGATAGGTGAACGTGAGCTCGCGGAACTCGAGTTCGCCGCGGCACTGCACGGGCGCGAGTGCGCCGGGCGGGCTCGTGATGCCGGGCTCAAGGTCGAGGATCTCGACGATCCGCGCGAACGATGCCATGCCGCGCTGGAACAGGTTGATCACCCAGCCGAGCGCATAGACGGGAAAGTTCAGCATGCCGAGGTACGCGGTGAACGCCACGAACTGTCCCAGCGTGATGCGCCCGCTGAGTACTTCGCGGCCGCCGAGATACAGGCCCAGCATGGCGGCGAGTCCCGACAGCAGCGCCAGCAGAGGGTGGAACATCGCGGAGGTCTTGATCAGCGCGAGGTTCTGCTGGACATAATCCTGGTTCAGCGTTTCGAATGCCGCGAGCTCAGACTCCTCGCGCGTGAACGCCCGCACCACGCGCACACCCGAGAGGTTTTCCTGCACGCGCGAGGAGATCGCGGCGAAGCGCGCCTGGATCTGCTCGAAGCGGCGATGGATGCGGCCGCCGAACACCCACACGGTCAGGCTGACGAGTGGCAGCGGCAGCGTGGCGTACAACGTGAGCCGCGGGCTGATCGCGAGCATGAAGCCGATCGACACGACCACGCCCACTATGGTGTTAACGAGATACATGAAGCCGGGGCCGACCATCATGCGCACGGCGGCGAGGTCGGTGGTGGCGCGCGACATGAGATCACCGGTCGAGCGCGTCTGGAACGTGCCGAGCGGCAGCTTGAGCAGGTGCTCGAACAGGTCGTTGCGCAGGTCGAACTCGATGTGCCGCGACTTGGCGATGACGGTCTGACGCATGAAGTAGCTGAAGGTGCCGGCGACGACCGAGATGCCGAACAGGATCAGCGCGTAGCGGCCGAGCTTTTCAGCGGTGACACCGCGATAGAGGTCATCGACCGCGAGCTCGAGCACTTTGGGTTGCGCCAGTGCCACCACTCGCGCCAGCGCGATGCACACGCCGCCCACGGCGAGTCCGCCGCGGTAGCGCGCGAGGTAGGGGAGCAGACGGGAGTGCATGGCTCGCATGGCGCTCTCCCCGCAGCCGGCGGATCAGGCCGGTCCGCCAGGGGTCAGGGCTGCGTTTTGTTGCCGAGCAACCCCTGCAGGCGGTTGTGCTTCGACTTGCGGAAGGCCATGCCGACGTAATAGCCGTCGGTGTGCAGGGCGCCACGGCCGGAAGCGATGTGCTGCGATCCCACGAACACATCCAGCTTGTCGTCGATGCGGTAGCGCAACTCGGGTCCGACGGTCTGGAGGCGGTAGTCATCGAAGGCGAG
>JAYSRO010000024.1:0-1810 GCA_043720995.1 Candidatus Eiseniibacteriota bacterium
TGCGGGTGAGCGGGCGGGTGAGCGACGCGATGGGCGCGATCACGCTCGAAGCGGGACGCGTCGAAGTGCTTACGCCGGGTGTTTCGGTTTCGACTCCGGCTCCGCAACCGTTGCATTCGCCAGCTCGGCCTTGAGCTTGCCGACCTCGACGATCAAGTCCCACGACACGCCCATGGCATTGCCGAGCATCATGCAGATCACGCCGATCAGGTTGAACAGCAGCTGCGGCGCGCCGGTGACCACCATCGCAATCCCCGTCAACGCCGCGACGGCGTAGCCCACGAGCTGGATACGGTTGCGGCGACGCATGGAGCGCTCGAAGCCGGCGGCGGCCGAGCGCCGTTGCTTGAGCATCGCGCGCAGGGCCACGGTGCCCACGACCAACGACGACACCCCGAGCAACACCCCCAACTGCATGGCGCTCTGGTTCGGGATCAGCACGCCCAGCGAGATCACGAGGACATAGCTGAAGTTCAGCAGCGTCGAGCGCGCGTGCGCGAGAATGTGGGCCTTCGATTCGTGGATCAGCACATCCAGATGCATCGAGAGCGCCACGAACAGCAAGCCGACCAGCGTCACCGCCGCGGTACCCGCGAGCAGGTAGAACTCGTGCCAGCCCTCGAAGAACTTCGCGGCCGCTTCGCGATCGAGTGCGCCCATCGGAACGGTGCCGAGCATGTCGATGGCGCGCCCGCCCACGTGCGCAGCCGCCTGCAGCGAGTCGGCCGGCGTCACAGCCCAAGCTCCGCGTGAATGCCGCGCATCGCCTCAAGCGTGAAGGCGATGTGCTCATCGAGATCCACGCCCAGCTCGGCGGCGCCCTGGATGATGTCGTCGCGATTGACGGCCCGCGCGAAGTCGACACGCTTCATCTTCTTGCGCACGCTCGGAATCTCGACTTCGGCGAGCGCCTTGTTCGGCGTCATCAACGCGCACGCCACGAGGAAGCCGCACAGCTCATCGCAGGCGAACAACGTACGCGCCATCGCGGTATCGCGCGGCACGCCGGTGTGCGAACCGTGACCGAGCACGGCGCGGCAGATATCGTCGGGCCATCCCAGCGAACGCAGCACTTCGACGCCCGCGGCGGGGTGCCGCTCGAGATCGGGATGGCGCTCCCAGTCGAAGTCGTGGATGAGCCCGCTCAGACCCCAGCGGTCTTCCGGTTCGGAGGCCTTGCGCGCATAGGCGCGCATCGCGGCTTCGACGGCGTAACAGTGCTTGCGCAGGCCGGGATTCTGGATCCACTCGTGCAGGAGGGACAACGCCTGCTCACGGGTCGGAAGCGCTTCGACCGTCATGCGATTACTTGTTCTCGAAGTGTTCCCGGTTCTTGGCGATGAAGCCCGTCCACTTCTCGGGGATGCCGTTGTCCGGGAAGATCGCCTGCACGGGGCAGGCCGCTTCACAGGCCTGGCAATCGATGCACTCGTCGGGATGGATGTAGTACTGGTCCTCGCCCTCGTAGATGCAATTGACGGGGCACACTTCGACGCAGGACTTGTCCTTAACCCCGATGCACGGTTCCGCGATGATGAACGGCATGAATCCCTCCCGACGGCATTCCAGTTGCGGCTTGCAGGAGGCGAGAATAGGCGGAGCAGGATTCGAGCGCAATCCCGGGGGCAACGGCAGAGTCACGCGGCGGGCAACCCGGCGGGCAACGCGGCGGCCACGCCGGCGGGTCACACCGGTTGACCCACTTCTTCCCTCCGCCTACCCTCCCCGCCTCGACCTCATTCTCATAAGGTAGAAGAGACCATGCCCGACTCTCCCAGCGCACCCGATCTTTCCCGCCTGCGCATCCCGC
>JAYSRO010000025.1:0-1802 GCA_043720995.1 Candidatus Eiseniibacteriota bacterium
TTGACAACCGCCGCTGCCCGGCGGGCGATACGGCACGATCCGCGATCGATCCGGCGACGCGATCGAACTCGAGCAACTTCAGTGCGTGATCGTCCACGATGGTCCGCCTTCCAACGGCGCGCGGGGGGCGCCCTTGATACCCCTAAACTACAGGCGACTCGCGGAGCCACTTGCGGCGCGCGAACGCAAATTCCTTCTTCAGCCCGCGCGCACCGGGGAATCGCGGGAACCGCACGCAGGCGGCTTCACCACCTTCGAGCAACGGACGCGGCGCGCGCGCCGCATGCAGCGACCGCTCGACAGTTGCCCCCATCGGCAGCCGCGCCGCAGCCAACATCATGAAGCTCGCGAACACGACGCCGAGTGCGGCGCCTGCCACAACGCCCAGCCCGCGGTCGAGCCACCCGAGCGGTCCCGATTGAATGGCCTGCCCGAGCTTGTCGCCCAGCACGTTGACGAGCGAGATCACCGTGAGCGAGGCGAGCACCGTCACCACCCAGGTGAGGGCCCAGAAAATTACAGTGGGGTGGGCACCATTCCAATGGCCGCCCACCCACTGTTTGACTACAGCGCCGACCCAGACCCCGCCCACGATGGCAGCGACTGACGCCAACTGCGCAATCAGTCCGCGAAACCACCCGAGGATGGCGAGGACGACGACCAGGATCACCAGCGTCCCGTCGACCCAGCTGATACTGGAGAGGTGCAGCTCGGTCAGGCCTCTAGCTGGCGCCGCGCGATGTTCTTGCGCTTGGCCGCGTTCATTTTGCGCTTGCGTCGTTCGCTGGGCTTCTCGAAGTGCTGGTGGCGACGAAGATCCGAGAGGATGCCGGCCTTCTCACACTTTTTCTTGAAGCGACGTAGGGCGCTTTCGAAGGACTCACCGTCCTTCACCCTGATGCCGGGCAATAACTTCCCCCCTCTCGTACCGTAATAGACAGTTATGCGCAGCGACGTCACGCGGACTCAAACACACAAATGCCGTGCAGGCGCGAAGATCCAATGGGCAGTCTAGGGTCGCCCACGCGAAAGGTCAAGACGATCGGACCGAACCAGCGCCTCGCAGAACATCCTGACATGACCTTAACTGACTTGGGCCGTACGATTTACGGCGAGGCGCTCCACCAAGCCGCGACACTGATCGCCGCAGTTTCCGCGCGCAAACGTGTTTGGGCCAGCGAAACCGCGGTGAATTGGCGGCTGAGCAACCACTCCATCTCTTCAGGCGCCAGCCCGGGTGCCGGTCCCACGACCGCGACGACCTCTGCGGCACCCTGCCTCGCCGATGGACGGCTCCCCTGCTCGCTCGCGAGCCAACGCGACGCCCCGGCTGGAATGTTCGAGAGTGCGGAGTCCAGCGGCGCCGGCGCATCCAATTGCATCAGCCATGCAGAACACGATTGCTTGAGCGCGGCGATCGCCAGCCGCTGCCAGCGTTCGCGCCGCCGCGCATCATCGCCCCACGTTGCGCGCCTCGTGTCGAGCGGCGTCCAGCGCGCGACGCCCAACTCCGCGAGCTTCTCGACCATCCAGTCGTCGCGGTTCCCTTCGGGCTCGCCGCACAGCATCCAGACGTTGCGCACGCGCGCGACCGGCTCGATGCTCACGACGGTGGCGCTCGCCGCCGCACCCACCGCCGTCAGTCGCAGCGACCCGATGCGGCCGCAGCCATCCGTGCCGCGCACGAGTTCACCTTCGCGCGCGCGGCAGACGCGCGAGACGTAGTGGGACTCGGCCTCCGAGAGCACAGTCGCGGAGCCCACATCCCCGAGCCCGGGCACATACAGGAACGCCGGAGCTGC
>JAYSRO010000026.1:0-40748 GCA_043720995.1 Candidatus Eiseniibacteriota bacterium
TGCCGCCGTAGTAGGTGGCCCACTGTCGTACGCCGTTCGCATCGAACTTGACGATGATCGCGTCGTTGGCGCCGCCGTTCGCACCCTGGTTGTAGGCGCCCGCCAGGGGCTGCACGGGGAAGTCCGTGGAGACGGTGTAGCCGCATGCGTAGAAATTGCCCTGCGGATCCGATGTGCAGTCCGCGAAGAATTCCACACTCGAGCCGCCGTAGTACGTTGCCCACAGCCGCACGCCGGCCTGGGTGAACTTCCAGATGAAGCCATCGTTCAGGGCATTGAAGACACCCTGGTAAAACGTGCCGCCACCCGGGTTGAGGCCCGGCATGTTTGGCGAATTGGTGTACCCGACGACGTACACGACGTCCTTGACGTTATCGCAGTAGATCGCGCGCGGCCCGTCCCATGACGAACCGCCGTAATAGGTGGACCAGACGAGCGGCGGGTCGATCACCAGCGGCTTCGCTCGGTCGTAGGCGCCGAGGATGAGCGAGGCGGTATTGCCGTCGACGCGGAAGCGGGCGTCCACTGGAATCTGGCCGTCCGACTGGGAGCAGTTGAGTGCCCCCTCCCTCACCTCGCCGAGCGCGGTGCGGATGCGCAGCGAGCGTTGATCGGCCGAGACCTCGATGGCACTGGCGCCGGCGTACTGCAGGCGCACGAGCGCGGCATCCGCCCCCGGATGAACGACGAAGTCCTGGTGCACGCCCTCGCCCGGAATGCTGCGCACGACCCAATCGATGCCGGGATAGACGTCGGCGAACGTGACCTTGCCGTACGTCGGCACGTCGAGGACACCGCTGGGACACTGCGGCAGGTAGAAGTTCGTGCCGCCCTGATCGGCCAACGGCTCCTCGAGACGAACGTGGTCGGATCGGATTCGAGCACCCGCAAGCGTGACGTCGAGGCGGCTCCATTCGACTTGCGACTCGTCGGGAGCCACCTTCTTGCCGCCGCGCTCCGCGATCCGTTCGCCTTCCTCGTCTCCCTCATGCCGCGCCAGGAAGTAGTGCGAGATGCCGGTCGTGGTGACGTAGATCTGCGCGTCTCCAATGGTTGTCGAGAACAACACGTTCGACGCCGGGTGCCCCGAACCATCCGCGATCTGGCCCCGATTGGGAGTCCACCCGGCCTGGAGTTGGCTCACCCAGCCGTCCACCTGAGATCGGGTGGTGGCGTCGGCTCGGCTGAAGGCGGTGGCTGTGAGCCCGGCGATTCCCGGCACCACTTCAACCGTCGAAGCTGAGGATAGGAGCGTGCTATTGGAAGACTCACCCGCGCTCACGCCGGACGCGGACGCCGTGAAGGTCAGCACGCTGCTCAGCAACACGGCTAGGTGATCCAGCCAGCGCTTCATCGGAGCTCCGGGCAGGTTGGGGTGGATCAGAGCGGCGGGTTCGGTCCGCTCCCATTCAGGTATCCGAAAGCGTGTGCAGGCAAGGTACAAAATTATAGCGCGCCGGCCTCCAGGACAGGCGTGGAATCTGCTTCGTAGGACCCCAGGCGTCTGTCCGCCTCGTCCTCGCTGTGATGCAGGCCGTGACGGCATTGGGGCCATTCTCCCCAATCTTGATGAGCATCCCGGTGTCCGTCCCCTGCCCCAGGGCACCGTGAGCGGGCAATGTGGAAAATTGAGCGGGTCCTGAATCACGATGGCGAGTGCTCGCGGCGGTTAGAGACGCTTAATCCGTAGGATCTTGGTTCGATTCCAAGGCGGCGCACTATTTTCCCGAGCGGCTCGGACTCCACTTCCTCAGTGCGGCGTCCTGATCAGGAGAGCCGGAGGACGACCTCCTGTCGCCTTCTGGGCCGCATGGCGGGCGAGCGGGCGGGGCTGCGCCCGCGTTGGGTCGTGAAGTCTAACGGCGCTTTTAGTGGCCCGTGTGCGCCCCGGTGCCCATATGGGACGCGGCGTCGGCCACCGCAGGCAGCGTAAACGCTACCGTCTGCACGGCCCCGCGATGCTGGAACTGAACGAACATGCGGTAACGACCGGGCTCCGCGAAATCAACCATGAACGGAATCTGGCCGGCCCTAATCGCAGCCGAGTCCTCGACCGCGTGGCTATGAATGAACGCCAGGTCTCCCTCGCGCAAGACCACGGCGTGGCCATGGGCTCCCAGATACGGTTCGAGATCGCTCACCACCGCACCGGCGCGACGAATCACAAACGTGAGACGCGACTCCACCCCCGCCTCGAGCGTATCGGGATGCGTGAGCCGCACTTCATAATCGCCAGCGATCGCGGAATCCGCGGGCTGGGCCAGGCTCTGCGGCTGGTAGCTCGCCTGTTCGCCGACCGTGAGGTCGATCGGCACGGTCACGGACATCGCCATTCCGTCCGGGGCAGCCATGCCGCCGGCCGGCGCGAAGTCGGCGAAAAACCGGTAGGGCCCGGCACTCGGCAACACTAGTCCCCGCACGGTGAAACGTCCGTCCGCGGCAGAGAACACGGGGTGCACATGTTGGAACTGCGTGAGGTCGTGGCGGACGACAATGAAATGCAGGATCTTCTCGTGCACCGTCTTGAACTCTCGCAACGTCGCTCCGCGATCGTCGACGATATCGAACGCAAAGTCGGCGGGAACGCCGGGGCGCCAGCCCTGGACCGGCGTCAAGGCACGGACGCAGTAGCTGCGGTGGCTCTGGATGGAAGCCGTCCCGGTCAATTGGCCATCGGGCCCACAGTACACTTGGGCCGTGAGCTTCTGCTTTGCGCAGGACGTGGTCAGCCCTGTCATCGCGACCACTGCCACGAGCCCAGCGGACGCGGCATGGTTCCAGAGATCTCGAGCAGTCATGGGCAGCGCCTTTCGGGATTCCTCGGTGAGTGTATCGCCAGAGCTGGCTTGAAGATAACACCAGAAGGGGCGCTGCCGGCACTGATGCTGGGCGGCTCCTCGATCCCGTCGACATGGCGCAGGATCTCCGTGGTCGTCGCGACGTGGGGTATGCAATGATTGAACTACTGCACGCCAGCAGGCCATCGGTGAGGAGACTTCCGCGGACAGGGCGATGGCGCAGGGGTCCACTCGCGCAACCAGAACGGTCTTGACCAGTTGCGCTATTTCACGCGCCGGGAGGATAGATCGATGTGCAAGGCGCTTGCTATATGCGTCCTTATCGGTGCGCTCGCGAGCACCAGCGCGCACGCCAATGTGATCCGCGGCAGGGTTTCGGGCTGGGACAACTCAACGCTATCGACTGCCCGCATCACCGCGGTCAATTCCGACAGCTCGGTCGTCCTCGAAGCACGAAGTGGTCTCGACGGGACTTACCGCTTCGAAGGAGTGCCGCCGGGCTCATGGCTCCTGGGAGGGTCTCACGTCAGCTACGCGTACCGTGAGACTCTGCGGACAGTCGGCACGGCTGAAGTCGTTCAGGACTTTCAATTGGGTCCGAACAACCATCCCGGACGATGGACCACTATCGGGAACACGGATCCCGAAAACCTTTACGCCACAAACTCGGCCTGCCTGCTGGCCGATGGACGAATCTTCTACTGTCACAATACCATCGATCCGGTGCTGTTCGATCCCGTCAGCGGCACCAAGTCGTTCCCGCCGGGTTCCAACTCCATTCAGGGTTGCCACATCCCCACCCTGATGGCGGACGGGCGTCTGCTGTTTATTGGCGGACAGGACACGGGGGATTTCCGCGATGCGACTCGTATGGTCAAGGCGTTCGATCCCTCGAACGGCACGTGGGAGATGTTGCCGCAGCTGAATGAGCAACGGTGGTATCCGGGCATGGTGCGTCTGGGCGATGGACGCTTCCTGGTGATGGGCGGAGGCCAACGCCCCAACGCGCAGCGCACTGAAACCTGTGAAATATTCGACTCGCGCAATCGCACCTGGACCGTCGCTGCCTCGATGTCCAGCCCGGCCGAATACACGCCCGCGGTATTATTGCGTACGGGGAAAGTCTTGCGCAGTTGGGGGCCGCCGCAGCTCTACGACCCTGCGCTGGATCGCTGGGACGATACAGGCCCGATGGTCCAGGCCAATCGCTTCTGGCCGGGACACTGTGATCATTCGTTGTTTCGGCTCTCCGATGGCCGTGCCTGCGCGGTCGGGATCTACCGCGGCACGCTCACGTCGCCGGGCATGATCGAGTTCTACGATCCCGCCGTCGGCACTTGGTCCCTCGGCGCCAACGCCAGCGCCACTCGGTCCCAGCCCGAATCCGTGCTTCTGCCGACGGGGCAAATCTTCGTGGCAGGGGGGAAACTCGAGGACTCCATTCACGGCATCCCGACCAATTCTTACGGCCAGACCAAGCTCACCGACCTCTATGATCCCGCGACGAATACATGGCACCGGTGCGCCGATATGGCCTGGTATCGCGAGTACCACGCCACGACCTTGCTGGTTCCCGACGGGCGGGTAATCACGACGGCGGGTACAGGCGGCCCGGCAAATCCCGGGGTCAGCAACGACATCGAGGCATTCGAACCACCCTACCTGTTCCGCGGAATCCGTCCGCGCATCGATGCGGTCTCGACCACAAGTTTGCCGCACGGAAGCAACATCACCCTCTCCATCAGCCGAACGAATGCCCTGACGGATGTCGTCCTCGTCGGCACCGGCGCCGTAACGCACTGGGTCGATGGCGGCCTGCCGCTCATCGTGCCGCTCACGTTCATTCAGCAGGGCCAGACCGTGACGGCGACAATTCCGGCGAACGTCAACTTCGCGCCGGCTGGCCACTACATGCTGTTTGCGCTCGTCGATGGCATTCCTTCGAAGTCCATCGTCATGAGCGTCAAGGATTCCGTGACCGTGAGCGTCCCGCCGCAGCGTCCATCGACGGAGTTCATCGGATCGGTGAGTCCAAATCCATTCACGACAAGCGTTCAATTCCGCTGGTTCCAGCCCCAGAGCGGACGCGTGGCTCTCTCGATCCATGACTTGAGCGGCCGGCGGGTGATCGAACGCCCCATGACCTCAGGGTTTGGCTGGCACGACTTTGAGTGGGATGGGCGAAGTGACAGCGGAAAACGGCTGGCCGCCGGAGTCTACTTCCTGAGGCTCAAGATGGGATCGAGATTCTGGACGAGTCCGATCGTCAGTCTCGGCAGGTGAGCCGTAGCGGCGCCGTCTGTGCCCTGACTCCCCCGCCAGGCTGCCCCCAAGGGAATGTAGGTTGTTCCGTCCGGGATCTGGGAATTGCTCCTGCGCCCTCGCCAGTTTGTGAGGAACGAGCACTGGCTTGAACAGCCGCATGAGGTTAGCGCCTTTTACGCGGCTCGTGGCTGTGGCACGAAACTGGCTGCCCCGTGAATGCTGACGTGCGTGGATGCGACGGTGAGACAGGTCAGCAAGCGCTTTGTTGCACGCGAGTCTGCGATGCCCACCCCCGATTGAACCTCAAGGAGACCCGAGCCATGAACCACGAGATGTCTAAGAACGACCCGAAGATGAAGGCCTGTATCGACTCGTGCCGGTCGTGCGAGGACGCCTGTTCGTCATCGGTGCCTCACTGCGTTGACCTCGGCGGGCGCCACGCGACATCGGCACACATCACGCTGCTCTTGGACTGCGCGCGAATATGCGCCACGGCATCCGATTTCATGGTGCGCGGCTCGGAACACCACACTCAGGTTTGTGGAATCTGCGCCGATGTATGCGATGCCTGCGCGAAGGCGTGCGAACAGTTCGGGGACGATTCGATAATGCGCCAGGTGGCTCACGCATGCCGCCAATGCTCCAAAAGCTGTCACGAGATGAGCGCTGCGGTCACCAAGTAGCGGGCGCCGACGGATTCAGGGCGAGAGTATGACGTCATCATCATCGGGGGCGGACCGGCCGGCATAAGCGCGGCCCTGCTGCCCGGGCGTCCCGCCGCCGTTCGCGCTGCGGCGGGACGCCCAATCGCTGGTCTAAATCGAGTCGTCGACGCACCTGAACCCACCCTTCATGGTGCCTGTTTCTATTTTCTCGGAGCGAGCCGGGGATTATTGACCGTGAACTTGCTACCGGAGCATCACGATACGCTGAGTGCCCACTGGCCGGCCGTCGACCAGAAGGCGCGCAAAATAGATCCCCGCGCCGCCGGCACCGCCTCCGTCCAAGCCATCCCACTGCACACGGTAATGGCCACCCTGCAGCCGGCTGTCGAGCATGGTGAGCACATGTCGCCCTTGAAGGTCGAAGATGGCCAGAAGCACAGTGGCCTCGCCGGGCAGGGCCAATTCGAAGCCGACTTGGTCGTGCGCAGGATTCGGTCGCGGCGCGCTGAACGACACCTTCGTGGGCAGCCCCAGGGTTTCCAGCGGCTCAACCGCCAAGACGCGCGCGCCGCCGAAACACCAGAACCCATCGCAGACGGTACGCGCGGCGCTGCTCACACCGACCACCGATTGGCCGATGGTGCCATACATGGCCCGCCCGGCGCCGGTGATTCCTGTCGCGGGCGTGCCGCCGGTCGCAATGACGTAGCCACGCAAGGTGAAAGCGTCTGCGTTGATTGCTGTCGTAGCCAGGGTCGCCGCGACGATCATGACCATCGAATGTCTCATCGGATGCCGGCCTTTCATGATGACGCGCATTTCGACGCTCATCGTCAGCGGGGGGCGAGGCCGTCCGAAGAGGACGGTTGCGGGGCTGTCAAGCCGGCACCGTTTGAGGTGCCATACGCGGACGGGAGGTATACGGCATTCAGTGAGGCGTACCGGATCACGACCGATTCACCGCCACCGAAGCTGTCGCAAACAAGATTGAACGTGTAGGTCCCGGCTGGCTTGGAATAGACGAAGCTCCTTGAAATTGTCGATCCATATACCGTGCCGGACGCAACTTCGCGGCCTACCGTACTGAGGCTCCAGGTACTGTTGGGACCGAGTGCCGTGGTCTCTGAGATCGAGGCGCGCAGTTGACCCAACACGCCGGCCGTGTGTGAGCCGATATCCATGTACCCACCGTAATTGACCAAGATGAACCCGGCGGCCGGCGTTGTGATCGTAACGGTTCGGGCGACCACGTCGGCGCCTGTGGCTGGAACGCTGTAGCTGACACCACCCTGATCAAATGCGACGCCCGGCTCATCGAGGATGTCGAGGCTCGTGACGCTTCCATCGGCTATCTTCGCACTGGTGATTGCGCCGTCGAGCACCGTCTCCGCCGTCTGGGCATACGGCGAGGAGACCAGTTGGATACGTGGCGAGAGCGGCGACGCATCGGGCGCCACTTGGATCTCCAGCCAGTAGGGAACGGTGAACGGCAACAGTAAGGGGTCTCCCGGGACGCTGCCGATCAGCACGCTGAAGCCACCTTTGGAGACCGGGACGCCGACATGAGTTTCGTCGTGAAGCACCGAACCGCCAGTCACACTGCCGAAGATCCGAAAGGTAATGTCATAGTTACCATCTGATACTAACTGGCCCGCGTTGTCAGCGAGGACGCCCTGGTAACTGATGAGCTGAGGCACCTGCCCCCATGCCATGGTGGCACTGAGAGCGAGAGAGAGAAATACAAGGGTTGGCACGAAACGGTTCATGGGGATCCTCCCGAGTCGGTGTGTAATACATGTCCGCCTGCGGCGGGTCGAGGTGCTTTAGATGCTCATGCACACACCCTTCAGAGCTGGCGAGCGGTGCGGGCGGCTGAGGAATCCAGGATCGACACGATACAATTGTTCGAGTAGTCGACGCGGCATACGGTGAGCAAAGCGATGCCGACGGGATTGCCGCCAAGCCATCGTGATTGGGCCGCGTGAAGCAGAGACACGCTCCTTCGACCGGCCTTCAAGCGCACCCCCGGTGCGTGTCGGAGACTCTCTCTGCTCCTACGAGAAGTCAATGGTCGAGTGAGGACATGCCGTTGCCAGATGATTATGTCCTCCCCTAACTGCAAAGTGAAAATGTCCCCCACTCGACGCGCTCACACTGTTCTTCGACGACTCCGACCGCCAGTAGCGCGCGGCATGACGCCGAGCGCCTGAAGTCCCAATAGCGCGAGCATCGCGGCGGCGGTCACCGCCGCGATCGGCGACCACCCGGGGAGCGCCACGGCAACGTGTGTGGGCGCCGCGGGCTGCGTGCCGGCAGACAGATCCACCGGGATCACGTCCTCGCCGCCCACCAGCATCCGCGTGAGCGTCAGCGGCAGGAGCCCCGCCGCCGGCATCTGCCCCTGCGCGAGCAACTCCGTGCGCGCCGTGCCCGCCGCATCGGTCTTCCAGACCTGGATCAGATGGTTGGCCATGGCCGTGACGCGCAACGCGCTCGTCCCCAAGTGCAGGCTGTCGGCGAACGCGGGCGCGAACGAGATGAAGTCCGAGCCCGCGACCGACACCGACTGATCCGCGACCCCGTCAGCGTTCACGTCCTTGAGGAACGTCACTCGGCGCCCGAACGTGAATCCATCCTGCGCACCCAGGTCATCCGGTGTCACGATGACCCCCGAGCCGAGTCCGGGATGGACCGCCAGCACGAGGCTGGTCGCGGTCGCGACCCCGGGGAAGAAGTGGCTCGCGAACGGTGCCGCCTGCCGCGTGTCGGGAATCGAATCGCCGTTCGTGTCCTGCCAGATCGTGATCCCGCTGCCGTTGTTGTGCGTGTCGAGGATGTACCACTTGCGGGTCGCGGGGTCGTAGTCTGCGTACGACGGGTGGCGCGTGTTGAGTAACGGCAGCTCTTGGCGCGCGTAATACTGCGTGCCGTTCGCATTCAGCACGGTGAGCCAGCCGTTCGGCGTCGCGGCCGCCGTCGTGTCGGCGCCGAACACGAGCACGCGGTCGTCACCCGGCATCTTCACCGCGTTCACGCTGAACCACGCGTGGAGCGGTGCCGGCGCCACCGTGTGCAGGGCCTCGGCATCGAGGGAGTAGCTCAGGCTGTCCGGGTTGCGGACGACGAGCGTGTGATTCTTGCCGCCCTTGCCCCCGGACTGTCGGCTCGCGCCGGAGGGCGTGTTCGAGCCCGGCAACTTCGTTCCGCCGCCGCCGCTGATCAGCGCCTTCGCCTCCTTCATCTTCGTGTTGTCCCCGTAGTACCCGGTGTCGTGCGTCCCACCGAGCGCTTCGAGCACCGCGAGGCCGACCTGGTAGGCAGGCGCCTCGTTGCCCGGGCCGGGACTGGTGAGTTGCTGGGTGTGCAGCCACTCGTGCGCGAGCGTGCGGGCGAGGTTGCGGGTGTTCGCCGTCTCGAGATGTTGGTCGGCGATGTTGATGCGATCACCGACACAACCGGCGGCGCTGTCGCTCGACGTGGCTCCATTGGCGCTGCCCTTCGCGCCCTTCCCCTCGCCGAGCCGGCCCTCCTTGAGCATCCGCCGGAGATCAGCCGCGATCTGCGCGCCGTCGTACGAGACGCCGCCCTTGATCGTCAGATCCAGCGTGGCGAGCGTGTCGATCGCCTTGTTGAGACGTGACAGCTTGTGAAACGTCGGGTCGTCCGTGATCTCGACCCCGTTGCCGTTCCCGTCGACCGAGTTGAAGCCGAACTGCGCGGTCTCGGCGGCCGCGAGCGTCAGGGCACACGAGATCAGCACCGCTGGCAGGCCGCCGCGAATCGAGCGCGGCAAGATGAAGCGAATTCCGAGAGTCATGCGGCACCTCCACGTTATGCGGATCGGAACTGCTTCCAGTGTACGCCCGCACGGAGCCCGTGGATATGGATTATCTTGCCCCCACCCCCGGGTTACGCTGGAGCTGAGATATGTGCTCGGCCCGACTCCTCAATACAGGCGACGTCCGCACTACGAGATAGCTAACATGGAGCGTTCCACGCTAGCATCCCACGAACCATCACTCGATCGGGGCACGAGCATGTTCAAGCGACTCGCAGCGACTCTTCTGGTACTCGTGGGGTTCGGCTGCGGGCCGCAATCCGCACCGCCCGGAACGTCACAGACGGAGTCCCCCGCCACGCCTCGCGGTGAGGTCCTGCCGGATTCGCTGGCTCGAGCGGACGAGTTGCTCGGCCCGCTGGCGCTTCACGCGTTGGGCACCGAGCCGTTTTGGAGCGTCGAAATCACCCGGCAGGGAATCGTCTACCGTGATCCTGACCATCTTGACGGATTCACATTCCCCTACGCGCCTCCGACCACCGCCGGTTCCCGCGTGATCTTCGAAGCCTCGAGGCCGGATTCGACGCCGCATCTGATCCGCGTGGCGATCGAGCAGCGGGCGTGCAGCGACGGCATGTCCGATGTCGAGTACCGCTATGGCTCGGAAGTGCGACTCGACAGCCTCAAGCTCCGGGGCTGCGCGAGCTTCAAGCCAACGCGATGAATCGCGAATACGATGTCCGCGTCATTCGCGCAGCAGCACCACCCGCTTCGTGCGCGTCAGCCCCGGCCCTTCGAGACGCAAGAAGTAAACGCCGCTCGCGAGCCCGGTGGCGCGCACGGTCCGCGTCACCCGACCGGCCCCGAACACCCCTTGCGCCAGCGTGGTCACGCGACGCCCATTGACGTCGTAGAGCGCGAGTCGGATCCAACTCGCGCGCGGCAGGGCAAACTGAACGGCCGTCTGGCCACCGAACGGGTTGGGCGACGCGTCGAGCAGGTTCGCCGATAGCGAGGCCGCCACCCTGGGCACTCCGACGATGGGCGTCGCGAGCTCCGAGTAGAGCAGCGCGGAAGAACTCTTCAGGTCCCCGTAAGATCCATCCCCGTCAATATCGCATGAGAGGACGAGCTCGTACTCGCGGAAGGGCCGCTCCTCAACAAAGGTCGCCTCCACGGAGACGTCGGCACTATCGCCGAACGACAGGAACAGGTTGCCTAAGACGGGCACGCCGGGTGGCAGGCCGTTGAGGCTGACGGCGCCACCGGGGCCGCCCGGGCCGCCGGGACCGGGATCGCCGTCCGTGGGCACCGCTACGATCTCGAACGGCACGGACGCCACGACCGGCGATGTGTTGCGAAGCCCCCAGGTGGCGGTGGCCGGCACGCTGACCTTAACCGACGACAGGCCGCCGCTCTTCACGTGCAGGCACATGTTGTCGTTCGCCCAGAGGGATCCCGTCGCCACGTGCGTGACGTTCGAGGCGGCGTTGGTCGCCGACACGGTGTAGCAGGACACCCCACCCGAAGAAAGTCCACCGGGACGCGTGATCATGATCGTGACTTTCGAACACGAGAACTTCGGCACCACGAGCCCGGTGACCTGCGGCGGTGTGAAGGTGACTGGCGGAGGCGCCGTGCAATTCGCGCCGCTTCCCTGACCGAAGGCAAGATTGAAGGTCTGGTTCGTGGAACCTTGGTTCCAGACATAAATGTCGACGGGCACACCCCCCCATCCCTCGCAGATCACCGTGCTGGAGGGCACGACCGGGAACTCCTTGCACTTGCCGGCGGGTCCGGCGCCCCACACCTTGCGGATCTCCTGGTCGCTGAGCGCCTTCTTGAAGATCTCGACCTCGTCGATCCTGCCGTCGAACGACGACACGGGAGCGTTCGAGGGCTGGAGTGCCCCGATCAAGAGCCTTTCGGCGTTGTCGACGTTGCCGGACGAGTAGGCGGGGAATTGCGCGATCGCGAGTCCGTCGCGATACAGCTTCGTGCCGCTGGCGCCGCCCGAGCGGTCCTCGATCGCCGCCACATGGTGCCACTTGCCGTCGGCGAGACTGGCGGTGTTCGGATCCCAGTACTCGGTGCTGGAGGTGCCGTCACTGAGCCGCAGTGCGAGTCGGCCTTGCTTCAAGTACAGCGCGTAGCCCACGTCGGGGGACAGCGTGCGCTTGTCGACGATACCGAGGGGCGACGCCGTACTCGAAGTGTTGATCCATGCATCGATCGTCAGGTTGCCAGTGCCCAGATTGAGCTTGGGCGCGTCGTTCACGCGGACATAGCCGCTCGTGCCGAACAGGCGCCCGTTGGCCACGGCTCCGGCCACCTTGCCCGGCGACGCCACACTCGCGTCCTGTCCGGTGTTTGCCGCGACAAGCTCCTGCGCCAGGGTTCCCCCCGGGGACTCGTCGAGGGGCCACCACGCCACCATGCCGAGCGGCGGCGTGGCGCACTCCGAGCAGGATTCGAGGCTCAGGGTTGCCATCGACGTGCAACCGGTGACCGGGTCCGTGCCGACGACCTGGACGATTCCGGTCGTCAATCCCCAGCTCACCTGGACGTTGTTGCCGGTGGCGGTCGCCGGCGAACCGCCGGTGATCGTCCAGTTGTAGACGTAGTTCGACGGCCCGATGACGCTGTAGTTCGAGGGGCCGCCGCACGTCGTGTTGTTCCCCGCAATGCTGATCGACGCGCCGCCGATCGTGAATGTCTTCGAGATCGACGCCGGGGATGCGCTCGGCACGTTCAACGTCACGGTGAACGTGCCGTTCGGGTAGGTGAAGGTCGGGTTCTGCAGGCTCGACACGCTGCTGTTTTGGTCGCCGAAGGACCAGGTCCATGGCGAGCAGTTGGGAGTGGTGAAGTTCACGGTGTTGCAATTCGTGATCGCATAGCTGAACTGCGGAGGCGCGGCACTCGCGGTGCACATCGCCAGCGTGTTCGGCAGCGTGCCATAGGAAGTGGTTTTTGCAGGGAATCCAAGTGGAATCGCGTTCCGGTTGAATCCGCACTCGTTGCTGCTGTTCGTGCTGTTAAAGTTATTCGGGAAGTTGATGCAATGCAGACTCGTCGCGTTGGCGGCGGGAGCCACGTAAATCTTGTCGTCAGGGCCGAGTTCGACATCGAGATCGCCGGGGCTGACCGTGGGCGAGGTGATCGTCCGGACCTGCGACGGATTGTTGAGATTCAGCTGACGAATGCCATGCAAATTGGCACTCTTCAGATAGCAGTAGTAGATCAGGTTGCCGTCGGGACTGAATGCCAGGTCCTGGTTCGCATCGATGTTGCCCGTATTGACCCACGCCACGGGCACACCCGTCGCGCGATTGAACTTGTAGGCGCGGATCGCGCCGCCGGTGGTGTTGTTCGTGGCGACTTCGTTGGCCCGGCACACTGCGATCTTCGTGCCGTCCTGGGATGCGGTGATGGAGCCCCACGCTGTGTAGTTGTTGCCGGTGCCACCCATTCCCAGTGTCGGGTAGGGCGTCGTCGAGACGGCCCCGTTCTGCGTGACGAGGGTGATGTAGAGGTACTGCGAGTTGGCATTGGATCCGTGGGTGACTACCCACCAGTCCGTGCCGTTGCAGTGCGGAATCGCCGTCACTCCCTCGAGTAGGCGGTTCGGCGGATTGCTCGTATCGAGCGCGATCGGGAAATTTTTCACGACCACCTGACCGAGTCCGCCCCCGCCACTCATGTCGATGGTGTTGATGTGGATCGGGAAGCCGTCCGGCGAGGGTGGCGTGGTCTCTTGCTGGTATACCGAGATCAGGTAGTACTGCCCCGGATTCAAGGGGCGCGGAATGACGATCGTACCGGTGTGGGAGCTCCCGCCGCCCCAGAGTCCGGTGCCGTTGAGCATCGCGGCGTTGTTGGCGTTCCAGACGGTCTCGTTGTCCGTATAGAACATCAGCGCGCCGGTGGACGGATCGGAGAACTGCGTGGCGTTCTCGGACCCAATGTTTACCGTACCGCCCACGGCGACCGGCATGCCGGTGGCAAAGCTCAAGCGGCAACGGCTGCTGAACACCCAGTTCGCGCACGATCCCGAGATGGGCGTGCACGCCGTCACGTACACCACCTCGGTCGCCGTGCTGGAATTGCTGTTCGTATCCGTCATCGTCAGCGTCACCGTATGCATGCCCGGGCTGCCGAACTGCACGGTCGTGTTCTGCGCGGTCGGATTGGCGACCGTGCCGCCCTGTGCGCTCCAAGCATACGAGCAATTGTTACAGAATGAACCCGAGCACGGCACCGCGTCATTGACGCAGGCCTGCTTGGCGCCCAGCGTGATCGACGCGTACAGGGGCTGCTGGCAGGGCCCGCTATTCAGCGCGTAGGCGACATTCCCGGGGCTCACGAGATTCATCCGCGATGGATCGGTCGTCAACGCGGCATGCATGCGCGCGCGCTGGTCGGAGGTGAATTGATAACGGCATGGGTCGTTCGTGTAGTCCATGAAGTTGTGAATCGGATCGCCGCTGTTACCGCAGCTCGTGGGATTGTTCGTCGGGTTGCCGGTCTGCGGCAATGCCTCGGCAGGCGTGTCGCAGCATCGGTCGCCCACCACGTTGCACAGGCCCGATACGCAGCCGTTGTGAAACGGGTGGTACAGGTCCAGCCAGTGGCCCACCTCGTGGGCGAAGACTTTGCCCTCGTCGTAGTACGCCATCAGGGGCGGTGAGAAGTTCGGGCCGTAGCTCGTGTTGTTGGCGCCCATGAAGCGGTAGTCCATGACGATGCCGTCGAGCGTGGCGGGGCCACCCGGAAACGTCGCGTAGCCGACCACGCCGCTGGGGTTGCCGACGTTATCCTTGATGGATTGCACCACCCAGACGTTCAGGTACTGGTTGGAGGGCACGTAGTCGATTGCCTTGAGCGCCGCCTCACTCGTGGAATTGCCGAACAGGACGAAGGGCGTCGCCTTCTGGAATCGCGTGACGCCCAACTCGTTGGAATTCGCCCATTGGACGCTGCTGTTCAGCGGCAGTTGGGTGGCGAGGCAAAACTGGAGCTTGCAATCCACCGCCGGGGGCGCATTGGCCGGGACGTTTTGGCAGTCGCGGTTGATCGCCTCAATCTGGCTCAAGACCTGGCTGTAGAGGATATTCTCCGCTCCCCCGTTGTGGACGATGTGGACCACGACGGGAATCGTGTAGATCGCGCTCGAGTTCGCCTGATCACCTGGCTTCGGCGCCAGCCCCTTCACCACGGCGTCCTGCACGAGCGCCTCGAGCATGGCGCGCCGCGCCGCGAACTCGGGATCGCGCGCGAGTTGCGCCTCGAGATAGATCTCCGACCCACACGGCTCGACCGGCGACGCAACTTGGGCGGCCTGCGCCGCTGCAGCCGGCGCGGAGGCGAACATTTCGAGTGGGGCGAAAGCGACAAGCGCCGCCAGGCCGATCGAGCGCAGAGCGGAACCACGGCGCATGAAGCCTCCCAGGGCGCCGCGCAGGGCCCACCGAAATGGGAGCCGCTGGTCGGCCGACGTTACAACTAGTACCGCCGGGGTGCGGGGTTCTAACACCCAATTTCCAAGGCGAAACGGCGGTCGCATTCGCGGCGCTTTCGCCGGTACGCTCGCTAATCTCGGCGAACTCTACCGAGCAAGCACGACACGCCCCAACTGTTCGATTTGTCTTGATCGCGTGCCGGCATTGCCGGAAGCTCCGGCCGGCGCGCGAATACGCGCCGGCCGGAGTCCGCAACGCGCGCAAGGTCCGCAACCCCCACCGCGCACAGCACGGCTCACCCCTCGGCCGCCACATCATCGGGACTATCTCGGTCCCGGTGGTCCGCTGTTCAGGCCGCCGCGCGCTCGCGCGGCGCCGGGTTCCAGCTGGGGGTTGATCATGAGTCGTGCCCGCTTGGTCCGTCGAGGAGTGTCCGTAGCGATCGCGAGTGTGCTGGGAGCGATGGTGTGGACCACGTCTGCTTTCGCTACTGCGCCGATCAATTTCGCAGGGCAGGCGTTGTTCGCGGCAGGCCAGGGCCCGCAGAACATGACTGCGGACCTCGATGGCGACGGCAAGCTCGATATCGTCGCCACGATCCCGGGATCCAACTTAGTGTCGATCCTTCCCGGCAACGGCGGTCCTGGCAACTTGGCCTTCAAGCCACGCATCGACTTGGCCGTGGGAGGAAACCCCACCTGCGTGTCCATCGCGGACTTCGACCTTGACGGCAAGCGCGACATCGCTGCATGCGACGGCGCTGGATCCATGGCCGTGCTGCGGAACACCAGTTCGGTCGGCAGCATTTCGTTCGCCGCCGCGCTGAACGTTGGCACGATGCCGGGGCCCACCTGGGCAGCAGCCGGCGACATCGACGGTGATATGAAGCCGGATATCGTCTACTGCAGCTTCCTCGGCGTTCCTGGTGCCTCGGCGACGGTCCTCCGCAATACCAGCACGGGCACCACCATTTCGTTTGCCGCCGGCGTGAACTTCGGCGTGGTCAACGAGCCCCAGACCGTTGCCATCGCCGACCTCAACCTCGATGGGAAACTCGATGTCGTCGTGGCCAACAAGGGGATCGCCGGGTCGCTCTCGGTCCTCAGAAATAACAGCACTCCCGGGAATCCGTCCCTTCTCCCTCAAGTGGCTTTCAACGTGCCGATTTCACCGCAGACCATCGCCGTCGCCGACTTCGACGGCGACGGCTGGCCCGATCTCGCGACGGCGGCGGCCAATCCGGGTTCCAATGGTCCGATCGCGGTGCTGCGGAGCATGACGACTTTAATCGGTGGCGCGATCAGCTACGCGCCGTACCAGACGATCAGTTCGGGGGGCTTCGCCACCGATCTGGCGGCCGCAGACCTGGACCGCGATGGTCGCGTCGATCTCGCGGTGACGAACAACTCGCCGGGCACGGAATCCGTCCTGCGCAATACCAGCCTGCCGGGGATCATCTCGTTTGCCACGCACGTGGACTTTGGCAACCAGATCGCCGCTGCGCGCGGAGTCACGATCGCCGACATCGACGGCGATGGAAGCCCCGATCTCACCATCTCGGCCAACGCGGGGATCTGGATCCTGCGCAATGCAACGCCGCTCTCGTGCATGGACAAGCCACCCTTGCTCAACGCATGGTGGCCGCTCGACGAGACGTCGGGTACGGTCGTCGCAAACCAACTCGGCGCGCCATCAGGCACGTACACCGGCTCCATCGGGCACCCCCTGGGACAGGTGGCCGGCGGCGTGCACATCACGAACTCCACTCAGTTCGTGACGGTGACTGATGCGCCCGCGCTCAACTTCAGTACGGGTAGCTTCTCGGTCGACGCGTGGGTTAAAACCAGCGATCCGAGCGCCGCCGTGCGGGTCATCGTCGACAAGCGCGCCGGCGGACGGGGGTACGAACTGTACCTGTTCAACGGCCGCCTCGGATTCCAGATCGCAGACGGGACGTCCCAGAATTTCGGTGCTCCCACCGGCACCCTCACGGATGGGAACTGGCACTTCGTTGCGGCGACCGTGAACCGGTCACTGGGTGCCGTGGGTGGCAAGCTGTATGTCGACGGTGCCGCCGTGCTCACGTTCGACCCGACGGCGCATACCGGGAGCGTCACGAACACTGGCGCGCTGCGAATGGGGCTGGCGTTCGATGGCACGAGCTCGCTCACCAACGGCGACATCGACGAGGTCGAATTGTTCGCGCGTGCACTGACCCCGAGCGAGGTGGCGTCGCTCTACGGGGCGGGCGGCCTGGGGAAGTGCAAGACGTGGGCGATCACCGCGAGCGCCGGGGGGGGCGGCTCCATTTCGCCCTCGGGTGTGACGCAGGTCGCGAACCTTGCAAACCAGACGTACGCGATCACGCCTGCGACGTGCTTTCAGGTCGCCACGCTCATCGTGGACGGCGTGCCGGTGATGCCCGCGACGACGAGCTACACGTTCACGACCGTCGTCTCGAACCACACGATCTCGGCGACCTTCAGTCCGCTGGTCTACACGATCACCGCCTCGGCCGGTGCGCACGGGTCGATCAATCCGAGCGGCGCCGTGTCCGTGAACTGCGGAGCGAACCGGACCTTCACTATCACGCCGGCGAACTGCTACCAGATCGCGACGCTGAGCGTCGACAACAACCCCGTGCCCGCCACCACGAACTACACCTTCACGAGTGTACAGTCGAACCACACGATCGCGGCGACGTTCAGCCAGAAAACGTTCACGGTCACACTCAGCGCCGGTCCCGGCGGTGTCTCGCCGGCGGGAGAAAACCTGCCGGTGGTATGCGGCGGCAATCTGGGAGTCCTCGGATTCGTCGCGAATCCCTGTTACCACCAGACCGACCTACGCTTGGACGGCGTGTCACTGTGGCCGGCGACGACGTACTCGATGTCGAACGTCCAGGCCGATCACACCCTGAGCGCGACGTTCGCGCCGGACGTCAGCACCAGCTTCAGCGATGGGTCGTTCAACAACGCGGATTGGGCATTCACGTTTGTTCCCGTTGGCTGCGCGTGCGGCGTCACCAATGGCTACCAGGTCGTCACGGGCGGAAATCCTGGAGAATACCGGTTCGCACTGACGCAACCCGGGAACGGGGCCGGCCCGTCATCCGCATTCGGTTTCAACATCAAGACCGCCGCGGCGTACGACCCCGCGTCGCAGGGCGCCATCACCGCGATCGCCTACGACGAAGACGCCATCGACTTGCCGCCGATCAACATTCCGGGCCAGAACACCGGGCCCGCGCTGCTTCAAAGCGGAACCCACTACTACTACGACCCGCTGCGCCTGTTCCTGCTGTCGAGCTGGACGCATCTGCACTTGAGCGAGGTCCACGCGTCGGACTTCCGGACGGTTGCCGACGCAAATGCGCACCCGGACTTCTCGAGCGCCGGCGCTCCCATCACATTCGGCTACGTCCGAGATATCGCATCTTCGGGTGGAGCGTTCACGGAAACGGGTGGCATCGACAACTGGGCGATCACCGTGAATCCGCCGCCGACCATTACGGCCACTGCCGGAGCGCTCGGCACGATCGTGCCGAGCGGCGAGGTTCCAGTGCCGTGCGCGACGAACCCGACATTCACGATCCAGCCCGACGGGTGTTCCCTGATCGCCGACGTGGTCGTCGACGGCAACTCCGTCGGCGCGGTGGGGAGCTACACGTTCACGGGTGTTACGGGCGGCCACACGATCGCAGCGAGTTTCTACGCCAACACCACGCCTCCAGCGGCCGTCACCGCGCTCGCGGCGCCACAGGTGAAAACGGCGAACGACGCCGATGGCACCACGAAGATCACGCTCACGTTCTCGCCCCCGCCGGGTGCGGCGTCGATCGAAGTATGGCGCGCGGGCTTTGGCAGCTACCCGACGTACGATAACGGCGGTGGCGCTGCGCCCGCGCTGCCGGGTGCGTACCCGCCGGCCGGCTGGACGCTGACGGCCGTTTCGGCGAGCGGCCAGACCGACGAGCCCGGGACGCGTGACTACTGGTACTACATCGCCTACGCGAAGGACGCGTGTGGCAACGTGTCGGCGGTGCCGGCGATGACGGGCGGCGTGCTCGGCTACCATCTCGGCGACGTAACCGACGGGCTGACGCCGGGTCAGGGCGACAATACCGTCGCGAATGCCGACGTCACCTTGCTCAGCACGCATTACGGGCTGACGGGCGCTGCACTCGCCGGGTTCGAGTACCTCGACGTGGGCCCGACGTTGGATCACTCGCCGAACATGCGGCCGACCACAGACTCGAAGACCGATTTCGAGGACCTCGTGATGTTCGCAATCAACTTCGCGCCGACGGTCTCACTCGTCGCCAAGAACGGAGGAGTGAGAACTCAGTCGGGCGACCTGCTCGCGCTGTCCGGCCCGGAGGCAGTGAACGTGGGCGACACGTTCGACGTGCTGGTCGTGCTGTCCGGCATTGGCGACCTGATGGCGCTATCGACCGTACTCGACTGGAACTCGGGCATCGTGGAGCCGATCGGCGTCACCGCGGGCGACCTCGTCACCTCGCAGGGTGGAGTCGTGATGTCGCCGGGGCCGGGACGCGCCGATGCGGCGCTGCTGGGCGCTGCGTCGGGCCTCACCGGGCAGGGCACGGTGGCGACGATCCGCTTCCATGCGATCGCATCCGGCGCGCCGCGCGTGTTGATCGCGCAGGCCGACGGCCGCGATGCACAGAACCAGTCGACCCCGGTGCAGGTGTCGAACCCGCTCGCAGTCGATTCGCGGGTGACGGCGACGGACCTGATGCCGGTGATCTCGAATCCCGCCCGCGGCCACGCTGCGCTGCAGTACAGCATGGTCGCGCGCGGTGCAGTCGACCTGTCGATCTACTCGGTGGACGGGAGGCGCGTGAAGACACTGGTGCACGGCGTCCAGGAAGCCGGGCGCTACACGACGAACTGGAACGGCACCGACGAACGCGGCGCGAGTGTCACGTCGGGCGTCTACTTCGTCAGACTCGATGCCCCCGCATTCCAGAAGACGCGGATCGTGAACCTCGTGCGGTAGCAGGTGGAACGTTGCTGGCGCTTGCCCCGCGGCTACGAGGGCGTGCGCGGCGTCGCGATCGGTCGCGGCGTCGTGCGCGCCTTTGATGTGGAGGACTTGCGGGCGGGCCTCGCCGGTGTTGCCTCCGAGCGCAGCATTACCGGATCACTATCGCGCGCACGGTGGCCACACGGCGGCCCTGATTGAGGCGAATCAGGTAAACACCCGGTGCCAGCACCCGAGGTTCCAACGCGATCCTATGGAGCCCGGGTCCGAGCCCAGCGATCCGGCGGCGATCGACCCGCCGCCCGCTCACGTCGAACAACTCGATCGACGCAGGCTGAGCCTCTGGCAGGCTGAAGTCGACGTGGAACCTCCCCCGTGCCGGATTGGGTGTTGCCCCAAGGAGGGCAAACCCGATGGGCTGCCGCGGCCCGACGCCAACGAGCGGATGGCGACTATTCAAGAGCACCGTGGCCAAACGATGAGTGCTCCCCGTGAGCAGGTCCGGCGAGCCATCGCCGTTCAGGTCCCCGACCGCCAGGCCGCCTGGCTGGTAACCCACTCCATAGTCGGCTCTCCCCGCGAAGCTCCCCGCACCGCTGCCCAGGAGCACCGATATCGCCCCGGGCCCGACGCAGCCGACGGCGACGTCGAGGGCTCCATCGCCATTCAGATCGCGGACCTCAACCGATTCCGCAGAGCGCCCCACTGGGAATACCGCCGGGCTGCCGAAGCCTCCCGCACCATTACCGTGCAGCACCGAGAGCAACCCGGGGCCAGAAGTCGCGCCGCTGTTCGCCACCAACATGTCCGGAATGCCGTCGGGGTCGAGGTCGGCGATCGCCACGGAGATTGGGCGAGCGCCCGCCGTGGCAAAGTCAGTCCTGCCGGTAAACACGCCCTGACCGTTGCCGTAGAGCGCCGAGACCACGTTGCCGTCGTAACACGCCGCCACGAAGTCGAGGTTGCCGTCGCCGTTCAGATCGGCGAGCGCCAGGCCTCGAGGGCCGCGTGCCGTGACGAAGTACGTCGCGGGGCCGAGCAACCCATTTCCATTGCCGAGCAGTACCGAAACTCTGGTATCAGGCGGGTATGGATACGGCTTCGTGTAGTCGATGGGATGCGAGGTCACGACATCGAGAGCGCCATCGCCGTTGACATCGCCGAGGACCAGTCCGGTGGGATTGCCGGCATCCGGAAAGCTGGCCGCCGCCCCGAAACCGCCATCGCCGTTGCCCAGCAAAACCGAGACATTCGCCCCGCTGATCGTGACCAGGTCGGTCTTCCCGTCACCATTGAGGTCTCCGAATACCACGGTCGAGCCCCCTGCTGGATAGTCGACCTCCGTCCCGAAGCTGCCGTCCCCGTTGCCGAGCGACACCGAGGTCCCTCCCGCCAAGAGTCCCGCCACCAGATCGAGCCGTCCGTCGCCATTCAAGTCGCGCAACGCCACGAACCTCGAGTTGTTGCCGGGGACCGGCGTCACTCGCCCGAAGGTCGCATCACCGTTGCCCAGGAGCACCGCGACCGTGCCGGGCGAGTAGTTCGTCGTTACGAGGTCGGGCTTACCGTCGACATTCATATCGGCGATCACGACGGCGTACGGGGTGGATCCCGAGACAAAATCGGACCTCGTGAAAACTCCGGCGCCGTTGCCCAGCAGCACGGAAACCATGCCCTCGGTCGCGTAGTTTACCGCCACGAGGTCGCGTTTGCCATCGCTGTTCAGGTCGGCCAGGGCCACGCCGGGAGTGCCGCTTGGCCACGTCCCGTTGTTGGTATTCGCCGCGCCGAAGGTGCCATCACCGTTGCCGAGCAGAACCGAGATCGTCCCCACCAGGGACGAGTTGTAGTTCGCCGTCGCAAGGTCGGGCTTGCCGTCGCCGTTCAGGTCACCGATGACCACCTGTTCCGCATAGCCGGACGTACTGAAGTCGTGCTTCGCGCCGAAGCTACCGCCGCCGTTGCCGAGCAGGACCGAGACGGTGCGCGGGCTGTTGTTCGCCGTCACCAGGTCCAGTTTGCCATCGCCGTTCACGTCGCCGATGGCGAGGCCGTGCGGGTAGAGTCCCGTACCAAAGTCGGTCCTTGGCCCGAAACCACCACCGCCAGTGCCGAGGAACACGGAGACGATCGCGGTGGAAGTACCGCTCGACATCACGAGATCGGAATAGCCGTCCCCATTCAAATCGCGGATCTCAACGCAATACGGGTAGGTCCCCGTAGCGAAACTGGTCATCATGAAACTGCCGTTGCCGTCGCCAAACAGCAACGTGACACTGCCCGAGTAATAGCTCCCGGCAGCCACATCGGGATGACCGTCGCCGTTCAGATCACCGATCGCCACCGTCATCGTGCCGACGCCCGACCCGCCCGCATCGTAGGTGGTCCGCTGACCGAAACCACCTTCGCCGTCGCCGAGCAAGATGGAGACAGAGGTGGACTCGTAGTTCGCCACCGCCACGTCTGGCTTGCCGTCACCGTTCAGGTCGCCGACCGCCGTCGCCCGCGGACCGGTCCAACCGACCCCCGTGTCGTGCGAGCGATAGGCCGAGGCGAACAGCGGATCGGCGGCGGTGGACTGAGCCACGGTCGCCAGGCCGCCGGCCAACATCAACCCCGCAATGAACGCACAAAGACGGGTAGGCCCGCGCATCGGACACCTCCGGTCAATCGGATGTGAACCACATTCCGCGAATCCAGCAGCGGATTCCACCGTGCATCGAGTCTACTGCGGGTGCGTGCCCGGCGCGAGGGCCAAGGTGGCCAAGGTGGTCCGTCGGTGCCGAAACGGATCACCGACGACAGCAGTGCCGCGCCGAGCCCCGAAACCAGGGCCCACGGCCGAATCAGCGCCGTTTCGCGTTGCGTCGAGTACCCACTTATGCCCTCTGATCCCCACTCGGCGCACCGACCCCGGTGCCGTCGAGAACCCCGGGCTCGACTCCTTCAAGCAGTCGGTGTCTCTTGAGTCAGCAGGTTTTTCGTTCGATTCCAAGGCGGCGCACCCACTTCGTCCGTGACCTGCGGGGCGCTCGACCACCAGGAGACCGACTCTGGCGAGGTCACTTGAAGCTTGCGGCCGCTTCCTCCGGGGTCGCATGCACTTCGAACAACCCGTCAAGGCGCACCAGCGCCAGCAGCCGTTGGTGCCGTTCCCGCAACGACGCGAGCCGGAACTGCCCGCCACGCGTCACGACCCGGTTGTGCAACGCGATCATCGTCCCGAGCATGGTGCTGGAGATGTACTTGACGTGCTCGAAGTTCATCACGATTCGAGGGGTCGATTCGGCATCGATGACCGCGGCCACCTCGTCCGCCATGCGCTCGATGGCGTCGTCGCCGATCAGCACGGGCGTGAGCAGGTCGACCTGAACGATGTCATCGCATCGCGAAACGCGGATCAATTCCGGTTTGGGACTCATAGGCCGCTTTCGGGTGGGTTCACACCGGCTGGGTGCACCCATCGAGATGATACCGCGCAGATCGAGGGCGGAATTGATCTAGGGCACCGGATCGCAACCCGTAGACTACCATTTGCTTCCCGGCTGCGTCTTGGGCGCCGGTCAGTCTCCGCGGCCCATTGTGATGATTGGCTGAGGTAGGCCCCGCCCCTACTTCGTCGGCAGCGCCGCGGGCCAGTTCATCACCACACCGATACTTGCGCGCGGCGCAGCACCCACCGGGCGCAGGAGCAGCGCTCGGTTTGCCGCTGCCGCGACTGTGACGTCGAGCCGGTCGCCCGGCACCGTTGCGAATGGGCGCCAGGGCCCGAGCCGGAATTCGGGTCCTGGCATCACGTCGGCGACCCGCACGGTCACGTCGGACCGCCCGCTGGCTACAGTGACACGGTTCGTGCCGCGCAACACGCCTGCGTAGAGGTCGTCGCCCACTGTAATCTGCGTCTTCGCGCCCGGCACGGGGAACGCCAGTGCATATCCCTCGTTCTTGCCGGTCTCGTCGGAGCCGATCACCATCCAGCGGCCATCGGCGGTAACACTACCGCCGTTATCGCTGTAGGACGAAGCGTAGTACTGCCTCGGCTTGTGGTCGCCGGTCATCGGCAGTAGCCAGAGGTCCATGCGTGTGGCCGGGTCCTGTCGCGAGTACACAAGGTACTGGCCGTCCTGGGTCCAGCTCGAGAGATCCTTGAACGCCGGGTCGTCCACAAGGTACCTCTCGGGCGGCGTCGCGCCGTTCACTGCACGCACGACAATGCTCTTCGAGCCGAGGAGATACGCGACACGCGAACCATCAGGAGACCAGTGGGCGTCACCCGGCTCGAATTCGCTGTCGTCCGACAGCCGCGACAACGTGCCGCGCTCGAGATCGCACAACCAGAGTTGGACCTGGCCGCTGGCATCGAGCTTTTCCAGCACGGCCCGCATACCGTCGGGCGACACCTTGGCAGATCTGTATGGGCCGGCTGGGACGGGGACCGAACCATCGGGGCGCCCTTCGGTTCCCAACCAGCTCATGCGCGCCAACACGGAGATGACCGGGCCGTACGCAATCGTGCCATTGCTCGCGACGGCAAACCCGGCACTGCCGGCGAATCCCGTCGGCTGCAACGCGTCGCGAAGCGACAGTGCCGTACCGCGAGTCCTGCGGGTCCCCAAGTCGAACCGCTCCGCAGTGATCGCGCCCCTGCGCTGGTACAGCAGCCAGCCCGGCGCCGCATAGTGCACGCCGCTCGGTAGCGAGGTCACGTGCTCACGACCGCCCCCGTCAAGTCGCACACAGTCGATATCGTATCGATCGTCCTTCGACGGCAGCACCGTAAACAGCACATGCCGTCCGTCCGGCAGGAACTCGGGGAATCGGTGCCCGCTCTCGTGTCGCGTGCTGTCGAGCGACGTCACTCGTTGCGGGTCGCCACCGGTCGCCGCGATACGAAACAGCGGCCCGTCGGACGTCGGCGCGTAGACGATCACGCCGTCACGGCTCCATGTGCCGCCCCGCGCCCGCTTCACGTCACACAGCTCCTGCACATCACCGCCGCCGGCGGGCACGCGCTTGAGCTTGGTGTCGGTGAAGAAGCCGATCGATTGCCCGTCGGGCGACCAGAACGGCAAGAACCCGCCGTCGGTACCAACGACGGGCCGTGCCGCAAGCGCACCCAGCGGGCGCACCCACAGCTGGCTGTGCATCGAATCGCCGGCGGCGAACGCGATCTGCGTGCCGTCGGGTGACAGCGCGAGGTTCCCGGGGTCATTCGCGATGCGCATCGCATCGGTGCTCGCGATCTCGAACCGGGTCGCACCCGCCGCCGGAGCACGATGCGCCGCCTGCCACGCGAACGCCGCGACCAGCGCTACTGCCGCGCCCACCAATACACCCAGCGCCCACGCGCGCCGCGGAGCCGCCATGCGCGCGTCTGCCGCGGCCGCCGCGGCGGCGACCCCCGAGGCGCTCGACGTGCGCTGAGCAATGGCCTCTTCAAGCTCGAGCCGCGCGTCGCCGATGTCGCGCAGCCGGCGCTTCGCGTCCTTGTCGAGGCAGCGGCGCAGCAACTCGCGCACACGCGCCGGCGTCTGCGCCGGCAGCGCGTTCCAGTCGGGCTCACCCTGGAGGATGCTCGCGATCAAGTCGGACGTCGTCTCGCCATCGAAGCAGCGGCGGCTGGTAAGGCACTCATACAGCACGCAGCCGAACGACCAGATGTCGGTGCGGCGGTCGACCGCCTTGCCGCGCGCCTGTTCGGGCGACATGTATGCCGCCGTGCCGAGGATCACGCCCGCGGCGGTCGCGGTCACGGCGTACGTCATCGTGGGCGACGCGGACAGGTTCGGGTCCGACGGCGACCCGGAGGCAGCGGCCTTCGCGAGCCCGAAATCGAGCACCTTCACCGTACCGGCCGCCGTGAGCATGACGTTCCCGGGCTTCAAGTCACGGTGCACGACACCGCTCTCGTGCGCGGCCTCGACCGCGGTCGCGATCTGGCGGCACACGTCGAGCGCCTCGCCGACGGGCAGCGCGCCGCGCGAAAGCCGGCGATCGAGCGTTTCGCCGTCGATGAACTCGAGCACGAGATAGCGGACACCGTCGACTTCCTCGAGTCCGTGGATCCCGCCGATGTTCGGGTGGTTGAGCGACGCCAGCAGCTTCGCCTCGCGTTCGAACCGCGCCCCGCGCTCGGGGTCCTGCGCGAACGCGGGCGGCAGCGCCTTGATCGCGACATCGCGGCCGAGCCGGGTGTCGCGGGCGCGGAACACCTCGCCCATGCCCCCAGCGCCGAGGGGTGCCACGACTTCGAAGTGGCCGAGTTGGGTGCCTGCGATCAGGGTCATCGCGGCAGACTACGCGATCCGAGCGGCGGCCGGAAAGCGGAAGCCGTCCATCGCGAGCGCTCACTGATCGCCCGCCGGGTTGATAGCCGGTTGCGACGATCGTGACGCGGCGCGCGACGGCGCCGCGCTGTCGATCGACGAGGCGCTCGCGCAGGCCGAACACGTACTCGGCGCTGCAGGCTGAACGCAGTGGCGGTGGGCGTCACTTGATCAGCAGGTTCTCGGTTCGATGCCAAGACCGCGCACCGACCTGGATCCTACATCCTCTCTTGCCTCTCCGCCGGCGCCTCGAACGCGCAGACTCCGGGAGCGCTACAGCTCTATCTCGTCGGATTCGCCGCGCACTTCTGCGAGCAGGTCGGCCAATCCCATCTCACCGGCCGTTCGCTCCACGGCGTGAAGCTCGTCACGAGTCGCCCCTGCGAGAATACCGCGCAGGTCTCGGCGGCTCCGGTGACTGCCGTGTTGGATCCAGACCAATTTGGAAAGTGCCGCATCGGCACGGGACGCGACCGGCAACTCGACTCCGGGGAAGATCTCGGTTCGCACTGATCGATCGAGCTCCCCCGGAATCAGACAGCGCACATACAGGTCGAGCTTGATCACCTGATCGATGTCGAGCAGCTGAAACATCTGCTGAGATGCGATGGCGTGGCGAGCCGTCGGCTCGCCGAAGTGGAATCCGACGCGTGCCAGCGCGCCGAGGAACTCATCTTCCACTGCGAGCACCCGGTCATGGTCGAGGACGAGGTCGACATCCTGCGTCATTCGAGGCTCGCCGTAGGCAATCGTCGCGATCCCACCGGTCAGGTGATACCTGATCCCAAGGCCATTGAGCACGGCAGTCAGCTTCGACAGTGTCGGCTGAAACCCCTCAGTCGGAAACACTGACCGGCCATGCGTCGATCAGCCGCCGGGCGGCCGGATCCGAGCCGTACTGCCGCAGTGCAACCTCCTGCTTGAGGCGGGCCTCGGACAGTGGCCCTTGGGTCGCACGGATCGAACGGGCCAGATAGTCCCGGGACCAGCGAAAGAGCGCTTCCGCGCGTCGCACGCGCTCGACTACTGACATTGCGTCAATCAACTGACGGTATTCACTCTCGACGTTCATCGCCCCGGCTCTCCTCGCAGCTTCGAGTACCTGCGCTCACCCATCAGGAATTCTACAGCACTTCGCAAGACGACGGAGGTCCTCAAAGAATCGAGGACACTGCTTCGTCGGCCCTGCCTGGGGCCAGTTCATCGCCACGGCGATACTCGCCGAGCAGGCCCTCGCGAACGCCGTACACATCTCCCATTCCGCCGGGAGGCAGAAGGCTTCCCTGATCAGCGGAGACGGAAGACGAACTCCTCAATCTCCCGGCCGCGCGCGTTCGCGAAGCCAATGTCCTCACCTGTCACCTCGAAGCCGCACTTCGCGAGAACGCGGAGCGAGCCGGCGTTGTCCTTCGCGGCGCGCGCGCGGAGCGGGCGAGTCGGGTCGACCGCGAGGAACCTACGCAGCGCCTCCGTCGCGAGGCCGCGGCCCCAGAGGTGACGGGCGATCCCGTAGGTGATCTCGCGATGGCCTTCCACGAAGAAGCTCGCGATGTGCCCGGCGGCCTCACCCTCGAAGACGATCGTCCGGTTCTTGATGTCCGGGTTGGCGCGGATCTTCATCCAGTGAGCGTCGAACGCTGCGCGGTCGTCCGGGTCCTTGTGGGTGAACGCGGCCATGTGGTTGTAGGAGGGATCGCGCTGGAAATCAAAGAAGATCGGCAGGTCCGCGTCCGTCACGTCGCGCAGGGTGATGGGCATGCGCTGATCATAAGACCAGACGGGCCGGGCACGGTACCCAGGGGACCGCAAACGGGCCGCGGTGGACTTTTCCTGAACAGCGACTGATCGATGATCGGACAACCCGCCGCAGGGTGTAGCGGCCGCGTTAATCCCTCGCGATCGATGGCCATCGCCTGAATCGCCGTTCCCGCTCGATCATCCAAAGATGGGGTTCTGCGTATCGCATGATCGCCGCGACAACAGTCCCGCGTTTTTCGTCCCCAAAACGTAAGGAGGAGCACGATGAGCAGGCTTACCGCTTCCGTAGCAACTGTCCTTGCCCTGGCCGTGGCTGTTCCGGCGTTCGCCGGCTCCGCCTGCGGGTCGGGAGACAAGACCAGCGCGACGACGACTGAGGCCTCGCGCATGACCTCGAGCCGATCCGACGCATGGACCGGCGCCTGGTTGCAGCGATCCACGTCAGGTCAGGTGACCGTCGCTCAGGTGGCGAAGGGCAGCCCCGCGGCGCGGTCCGGACTCAAGACGGGCGACATGGTCCTCGCGGTCAACGGCTATGATCTCAACAGCCGCGAAGACCGCGCGATGTGCGCCTCCAAGGCAGAGTGCACGGTGGGCAAGACCATCACCTACAAGGTCCAGCGTGGAAGCGACACGAAGTCGATCCGGTTCAAGCTGGAGAAGATGCCGACGGACGCGACCGCACGGTTCCCGAACCGCAAGGCCAGCTTCGAGCCCGCGCTTGCGGCCGTAGTGATGCCCAGCCTCAACTAGGCCGGCGAAACGAAAGCATTGAGCCGGGGGTCCGCTGACCCCCGGCTCGTTTCATGCGCCCTGCTCGGGCCAGCGGTGATGCGCGCGCATCGATCGGCTTTCGCCGCAATCGCGTCACAGCTCCGCGACGGCGCTTCTCGCTCGTTCGAGGAGTTCGCTCACTCGGAGCGTCGCGGCCCACCGGTCGAGATACGCCTCGTCCAGTCTGCCGCGCCATACGGCAAGCACGCCGAGCACATCACGATACTGATGCCCTGACGATTCACCACCCGCCCGATACCACTCGAGCTTTCGGAGCACGGTATCCTCCGGGGTCGCGATGAACCAGGTGTGGCCCCCCAACTCCTCCACAGAACGGACGACGCGCCGGCCAAATTCTTCGCGGTCGTATGCGGACTCTCCCAGAACGAAGAAGTAGACCTTGAACATGGAGTCGAGGTGAATGGCGTTGAAGCTCCGGCGGTCGCGGATCGCCTCGCGCATCCCGTCACGACTGATTTAGAAGTCGGACTCCAGCCGGGAGGCAATCGCTTCGACATGATCCAGGCGAAGCTCGACGACGAGGTCAACGTCACGGGTACTTCTCGCCTCGCCATAGGCAGACCTCGCGAACGAGCCTCCGATGGCATAGTGGACGCCCAACTCGTCAAGTACTTGGACGACTCGCCGGAGAACCTCAGCGGGAGTCGCGGTCATGTGCAGTTCCGGACCGGGAATCTCGTGCCTGCCGGGCAGCCAGCACTTTCGGGCCGAGCTTGGGGCCGAGCATTACCTCGCAAAGCCGCGCATCAATTTCGTTCGAATCCGCCTCGGGGTAGCGCGCCTGGAGTCCTGATCGAGCAAGCGCACGGACGAGTTCCCATTGCTCATCCACCATGATCCACTTGCGCCCGATGGTCGTCCGGCGCAGCAGTTCGACCATGACTCGATCGGCTTCGAGGCTCGTGTCGCGAGAAAAGATCATGGAGCAAGTGTGCCGTGACCGCCCGCGGGCCGCGAGCGAGGGGCAGCGGCGGCGGCGACGACTTCCGCCGCCGCCCCATGCGTTGCTCTCAGGAACCGAGCTTCCCCGCGAACGCCGCCATCTGCGGCTTCTCCTTGTGACCGGCCTCTTTCAGCAACGGCAGGACCTCGGGGTCGGACACGAAGGCCCTCCAGCCCTGCTCGTCCCAGTCGAACAACACCCACACGCGATCGGTTTCGACGGGGTCGCGGAACACTGTCGCGCTCTTGGATCCATGCTGCTTCCGCTTCTCTGCGCTCGTGGTCGAGAAGATCTTCATCCAGCGGTCGAAATCCTCAACGCGTGTCGTGGCGAGCATCATGGTCGTCAGTCTCTTTCTGGACGTGGTCGTCCGGTAATGGGGATTTGTACTTTGTTTAGACAGTGGTCGAAGTTGCGGCGACGACACGCTCCTGCGGCTCGATGGCGCCCAACCGCTCGACGATCTCGAAGCGGCCGCCGCGCGCCTGCGCGATGTACATGTTCATGCGCACATGATGCTGGCCGGGCACCATGACAGCCGGCCCGCCCGGGCCCTCCTTGATCTGCGCGTGATCCAGTGCCGCGATCACATCCGCCTGGACGAGCGAACCCGCCTCGGTCACGGCGGCGGCCCACATGCGCAGTCCCCGGTAGAGGCCGGAGCTGGCACTTCCACCAGTGAACTTGGCCTGACCGGGATACAACGCGTCGTACTGCGCGAGCAACTTGCGGCTGAACGGGTCTTCCACCGTCTGGTAGTAGTCGAGGCAGCCGTACAAGCCTTCCGTCTGCGCTACGGGGAGCATCCCCAAAATGTTTTCGTCGAAGTACGTGCAGACGAGCTTTCCTCCACGCTGGGTGAACCCCGAGTCGTGAAGCTGTTCGAAGAACGGCGCCAGGCCGGGGGGCACGATGGTGTTGAACACGACCTCGGCCCCGCTCGCGGCGATCCGCTCGATGGTCGCGCGGTAGTCGGTGTTATCGAGCGCGAAGTACTCCTCGCCCACGATCGAGCCGCCACTCGCGGTCACCACTTCGCGTACGCGCTGGTTCAGCACGTGCGGCCAGATGTAGTCGGCCGAGGGCAGGTAGAACTTCTTGGCGCCGGTCGTGCGCATGAGCCAGGGGATGAACGGGTCGACCTGCTGCGCGGGCACCGGGCCCGTGCAGAACAAGAGCGGATCGGACTCCTGCCCCTCGTACTGCTCGGGATAGATGTAGAGCGTGCGGCCCTTCACCACGACCGGCTCCTTGATGGCCTGCCGAGTGGAGCTGTAGATGCCACCGAAGACCACATCAACTTTGGCTTGCTCGACCAGCTTTGTCGCCTTCGCGGCCGCGACGGCGTCGTTCGTTTCGCTGTCCTCGAGGCACAACTCCACGTGCCGTCCGAGCAGGCCGCCCTTGGCATTGAGATCGCCGATCACCATCCTCGCCACGTTCGCGTTGGCGAGCCCCATGGCCGAGAGTGGCCCCGTCTGGTCGGTGATGACTCCCACCATGATCGGGCGCCCACTTGCCCCCGTGCGATTCGAATCCGTCATGTTATCCTCCGTTATCCAGCGTTTCTTGGCCGCTACTGCCGGGCTGCGACAGGTCTCGTCGCGTGCAATGGAGTATCGGGATATGGGTCCACCGAAACATCGGGAGAACTCCCCATTTTGAATCCACCCCTCCGTCTCAGTGAATTCGTCGCCACGCTGGCGCTGGCGCAGGACAACGCATTCGGCCAGCCGCTCGAATCGCAGCTGCGCTCCTGCCTGCTCGCGTCGTGGATTTGCGAGAGCGCGGGATACGACGCAGAAGTGCGCGAGACCGCCTACTGGGTTTCGCTGCTCCGCTATGTTGGCTGCACGGGACACGCACACGAGGTCGCCACGGTATTCGGCGACGAGATCGCGATCCGCGGCCAGACCCTCATCCATGACGCCGCCAACCCGGCGGAGGTCATGCGCGACGTCGTCGCGTTCGCCACGGCCGGCAAGACACCGGAGCAACAGGCGGAAACCATGAGCTGGCTCCAGCAGACGGCCAAGGAATGGGTCGTCTACAACTTCACCTCCGGCTGCGAAGTAGCGGTGATGCTGGTCCAGGCACTGGGCTTCCCCACGGGCGTGCAGGATTCCCTGCGCTGCACGTTCGAGCGCTGGAATGGCAACGGCCATCCGAGCCACGTGAAGGGCGAGGCGATCCCGCTGCCGATGCGCGTGGTGCACCTGAGCCAGGACATGGAAGCGATCGCGCGTATCTTCTCGCCCGATCGCGCGATCGAGACCGCGCGTGACCGCCGCGATCGCACCTACGATCCGGCGATCGTCGACGTGTTCCTCGCGCACGCCCCCGCGTGGTTCGAGCGGCTGCGCGCGATCGAACCGTGGGACGCCGTGCTGGCGCTCGAGCCCGAGCCGCACCGCATGCTCGAAGGCGAAGTGCTCGATGCCGCGCTGGTCGTGGCCGCCGACTTCATCGACCTCAAGTCGCCGTTCACAGGCGGCCACAGCCGGCGTTGCGCGGAGCTCGCCAGCGATGCCGCGTGTGTGCTCGGGTTTCCCGAAGCGGCCATCGTGAAACTCCGCCACGCCGCACTCGTGCACGACTTCGGCACAACCGCGGTACCCAACTCGATCTGGGACAAGCCGGGGCCGCTCACGCGCACGGAATTCGACCGCGTCGAACTCCACCCCATGCTGACCGAGCAGATGCTGCGACGCTCGCCGGCGCTGGCCGCGCTGAACCCCATCGCGGCCGCGCATCACGAGAAGTCCGACGGCTCTGGCTACCACAAGCGCCTACGCGGCGAAGGCGGCGACTTGGGCGCATGTGTGCTGGCGGCGACGGAGATTTACGTCGGGCTGACCGCCGAGCGCGCCGACCGGCCGGCGCACTCGCCCGCGGACGCCGCGGCCGAGCTGCGGCTACTCGAGTCCAAAGGCGTGCTCGAGCCCCGCGCATGTCGCGCGGTGTTGGTAGCCGCGGGGCACGGCGAGTCGGAAGCGCTCTCGAGCAAACGCCCGCAGAATCCCGGCGGCCTGTCGCGCCGCGAAGTCGACGTGCTGCAACTCGCCGCGCGAGGCCTGACCGCGCGCGAGATCGCGGACCGCCTGTTCATCTCACCCAAGACCACCGATCACCACATCCAGCACATCTACAACAAGATCGGCGTGTCGACCCGCGCCGCGGCCGCCTTGTGGGCGATGCAGCAGGGCGTGGTGGGGTGAGATTCAGGCCGCGTGATCGCGCAGGTACTTGATGCTGCCCGGCAAGTCCCTGATCAGCCGCAGGAGCATGTCCATCGCTGCGGTCTGCACATTTCGGCCCGATTCCCATCGCGAGACGGTATTGGCACCTAACCGCAGCAGACGCGCGAGCTGAGACTGCGTGAGGTCGAAACGACTACGAAGTGTACGGATCTCGTCCGCTGAAAGCAGGCCGTGCTTCCGCCGGTAGATTTCGCCAGCATCCTCATGGAGCCGTTTCGCGTCCTTGAAGCCCAGCACGATCTCTCCGCACTTCGGGCACTTCAAGTGAGACGCCGATGGCACGGCGATCTCCTCGCCGTTGACCGGCAACTTCAGCCGGCCCCGCGACTCTTTCATCATGGTGCCACACTCTGGGCACGCGTCGTCTGCAAGCACACGCCCAGAGCGCGTTGCTGGAGTGGGCTTGCTACTCGGTTGCTTCATCTTCGCCACTTTCATCCTCGTGGAACGAAATCACGATGCAGCTTGCCCGGAGTACGAGCTTGAGGTAGATGATCTGCCCTTCGACTTCGGGCTTGAACGCATACAGCCACTCCCCGGTTGATTCGGAGAGCAGACGCCCGGCCGAATCCTGGGCACGCAGGCTCGCAGTCACATCTCGCACGTCATCGGGTGAGAGACCGAGCAGGAGCAACTCTCGCTGAGCCTTATACGTCAATCGAAGCCCACCGGACTCGGCGTGCCCGTGGACCCGTTCCAGGACGCGTGACAACCAGCGCGGCATGGCTACAGATCCCAACTGTTTGATTGATTATGCATATGGTTATTTGATCCCGTCAAGCAGTAACGCCCGGGGACAGGGTCAACTCACGTGCCCAACCGGGGACCGCGAGGAACGGGGCAAGTCTCCCGCGGTTGGCCGCGCGCATCGCACCGCAATTCTCGGGCCATCCCTTAACAAGTTCCCGACGGCAAACATTAGGCCCCACGAGAATGCCAACTCCTCGTGGGGCCACACTGATTCCGTTGTGAGGTGAGTCTTAGCCCGACCCGCTTAAGGCTGCCTGCTCACCGCAGCCTCGCGATCTTCCTCGCGATCGTCCGGTCCACCGTCGTGAACCGCACGAAATAGATCCCAGCTGGCAATTTCCCGTTGGCGTTTGCTCCTTCCCACGTCAACTGGAAGTGGCCGGCCTTCTGGTTGGCGTTGACCAACGTCGTCACCACGCGGCCCGCAACATCCGCCACTTCGAGCCGTACGTGGCCCGAGCGCGCGACGGTGTACTGGATTTGCGAACCCCCGCGTGTGGGATTGGCGCCGAGCAGGCTCAACGAGCTTTCGAAGTTGGCCGCACTCGCGGTCGATGCCGCCGGACCGAAGGTGACGTTTGACCCGTCCACGAGGCCCACGCGCAAACGATAGAAGTAGGCCGTGCCCTGGTTGGCCGTACGGTCGATCGCAGTGGTCACGTCGCCTTCCTCACGCAACTCGGGAGTGATGAGCATCCACGGACCGGCGAACACCAGCGCGCGCTCCACCGTGACCGAGGCCACGCGCGATGCGTCGCCAAAGCTCCACCGCAACTCGATTCCGTCGGCCAGAGTCGCGGCATCGAACTCAGCGAGCAGCGTTGCGACAGGAAAGTCCTGCGTAGGGAAGGCGGCGAGGTGAGCACGATACTGTCCTGCGATCGTGTTGAAGGCACCACCCTCGTAGACCTTGTCGCCACTCGCCAGCACGGCATAGACAGCGTTTTCCGTGTCGGGGTTCCAGCCGATGGCGGCGCCTGTCGCCGCGGTGAAATTCAGGCGGCGTGATCGCGCAAGTGGTCTGAGAAGGGCGCGAAGTCACCTTCGCCTGAAGCTCGCCCCTTCGAGCTTGAGTTCACTCGCTTGCGCAGCACCCTCGGGGAACACCGCTTCCACCACGCCGCCTCCGCCAAACAACTCGACACGTAGTTTGTCCTTCGTGGCGTCGTAGACCTCGACCTTGCTCTCGGCGACACCCATGCGCGCGAACAGGTGCCCCTCGCGCACGCTCAATCGCAGGACACCCCAGTCGCTGTTCACGAATTCGCCCGCATACCCCTCAAGCGGGTGCGACAGCTGCTGCGGGCGCGCGGCGCGACGCGTACGGTCGGTGGAGAGGGCCGCGTGCAGCTTTGTGGTCCGCGCGCGGAGCGAGTCCAGCGCCGCGTCCATGCGCGCCCCTGCATCGACGCGGCCGCTCAATTGATCGTAGACCGCGTTCGCCACGATGTCGGCGAACAGCATGCCGGTGCGGCTGTTGTTCACGAGCACCACGACACCGATGTGGCGCGCCGGCATGAACGAGACGTGGCAGCCGTAACCCGGGAACGTCCCGAAGCGATGCACCAGCGTGTCACTCTCATAGGTGCCGAGGTCCCAACCGAGTCCCCAACCGTGGCGCGGGTAGTCCCACGGCTTCCCAGCCTGCGCCACATAAAAGCGCTGCGTCTCCGCGATGACGCTCGCAGGAATGCGCGCACTGCCATCGACGCGTCCCTCGTTGAGTTCGGCGATCAAGAGCCGCGCGAGATCGCCCGACGTCGAGAATATCCCCCCGGCGGGCCCCATGTTCGCGTCATGCTTGGCGAGCCGCACGCGTTCGAACCCTGCGGTGGTGTTTTCGTAGGGCATTGCGAGTAGGGCGTCGCGCACCTTCGAGCGATATGCCGTCGTCGCCGTCATCCCGAGGGGGCCCGTGACCTCGCGTTCGATGACGTGTTTCCAACCGCGATCGTGCGCAGGATCGAGGACGATGCCCGCGAGGTCATAGCCGAGACTCGAGTACGCGTACTCGTGCCCCGTGCTCGCGGCACCCTGCGAGGCAATCGCGCGATACAGCCCGGCATAGTCGTAATCCCCCGTGTAGGCAACACGCACCGAGACCGGGCCGTCAGCATCGATCCCGTGCGTGTGCGTCAGCAGGTCCACGACGCGGATCGACTCCGGATGGACCGCCGCGTTGAAGCGCGCGAGCGGCAGCACCTTCGACAACGGCGCCTCGAGATCGAGTTGCCCGCGCGCGGCGAGGCAGGCCGCAGCGGTCGCGGTGAGCGCCTTCGTGGTCGAGGCGATGTAGAAGCGTGTTTCAGGCGTGACTGCGCGCTTCGACTCGCGATCGGCCCAACCGCGCGCGGCGAGCCAGATGACGCTGTCCCCCAGCACCACGGCGACAGAGATTCCAGGCGTCGCGTCCGATGCCATGGCGCGGTCGAGCAGCGGATCAAAAGTGGTGTTCGGCGTCACGGCTGCGCTCGTAACGACCAGCGCCCCGGCGCATGCGAGGACGGAAAGCATTTGGAGGGTCATACACGGACTACGGCACGCGCCTCGTCGGGGTTGCCCTCGGCTCACCGATATCGCGTTTTGAGGCTTCCCCAGCTGGCACGATGCGTGGGCGTGAGCAGCGATCCAAATTTCTGGATGCGGTTGTTCGTCCCGTCCACGACGTAGACGTTGCCGAATGAATCGGTCGCCACTGCGAACGGGGAATTGAACTGGCCGTTGCTGCTTCCGAAGGAACCCCACTTCAGCAGGTAGGCGCCGTTGGACGTGAATTCCTGGATGCGGTGGTTTCCGGTGTCGGCGACATAGAGGTTGCCGACGGAGTCGAACGCAAGACCAAAGGGATGATTCAGTCGTCCGCCGCCGCTCGAATCGGCGCCCACTGAACCCCACTGAGTGACGTAGGTGCCCGCGGCGGTAAACTTCTGGATCCGGTTGTTCCGCGAGTCGGAGACGAACACGTCACCGCTACTGTTCACGGCGACACCACCGGGCTCGTTGAATTGCCCATCACCGCTACCCGGCGTGCCCCACTGCGTGATCGGGATCCCGGCGTTCGTGAACTTCTGGACACGATTGTTGTAGGTGTCCGCGACGTAGATGTCGCCGAGGGCATCGACCGCGATCCCGAGCGGGAAGTAGAACTGTCCGACGCCGCTGCCCTGGGAGCCAAAGCCCCCGAGATAACCGCCCGTGCCCGTGAAATTCCGGACTCCGACGACCTGGTCCGCAACATAGACGACGCCCGAGGCATCGGTCGCGATGGCGTTCGGGCCGCCCAAATACTCGTCGGGTGCCCACAGCGTATGCCACTGGATCAGCAGACTTCCCGTGCCGGTGTACTTGAACACCTGAGCGCCATATGAACCCGTGATATAGACGTCACCTGCGGCATCCGTCGCAATACCGGTGAAGCCGATTCCGGTGCTCCATTGGGTCAGGTACGTCGGGGCCTGCGCGGTGGCCGTCGCGGGATGAAGGCACGCGAGTCCCAAGCATGCGATGACAAACAGGAGGCGCCGAGGGACACGGAGCATGAAGCAGTTCTCCTCACGGAACAGGAGTCAAAGAGCGGGAATCGGTTGCTTGTCCCCCTCCATGATACTCCTGCCCATTCCGTGAGGGTGCTCGAAGTTTCCGCCTTAGCAATCCTCGTCGAGCTTGAGGTTCAGCACCCGCTTCAGCGTCTTCGAGCATTCCTGCGAGCCATCGCTCTTGAAGTAGAGCCTGTTCGACTGAACTGCCCCCTCCCGGCTCAGCATCGCCACCGTCGCGGGCGCCGGCGGGTGGCCGAGAGACAGTCGGATCATCCACCGGCCTTCCTTTGGCCAATTTCGCTCAAACCGGTAGACCCCGTGTTCGCTCGTGGGTTTGAGCCGGATCAGCGCCGACTGGCGCTTGCCATCCACCACGCCCTCGGCGAGCGCCCAGGGTTCGAGCGCATCGTCCTTGGCACACGAGTAGGTGCGCGCTGTGTAGGTGATGCCGTCGCGATCGGGGCCTTCGATGCGGGCGTGAATGCCCCCGGCAAACGCCACCGGGGCGAAGGACACGGACAGCGCGACTGCCAGAATCAGCTTTTGCATGGGAATTTCCTGAGTTCGCGACCCGCGCACCACCGCGGCGCATTCGTTGGACACGCGATCGGGGAAGAACGTTGGAACTGCAGGCGCAGGAGCAATGCACCTGTATGCGCCGCGGCACCCATTCGAGGAAAGCCGGCTGAACGGTCACGCCGTTCGTGGGGAGCATGCGGGGCTTCACGCGGTTCCTTGAGCGGCAGCCACGAGATTTTCAACCCCTACGTAGCGCACCTTCAAACCGCGATGCGTTCGGGTGAACGGCTGGTCAACATCGGACGCCACGACCAAGTTAACGCCCTGCGGATAGGCCTTCCGAAACAACAGCAGGTTCGCCGGATCGAAAGCGCCTGCCTTCCACTTGCACTCGATCACGACAGGCGCACGAGCCGTACCCGGCAACACGAAGTCGAGCTCATGACCCTGCTTGTCGCGCCAGTACCTGATCTCGCGTAGCTGGGTCGCGGCCTGAAGTTCGTTGAGTACAACGTGCTCCCAAAGGTTCCCATAGTCCTCGGGCCGCAACTCGGACCACCCCCGATAGTGAGCCACAAAGCCCGTGTCGAACCCATACACCTTTGGAGCCGCGACGATTTCCGTGGCGCGGCGCGAACTGAAGGGCCTCACGACATGCGCAACGAACGTGGCGTCAAGCACCCCGAGGTAGTTTGTGATCGTCGTCCGGCTCACTTCGCAATCACGGGCGAAGCGCGTTGCTTCAAAGATTCCCCCGCTGGACACCAATAGCAATTCGACAAAACGGAGGAATGAATGTCGCTTCTCCAGCCGAAACATCTCTTGAATGTCCTTTGCCCAATAGGCATCCAACCACTCTTGGAAGTCTGCCACAGGTGGTTGTCCCGCCAGGAACAACGGTGGCAGGCCGCCATGCAAGAGCCGCCGTTTCCACCGCCGATCGCCGAATGCCGCTTGATCCGCATACGTCATGGGGGTCAACCAGACGATCGCTTTGCGCCCTGCCAGCGTGTCCCTGAACCTCGCAGAGGCGCCCAGCGTCGAGGAACCCGTGGCGACGATGCGAGTTTTCGGATGGTGGTCAGCTGCGATTTTCAGCAGCTCCGCCGGCCGATCCAGACGGTGAACCTCGTCCAGAACAATCCGCTTCCCCGCCATGTCCTCGAGAAACGCCTCGGGATCGTCGAGCATGCGCCGGACGCGCGGGAGCTCGCAATCGAAGTATTCGACGCCGGGGAGGCTCCGGCACAGGGTCGTCTTGCCGGCGCGCCGGACTCCCGGGAGCCACACAATGGACCGCCGACTCCAGGCGGCCTCGACGCGTTCGATCCAGGAAGCCCTGAATTTCATGTCTACCATGATGGCATAAAGTATTACCAAACGCAATTTCGACTGCGTTTGGTAAAGCGCGCCTGGAACCAGATACGACAACGCCCGGAGCCGCATGGCTCCGGGCAGATGCCGGCCAACTTCCTGCGACTTGCGGTGGAGGCTACCTCACCAGCAGGAGCTTCTTCGCGTCGCTGTACAGGACGGCGCTGCCGTCTGGGGTTTCCACCACGATGCGACTCAGGTAGACGCCGCTCTTAAGGCCGTGGCCAAGGAACATCAGCTGATGTGTGCCCGCGATGAACGCGCTGTTCTCCGCAAGGGTCGCGACCTCACGCCCGAGCATGTCGAAAACCTTGAGCGTGACACGTGACCTGCGCGGCAGCTCGAACCCGATCATTGTAGTCGACGTGAACGGGTTCGGCTGCGAAGCATGCAGGACATAGCGCCCCGAGGGGTTCGCTCCGGTCGACAGCGTGAGGTAGTTGCCAAAGTGCAATCCGCTGATCGTTTGCCCGGTGCCGATCTTGACCACGTGGCATCCGCCCGGCGGATAGGTTTGCGTCCAGCCTAGAGGCATCACCTCGCAGACGGTGTACACGCCGGGCAACAGGGCTGTGATCGAATAGCACCCATCCACGCCCGTCATGACCTGGCCCGACTGGGGTCCGGTGTAGTTGATGAGCCACCTCGGCAGGGCAGCCTCATTCCCGTCCCACGCGCCGTTTCCATTGGCGTCGTAGAACTTGCATCCCTGCAACGCGCCCGTTGCGACTTCGCAGGGGGCGACGACGTTGCCGCTGCTTTCTGGGCCATCACCGTCCGTGTCGTCGGACTGGGGACCACCCCAAACCATGTCGCTGCCCGAGCCGCCACGCATGTAGTCCTGCCCCCTGTTTCCGAACATCCAGTCACCGTCGGGCCCGCCGTACATCGTGTCATTGCCATTGTTGCCAAACATCCAATCGCGGCCAGCATCGCCGTTCATTATGTCGCCGTCGGCATTGCCGAACATCAGGTCGCCGCCGTCGCTCCCGTTCATGACGTCGCCACCCGCATTGCCGAACATGAAGTCGCCACCGCTGCCGCCGTCCATGCTATCGACGTCATCGTTGCCAAACATCACGTCGCTGCCCGTTCCACCGAACAGGCGATCGACCCCCTTGTTCCCGAACAGCAGGTCGAGCGCGTCCCCGCCGTCGATGCAGTCGTCACCGTCGTTGCCGAAAATCACGTCGACGGCGGCGCTGCCATTGATCACGTCGTTACCCGTGTTGCCGAAGACCAGGTCGGGGTTAGCCCCGCCATCCATCACGTCATTGTCGCCGTTGCCGAACATGACATCGACACTGGCATCGCCGTTCATGACATCGAAGCCGACCCCTCCGAACATGAGATCCGGGCCGTCACCGCCGTACATTTTGTCGTTGCCGATGTTGCCAAACATCACGTCGACACTGGCGTCGCCATACATGATGTCGTTCTGGTCGTTGCCGAACATGAGATCAGGGTCGTCGTTGCCGTGCACGGTGTCGTAACCTTGACCACCGAACA
>JAYSRO010000027.1:0-3769 GCA_043720995.1 Candidatus Eiseniibacteriota bacterium
TCTCGCCGGTTGCATCACCGAGCCCAAACCCTTCAGCGATCGTGCCGTGGGGATCTGCGAGCAGGCTGTAGCTCAGCTTGAGCCGTGTCGCGATCCGCCACACCTCGTCATCGCGGTGCGTGAACACGGCCACCGGCGCCAGTCCATGGGCGGCCAGGGCTTCGCGCTGCGCTTCGAGCCCGCTCAACGTGGCATCGTCGGGTGAAAAGACCATCACGATGGCGTCGCGTTGCAGCATGTTGTGAAATTTCATCCAGCGAAAGTCGTAGGACTGGTAGTCGAAGTCCGGGGCGGGAGCGCCGACCTCGGGGGTGGAAGGTTGGGAGACTGGAGCGACGAATTCGGAAACAGGCATGGTGATGTCGCCCGCAGCCGCCACGTTTAGCGCGGCTGCGAATAACGAGGGCCAAAGCACGCAAAAACCTCCGGGGGTCTAGTCAGAATCGGGGAAGGACGCCTGCAGGGGAACTGCTGGTATCGGCAGGGGAGCCCGCAGACTTGAGCGGGCGAAATTCGAAGGTCGCGCCGGGGGCCGCATCCCTGTAATCTGTTAGCTGGATCACCCGACGCCAAAACACCGAATCCGGGGCGCATGCCTGCGCCCCTAAAGGAGTGCACGCACGTTGAACGATCTTCGCGCCTGGACGGTCAAGGACTCGGCTTCGCTCTACAACATCGCGGGCTGGTCGAGCGGCTACTTCAAGATCAACGACGCAGGACACGTTGAAGTGACCCCGTCGGGCCCCGAGGGACGCAGCGTCGATCTCTACGAGCTCGTCCAGGACGTGCAGCGCCGTGGCCTGGGGATGCCGATCCTGATGCGCTTCTCGGATATCCTCCACAGCCGCGTCAGCGCGCTGTTCGACTGTTTCGGCCGCGCCATCACCGAGTACGGCTACCGGGGCCGCTATCGCGGCGTCTACCCGATCAAGGTCAACCAGCAGCACCAGGTCGTCGAAGAACTGGTGCGCTTCGGCCGCCCCTATGGGTTGGGCCTCGAGGCGGGCTCCAAGCCCGAGCTGCTGGCGGGGCTCGCGCTGCTCGACAGTCCGGACGCGCTGCTGATCCTCAACGGCTACAAAGACGTCGAGTACATGGAGACGGCCCTGCTCGCGCAGAAGCTCGGCCGCTACCCGATTGTCGTGATCGACCGCTACCGCGAGCTCGACCTGCTGCTTCAGGTGTCGCGCCGGCTCGGCATCCGCCCGCACATCGGCGTGCGCGCCAAACTGACCACCAAGGGCGCCGGCAAGTGGATGGAGTCGACCGGCGACCGCTCCAAGTTTGGGCTGACCGCCACCGAGATCGTCCAGCTCATCGACAAGTTGCGCGAAGCGGACATGCTCGACTGCCTCGAGCTCGTGCACTTCCACATCGGCTCGCAGATCTCATCGGTGCGCGCCATCAAGGACGCCATGCGCGAGGCCTCGCGCATTTACGTCGAGCTGTCGCGCGCGGGCGCGGGGCTCAAGTTCCTCGATGCGGGCGGTGGACTGGGTGTCGACTACGACGGCTCGTCCACCAACTGGCAGTCGTCGACCAACTACACCACGCAGGAATACGCCAACGACGTCGTCTCGGCGATTCAAGATGCCTGCGATGCAGCAGGCATCGCGCATCCCGACCTGATCACCGAGTCCGGCCGCGCACTGGTGGCGCACCACTCGGTGCTGATCTTCAACATCCTCGACGTCAATGAAGTGATCGCCGGCCAGGTGCCGCCGCAGGCGGACGCCGCTGACCATCCCGTGATCCAGCAACTCCTCGAAACCTGGCGCTCCATCTCGCGCAAGAATTTCCAGGAGGGGTACCACGACGCGCTGCAGCTCAAGGAAGAGGCGACCAACCTGTTCAACTTGGGGCTGCTCGACCTGAAGGGCCGTGCGCGCGTGGAACAGATGTTCTGGGGCTGCTGCGAGGCGATCCTCAAGGTGATCCGCGAGCTCGACTACGTGCCGGACGATCTGGAAGGACTCGAGAAGGGATTGGCCGACACCTACTACGGCAACTTCTCGGTGTTCCAGTCGGCGCCGGATCACTGGGCCGTGCGCCAGTTGTTCCCGATCATGCCGCTTCACCGCCTGACCGAGCGCCCCTCGCGCCGCGGCGTGATTGCCGACCTGACGTGCGATTCGGATGGCAAGATGGACCAGTTCATCGACCTGCGTGACGTGAAGACGGGTCTCGAACTGCACCCCTACGATGGCAGCCCGTATTACCTCGGCGTGTTCCTCGTCGGCGCCTACCAGGAAATCCTCGGCGACCTCCACAACCTGTTCGGCGACACGAATGCCGTCCACATCGCCCTCGATGAGAACGGCTACCGCATCGATCACGTGGTCGAAGGCGACTCGGTGACGGAAGTCCTCGGTTACGTCCAGTACCAGAAGCAGGACCTGGTCCAGCGTGTGCGCAAGGCCAATGAAGAGGCGCTGCGTCGCGGCCTCGTGACCTTTGAGGAGTCGGCGTTGCTGCTTCGCCGTTTTGAAGAAGGACTCTCCGGCTACACCTATCTCGAAGAAGCAGACATGCCCGGCGTGCTCAACGGATCGAACGGCGTCATCTCCGCCGTCTCATCGCACCCGCCGGCCGCGCCACGCGAGGCGCAGCCGGTTGCCGGACCGGGAACGGCGCGTTAGCCGGAACCCGCACATCACGCACTCGCATCCGGGACCTCAAATGATTCGACGTAAGGTGGCGGCGATCGCCGTGGCGCTGGTCGTGTTGTTCGCTGGCCGCGGCGTTGCGCACGCCGCGGCCGTTAGCCCTGAGGGGCAGGCGCCGCATGTGGGCGCCGCTGTCGTCCCGCGGACCATTGACTTCAGCAGCCTGCCCCGGCTCACCGTGCCCTACACGGGCCCGCTGATCGAGCGTCCCGAAGCGATCTTTGAAGAGGCCGAGGAAGAGTTGGAGCGGCTCAAGCAGAACCCCGCCGTCATCCTCCCTTCGCAGCTCAGCCAGTTCACGCTGGACGCAAGCTCAGGTGGCGCGCAGGTGTTGGCGCCGGTCGTGGGGACGGGGTTCGAGGGCATCACCCCACACGGATACATCCCCAGCGAACCGACGGTCGCCGCCGGTCCGCTCAACATCTTCACCGCCGGTAACGTGACGGTGACGGTTACCAACAAGGATGGCAGCAACCGCGTCGAGACCAACGGGCGCACCTTCTTCGGTGTGACGAGCGGGGAGGGCGACATCTCGGACGCCCAGTGCTACTACGACGCCGTGCATGGCCGCTTCGTGGCGCTGGCCTTCACCATCGACACGACGCCCGTGCCCTACTCAAGCTTCTACCTGGCGGTCAGCCAGACCACCGATGCGCGCGGGCTCTGGTACCTCTACAAATTCGACATGTCGAAGGATGGCACCAACCAGACCTCGAACTGGGGGGACTACCAGGCGCTCGGAATCAGTGAAGACAAGATCGCCTTCACCAGCCAGCAGTTCCGCTTCTCCGACAACAGCTACGCCTACCAAAAAATCCGCATCATCGATCGCGTGCTCGCCTACTCTGGAGCGAGTCTCAGCTTTGTCGACTTCGTCCAGTTCAACGCACCCTCCGGTTTGCCCTCCGACGTCTTTGTCACCAAGGCGGGGCGCAACCTGACGGCCGGCGACAATACGATTCACTGCCTGTGCGTGCGCACCAACGGTGGCTCCAACGTGACCTACCGCACCGTGACCGGGCCGCCGTCGGCGCCCGTGCTCTCGGCGGGGTTCATCGTCCCGGTCAGCCCATACAGCGCGCCGCCGGATGCCATCCAGAAGG
>JAYSRO010000028.1:0-7790 GCA_043720995.1 Candidatus Eiseniibacteriota bacterium
GAGTCCTCGTGCAGCGCGAGCACGCTGAACGCGACGATGCCGAGCAGGATCAAGGGAGTGCGTCGGGTCATGGTGGAGCGCGCGCAGGCTTGGGGCCCACGGGCGCTCTGACGGTATCGGCCCCTCGAAGCGGGCGCTGAACCCCTCTGTTACACTGCCCCGGCAGGCCGATTGGTCGCTCGATCGAATCCCTCACCTAAGACAGGAACCCGATCATGGATCGCAGACAGGTGCTCAAGACGCTCGCGCTCGGCGCAGCGTCGATCCCGCTCGTCCAGGCCACCGCCCTCGCCGACGCCACGCCCACGATGCCGGTGGTCAAGATGAAGGACCCCGCGGCAGCAGCGCCCACATCGGGCACCGCGCCCGCCGGCCTGTTCACTCTCCCGCCGCTGGGCTACGCGTTCGACGCGCTCGAGCCGTTCCTCGATGCGCAGACGATGCAGATCCATCACGACAAGCATCACGCGGCCTACGTCACCAACCTCAACAAGGCCGTGACGGGGCGCAAGGAAGTCGAAGGCTGGTCCGTCGAGCGATTGGTGCACGATCTCGCGGTGGTGCCCGAGGACATCCGCACCGCGGTGCGCAATCACGGCGGCGGACACGCGAACCACTCGCTGCTGTGGACCTCGCTCAAGAAGGATGGCGCCAAGGCGCCCATGGGCGAGCTCGCGAAGGCGATTGATGGAGCGTTCGGTTCGTTCTCGGCCTTCGGCGAAAAGTTCACTGCCGCATCGATGAGCGTGTTCGGCAGCGGCTGGGCATGGCTGTCGAAGGATGCGCAGGGAGTGGTGCGCATCGAGACCACGCCGAACCAGGAGTCACCGCTGACCGCAGGCCGCGTGCCGATCGTCGGGATCGACGTATGGGAGCACGCGTACTACCTGAAGTTCCAGAACCGCCGCGCGGAATACGTCACCGCGTTCGCGAACGTGATCGACTGGGACGCCGCCTCAGCACGGTACAAGGACGCGCACTAAGCGGGTCGGCAGCGCGAAAAGAAGTTGAGCTCACTCAACACTACTCGTCCCAGGACGAGTGATGTTGAGCGAGGTTAACTCGCCCCAACCGCCGGGGGCATGTTCATGGTCGGCTGCGGTCATGCGAACTATCCGCGCGAACCGTCAGGGTTCGTCGCGGACAATCGCGCGCGTCGTGAGTTCTCCGCCGCGCGCGAGTCGTAGCGTCACCGCGACCGTGTCGCCCGCGACGAGCGGCTTCGCCAGATCGAGCAGCATGATGTGCTGCGCGCCGGGGCGGAAGTCCATCGGTGCGCCCGCGGGCAACGGCAACGCGCTCACTTCGTGCATGCTGAGCTGGCCTGCGGCGTCGTGATTCACGACGTGCATCTCGGCGCGCGCGGCGACACTCGGCGACACCGAAACGCCCACGAGTTGATCGGTACGCTTGCTGGTGAGCGTCATGTAGAGCGCGCCCGCAGTCGCTCCCGCGGGGCTGGTACGCGCCCACGCGTTGGCCACGGCCACATCCGCCGGCGCGAGCAGAATGCGCAGGTCGTGCACGATGTCCTTCGGCGCGACGCCGAAGTCCCATTGCACGCGCATGCGGCCTTGATCGTCCACGATCGTGCCGAGTCCCGTGTGGCTGACCTCGTAGGTGCCGTCGGCCTTGCGCGACGCCGACGACGTGGCGCCAAGCGAGGCCTCCGCGCGGCCCAGTTGCTCCTGCGTGCGTGGATACAGGGCGTGAGCGCCCGCGGTGAACGATTCGAGATAGGGCACCAGTACTTCGGCGGTGTCGCGATAGGTGTCGACCGTGACGAACGCCACTTGCACGCGCGAGCCATCAGGCCCCAGCTGCTTGAGCGCGTGGCGCAGGTCGGCGAGCGTGGTCGGGCAGATGTCGGGGCAGTTCGTGTAGCCGAAGTAGACGTAGAGCAGGTGGCCGGGTTCTGCGCGCAGGGCGAAGGGCACATCGGGAGCGCCGGGATGCACTTCCGGCAGCGTCACGTCACCGACGTACGGCGGGAGTGACGGCACATGCCCCTTGAGAGCAACGTTGCCGTCCCCGCCAGAGCAACCCGCGAGCAGGACGAACGACGCGATCACGGCGGCCGCGCCGAACGGGTTCGCAGCCCGCCGCACGCGTTGGGGAATCATGCACGCAACTTAGCGCAGCGTGCGAGGGAGAGTCCACCCCGCTACACTGCGCGCCATGAAAATTTCCCGCACGTCGATCCTTGGCCTGGCGCTCGCGGCGTTCGTGATCGTGCCGTTCATCCTGTTCGGCGACCGGCTCGAAGCGTGGGCGCACGTCATGTTCCTCGACCGCCACCCTACCGGCTGGTGGCCGCGCCTGCTGTGCATTGGCCTGCTCATCGGCGACGTCGTGCTGCCGGTGCCCTCGAGCCTCGTCAGCGCCGCCGCCGGACTCTGGTGGGGACTGTGGCAAGGAGCACTGCTGTCGCTGGTCGGCATGCAGCTCGGCTCGTGGTTCGGCTACTGGCTCGGCGCGCGCGCCACGGCGTTGCAGCGGTGGGTCGGCGGGGACGAGGCCGCCCGGCTCAACCGCTGGTTCACGCGCCACGGTGAGTGGATCGTTGTGACGCTGCGCCCGGTGCCGGTGCTCGCCGAGGCGAGTGCGATCTTCGCGGGGTTCAGCCGCATGAACTTCGCGCGCTTCAGCGTGCTGTCGCTGGTCGCGAACATCGCCGTGTCGCTGTTCTACGGCTCGGCCGGCGCACTGCTCGGGCAACACACGCAGGGCAGCGGGATGCTCCTGCTGCTACTCGTGCTCGTGGCGATCGCGGGATTCGGCGTGATTGCGCGACGGTTGCGGGCGCGCTAACCACGCGCGGGCCACGATGAGGCGCATCGCAACCGCGCCTCGCGCCACTTCAGCGCCAAGCCGACCTACTCCCCCGCCAGCGTGTTGTGGTCGAGGAACCCGACGACCGTCTTCGTGAAGCCGCGCGGGTCGTCCCACACCATGCCGTGGCCGTCTCCCTTGAGCGTGACGCGCTGCGTCGCGGGGTGCGCCTTGATGAACTCATCCGCCATCGCGTGCGCATGCCACGGGCTTTTGCCGCCCTCGACGTACAGCACCGGGCACTTGATCCCGGCAATTTGTTCAGGCGTCAGGTGCATCGGCTTGACCGGCGACATCACCTGCAGCTTGAGCGCAAAGGCATTGTCGGCGAGCCGCTTCTGTACCGCGCGCGGGATCGCCGAGAGCGCATCGCCGCCAAATTCGTAGTCGGCGATCGCCTCGATACCCAACGAGCCGATGTCGCTCGACAGCGCCTGCCAGGCGCGCTCGTACACGAGCCGGCGGTCATCCTCGTAGTCCTTGGCGCGCACTGCCGTCTTCATGATGCCGCGGAACTCCGGCTCTGCCAGCACGAGTGAGCGCACGCGATCCGGGTGATCGACCGCGAACTGCGTCGCGATGTTGCCACCCAGCGCGTAGCCGACGAGATGCACACGCTCCAGCTTGAGCGAATCCAGCAGCGCCAGCAGGTCGCGCTCATGCAGGGCGACCGAGTAGTCGCGGCCATCACCGCCACCTTTGTTCGGGTAGTGATAGCGGCGGCTGTAGGCGATGACGCGGAACTGGCGCTTCAAGGGATCGATGACATCGAGCCACGTGCGGTAGTCGGCAGCACTCCCGTGCAGCAGCACTACTGGCTCTCCCTGGCCCATATCGAGCATGGCGAGCGTCGTGCCGTTGACCGCGACGGTGTGCAGCGAGTCGGCAAGTTCCACGACAGCGGACTTGCGATCCCCCGCGTGAGCTGTGCCCAGGGTCAGCAGCGTCGCGATGGCGACGCACGTGAGTGCGCGTGTTGCGAGTCGAGCTGTCATCAAGGCGCTCCCGCGGTCATGCGCTGGCGCTCGAGGAACCGGGCGACGGCGCGATTGAATTCGATCGATGCATAGAGGTGCGGCTGCGTGCCCACACCGCGAATCGTCTGCTCGCGCGCGGTGCGGATCCAGCCGCGCGCGGAATTGTCGGCGAACCAGCGCAAGTCGCGATCGCCGGTCAGCGTCAGCACCGGCACCGTGATGCGCCCGAGCCGCGAGGCGCTCAGCAGGGTATCGACGTCCGCGGGCAGCGCGGCGCCAGCACGGGCAGCTTCGACTGCAGCGTCTCGCGCGAACCAGCGCGGATCCGTGCCGGAAAGCACGAGGCTGCGTACGCGATCGGGATAGCGCATGGCGAGTCGCAAGGCGACCCGCGCCCCATCACCCTCGCCAATCACGTGAGCGGGTTGGTTGCCGCGCAACTGCATGCGCGCCGCGATCGCCTTGGGGTCCGCGAGGTCGGCGTCGGTCCACTCGACCGCGGTCACCTCAAAGCGTTCGCTGAGTTCCGCGAGTTGGCCGCGCCACGCCTCGAGCGGCTCTTCGCGGCCGGGCAGGATGAACACAACCTCGCCGCGGCCTTGCGTGATCGAGCGCGTGATGCCATCGGCGTGCGTCGCCGGCATCCGCGAAATGATGCTGGCGTGCGAGGCGAATCGTATCTGGGCGCTGGCACCGGTCGCGACGCACACGCCGAACAGGGCGGCCAACGCGACCAAGTGGTGCAGCGTGCGACGTGCGGACTGCGGCATGGCCCCTCCTCGCGCGAGGAGTGAGCCATGGGACCGCTCAGCTCCCGCGATACGTCGAGTAGCCGAAGGCGCTCAGCAGCAACGGCACGTGAAAGTGCTGGGCGGAATCGGTTACTTCAAACATCACAGGCACTTCAGGGTGAAATGATTGCTCGCCCCGCGCCTCGAAATACGCGCCTGTGGCGAACGTCATGAGGTATCGGCCCGTTGGCACCGCCGCTCCAGCGAGGAAATCCTTCACCCGTCCGTCGTCGTCGGTGACCCGTTCATCGACCCGCGTCCAGTCCCCGGCCGGAGTCTGGCGGTCGAGCCGGATGCTCACGCCGCGGGCCGGCTTGCCCAGGGCGAGATCGAGTACGTGCGTCGTCAGTCCGCTCACGCTTCCTCCAGCAATTTGTCGAGCCGCAGGTGGGTAATTTTCATCTGCTCCGCCGCAGCCGCATCGAGTTCGGCGCGCGCATCGTTCAGCATGCGCGACTCGAGAATCGCCAGCATCTCGTCGGCCCGCTTGCCCGTGGCGCAGACGATGAAAACATAGCCGAAACGCTCTTCGTAAGCGCGGTTGCCTGCGGCGAGTGCGGCGATCACCGCCTCGGCAGCACCCGCGGCGCCCGCCTGCTCGGCGCCCGCCCACGTTGCCGTCGTCTTGAATTTCTCGCGCAACGCAGACTCGCCGATACGCGGATGGTGCGCGAAAGCCTCGAGCCAATCGGCGCGCTCGAGTGTGTTGCCGATATTGCCTGCCGCCGCATGCAACGCCGCGCCATCGGCGAATGGACGCGCTGCGAGCATGCGCTCAACCCAAGCGCGCGCGCCGCAGCAGCGTTCGAACGCTTCACGCGCGTCGTCCGCAGAAAGTTCATTCAGCGTCAGTAGTTTCACGTAGGCTCCTGAAAATTTCTGTCGATCGCATCTTCTCAATGGCCATCCGAACCACTACAATGCTGATCGTCCTGCGCGGCGGGTTGCTCTGCATCTCGAATCCACACCTCCCGTATCCCCGCCGCGTAGGATCATCTCCGGCGCAAGCCGCCCCGTCCAACCTGCCGCAGGGTTCATGCTCCCTTCCCCGACTGAGGCCGCAGCATTCTCCGGGTTCATCGACCTCGCCAGCGCCCGCCTGGGCGGCCGCGCGTTGATGGCCAACGATGAGTTTTTCGCGGAGAAGGAGAACCTGCTCAAGCCCGCGCGCGCCATCTTCCTGCCCGACGAATACACCGAACGCGGCAAGTGGATGGACGGCTGGGAAACCCGCCGCCGCCGCAGCCCAGGCCACGACTGGTGCATCATCCAGCTCGGCGTCCCCGGCAGCCTGCGCGGCTTCGACATCGACACCGCGCATTTTCTGGGAAACAACCCCGCGTATGCCTCCGTCGAGGCGATTGAGGCGGGGCCTGAGGCAACGGCCGAGTCGCTCGGCAGCGCGACTTACTCGTGGCGCGAAGTCCTACCGCGCTCCCCGCTCAAGCCCGGATCGCAAAACCTGTTCGCCGCGATCGACGCGCAGCGCGCGACGCACTTGCGGCTCAATATCTTCCCGGATGGCGGCGTCGCCCGCTTCCGCGCCTACGGCCAGGTGCTCCCCGATCGCGCGCGCCTGAAGGGCGGCGACGTCGATCTCGCCGCCATCGAGAACGGCGGCCAGGTCGTCGCCGCGAGCGACATGTTCTTCGGCACCAAGGAAAGCCTGATCCTGCCCGGCCGCTCCACCCACATGGGCGACGGCTGGGAAACCCGCCGCCGTCGCAGCCCCGGCTCCGATTGGGCAGTCGTGGCACTCGGCGTCCCCGGCACCTTGAAGCGCGTCGTCGTCGAGACCACGCACTACAAGGGCAACTACCCCGACACTTGCTCGCTCGAGGCCTGCCACACCCCCGGTACCCACGTCGACGTGATGAACGCGGCGACGCTGGACTGGCGCGAGCTGCTACCGCAGACGAAGCTCAGCGCGGATGCCGATCACGTGTTCGTGCGCGAGCTTCGCGATGTGGGGCCCGTGTCGCATGTGCGGCTCAACATCTTCCCGGATGGCGGGGTGGCGCGGTTGAGGTTATGGGGAGTGGCGGCGGGGTAGGCACGAGACAACCGCGGGCTTGCCACGGCGAACTCCAACACAAGCACATCTCGACGCTGTCACCGCATTCTCGAGACGACTCCCGGACCACCACCACGGCTCGCCCCCACAGTCATGAAGGAGACGTTGGCCTGACGATCGCCCGCGCATGCGGCGCTGGGAGGCGGCGCCCGAGAGGACCCAAGATCGCGCCTGACTCACCCAGCGGCTGGGACTTTATTGGGGAGATCCTGTAATCCCCGGCCGCACTCCCTTGAACAGGAGCCAACCACCCACGGCAAGCTCAAAGAGAGCCATGGGTGAATCAAACAGCCAGACATTCAGGGTGTTCTCGAAGTTCGGAATCGCGAGAAACGCGAAGGCCGTCAGCACGCACCACCCAGAAGCGATCACACCCCACAGCGCCAGCCACCGCGGGATCTGCCCCGACTTGAACCACAGGTAGCTGCACACCGTCGAGGCCATTCCGTAGAACGGCAGGCCCACGTAATACGTCTCGAAGCCACCTCCCAGGTACAGCTTCGCCAGTGCGTGCAGTTGTTGCGTTTCGAAGACGTTCAGGTAGGGAGCGCCGTGCAGGAGGCGCAGCACGAAGTACGGAAGGATCGCGGCGAGAAGCCACATCAGGCCGAAGATCAGCCGGAAGACTGCCGCAAGCAGCGCAAGACATCGATGGACCGGCGCCAGCAGGACGTAGAGGGCGGTGAGCAACACCACGACACCGGCGACATAGAGCGTGTTGCAGGCGATGTAGAGGCGAAACAGTCCTTCACTCGCGAGGACGTTGCGAGCGGTGGCAACCGCATCGCCGGGAACGCTGAGCCGGGCGATGATTCCGAAATTGGCGGAAACGACGACCGCGAACGTGAGCAGGTAGGCGATCCCCGCGACTCGGGCAGGGCCGCGCTGAGACGATTCAACGGTTGGGGCGGTCACTCGTGATCCTCCTGGGGCCACCGTACTATACGTTGGTGGCGGGCCCGAGGTTGCGGCACCACAGCCGAATCACGGTCGCCCAGCGTGGGGAAGCCGCCGCCAGCCACGACCTGCCACGGCCTCAACTTCCCCATGAGTGATCCCCACCCCGTGCCAGGGCCCGGATCTGGCCGGCGCATCCTTGAGGGCGCCCTTCGACTC
>JAYSRO010000029.1:0-1792 GCA_043720995.1 Candidatus Eiseniibacteriota bacterium
CGTGGTGGTCACGACCGGGCTACTGCGGGCATTGCGAACGCCGGACGAACTCGCCGCGGTGCTCGCGCACGAGCTCGGGCACGTCCGTCGCCGCCACCCCATGCACGGGATGATGCGGCAGCTCTCATTGCAGGCGCTGGTCGGATTGCTCGCCGGCGACGCCTCGACGCTGTCCGGAGGCATCCAGATCGCGGGGCAGCTCGGCGGGCTGCGTTACAGCCGCGAGCTGGAGCAGGCGGCCGACGACGACGCCGTGCGATTGTTGGCGCAGGAGGGTTGGCGGCCGGATGCGCTGACGCGAGCGCTCGAGAGCATCATGCGTTCGGCGCCTGCGGCGGGCGCATTGCCCGGATTTCTGTCGACGCACCCGGCGCCGCGCCAGCGGCTCGAGCGCATCGCGGCCTTGGTCCGTGACGTCCGAGTGGCCGAGCACACGGTCGAGCTCGTGAGCCCCGCGATGTGGGCGGCGATGAAGCAGGCGCTGGCGGCCGCGAAAGACAACAGCGCCCGGCCGAAGCCGGGCGCTGGTCACTGAATCAGGATCAGACGACGGCTGCCGAATGGGCTGCCGGGCGGCTCCAGTAGATCGGTGCTGGCGGTCCAGTCCGGCTCGCGGCCCGGCGCGGTCACTTGAAGTTGTAGGTGAACACGGCTTGCACGAACTGGCCAAGCGCCCGGTCGCGCGAGTCCTGGATGTAGCTCTCGGTGAAGCTGCGAGCGACACTGCGATCCTGCTTCAGGACGTCGGTCAGCGTCACCCGCAACTCACCGGCGTCGCCCTTGAGGAACTTCTTCCCGAGCGTGGTGTTCCACAGCACGATGTTCTGGTCGTAGCCCGCCGCCACACCACTCAGCAGGTTGTGACTGGCCTCCTGGCGCAATACGATGCGGTGCTTCGTCACCGCGTTCAGCCGCAGGCCGATGGTATGCGCGTAGTAATCCGCGGTCGTGGTCGTGGTGAGGGAGCTGCGCGACAGGTTGTAGCTGCCCTGGTAGCTCACCGTGAAATCGAGGTTGGGGCTGATGTTGCTGGCGAGCACGCTGCCGTAGCGCAAAGCCCACGTCCTGTTGACGTTGTCGCCGGCATTGGTGCGTGACGGCGTCTGGTTGAACGAGCCGCCACCGTTCACGCTGACGATGCTCTTGAGGAACTTGGCCGGTCGGCTGTAGACGGCATAGGCGTTGGCGCTCCATGCGACGTCGAGATTCGCCGGGCGGGTCAGCTGCGTGCCGCGCGCCAGGAAGATGCCGTCGATCGTCGTGTCGCGCGGGGCCGTGAACGTGGCGTTCGCGATCGGATGCGAAGTGCGGGACAGGTTCATGAACAGGAACTTGCTCTTCGAACGCATCGGGTCGGCTTCCGACAGTCGCAGCGATAGATTGTGACTGTAGGTTTGCCGCAAGTCGGGGTTGCCGGCGGACAGCGACAGCGAATTCGAATTGTCGACCACGTTCTGCAACTGGCTGATCGTGGGCGCATTCGCACTGGTGTTCCAGTTGAGCCGGACATTGCGCCGGTTCGCGAACGTCGCCGACAGCGTCATCGACGGCAGCACGTTGCTGAACGTGTGCCGGAACGCGTTCGTGCGCGGGAAGTCCTGTTCGCTCTTGAGCTCGGTACGCTGGACAGAGGTCTGCGTCAGCCAGCGCCACGGTCCCTTCGTGAACAGCACCGCGGCGCCACCGTTCTGGACCACGTTGCGGTTCGTGAAGTCATTGCTCTGGGCGCTGTCGAGCACGCTGTAGCCGCCCGCGAGGTCCCGCCCGAGGCTGCGAGCGTCGGAAACGCTGC
>JAYSRO010000030.1:0-7780 GCA_043720995.1 Candidatus Eiseniibacteriota bacterium
CTCGCGAGCAAAGAGTCGGCGCTCCCGCTGGTCGTAGCGCTTATCGCATGGGATGCGCTGGTCGAGCGCCGCGCGGCGAGCGCCATCGCGCGGCGCATCGCCCCCTTCGCGGCACTCACGCTTGTCTGGGGAGCCCTCTCGCTGGCGATGCGCGCCTCGAACGCCGCGGCGCCGCTCCAGCTCTCGATCGACTCGTTCGCCGCGGCGTACCTGCACCTGCTCCAGGCGTTGAGCGGCATCGAGCAACCACGCGCGACGCTCCCCGCGTTGGTGCAACACGCGCCGGCGGTGCTGCCGCTGGTGGCGCTGTTGCCGCTCACGCTGCTGACGTTTCGCGGCGCGCGCGACGGGACTGCTGCGCCCGCGCCCCCGCCGAAGGAACCCGCTTCGATCGCGCCCACCCCGCGTGGCGCGATCGGCTTCGCACTCGTGTGGCTCGTGGCGTTCACCGCGGTCACCGGTCCCGTGGCGTACTCGTGGAGCGCCTACTACTACACGCTCGCCGCCGTGGGAGGCGCTATGCTTGTGGGCGCCTTGATGCAGCACGCGCGCGCGCCGGGGCTCGCTATGTTGATCGTGGCGCTGCTGTGGATGCATGCCGGCAGTTCAGCGACGCGCGGCTTCGCGGTGGAAGACTCGCCGTGGACCGCGAGCTCGCACCTGACCAGCGCTTACTTCGAGCGGGCCGCGGCACTCACGGATTCGATGGCGGCGCAGCTCGTGCGGCTAGAGCCTGATCCTCCCGCGGACGCGCGCTTCTTCTTCGCCACGCTGCCGCCCTTTGCCGGGTTCCAGATGGGCAACGGCGCGCTGGTGCGCTGGATCTATCGCAAGCCGCAGATTCAATCGCACTTCATGTCCCAGTTCTCGGACTCCACGGCCGGCGGGCACCCGTGCCGCTTTCTCTACTGGGACGGTGAATCCCTGGCGCCGCTCTACAATCCCGGCACCGAGGTGTATTTCCAGGTGGGGTGTGACTTGTTATTGCTCGACCGGTTGGAGCGCGGCCTCTATGCCTTCCGCCGTGGCGCCGCGGCGGGTGAGAGCCGCAGGGACCTCCTCTATTGGATCGGCTGGGGCGAGTTGTGGGCAGGCCGGCGGGGCGCCGCGGAGCGCGCATGGACGGAGCTCGGCTTCAGCGATGACTCCTTGCGCTGGATCACTCATCTGCGCGACGCCCACAACGCGCTGGTCGATGGCGACACGCTCGAATCGAAGCGCCAATTGGTCGCCGCGATCCTGTACGGTGTCGGACGTCCCGAGGCGCACGCGGTGCTCGGCGAATTGCTCACCGGCCGCAACACGAAATACGGATTGCTCGAACTCAAGGTCGCCACACGGCTCAATCCCCGCGACTGGGTCGCGCGCCGCGCGCTCGCGTTGGGGCTGGCTGCCGTACAACTCGATGAACCGGCACGGGAAGAACTCGCCACACTGATCACCCAACGCCCGGAACTACGCGGCGATTCTACGATCGCAGCACTCCAGCACGAGCTCACGCCGCGGGCACCGCGCTCCAGGCCTACCGCAACGCTGCAATGATGCGACGCACACGCCGCAAACCGCGCGAGGAGACCGCATGAAGCAGGGACGTGTCGTCCACGAGAACTTCGACAGCCGTCTGCTCAAGGGCAACGCGCCCGGAGATCCGCACGTGAGACGCGTGCCGGTCTACCTGCCGCCGTCCTATGACCAGGAGCCCGAGCGCCGTTACCCGGTGGTATTCGTGCTCACCGGCTTCATGGGCCGCGGGCGCATGCTGCTCAACGACAGCCCGTGGTCGGCAGCACTCGACGACCGCATGGACATGCTGGTCGCAAAGGGCTGCGAGGAGATGATCCTCGTGATGCCCGATTGCTTCACACGCTACGGCGGCTCGCAATACATCAACTCCAGTGCCACCGGGCGTTACCAGGACCATCTTATCGAAGAGTTGGTCCCGTGGATCGACGAGCGCTACCGCACGCTCGCCTCACGCGAGCATCGCGGCGTCATGGGTAAGTCGTCCGGCGGCTATGGCGCCTGGATCCTCGGGCTCAAACACTCGGCCACCTTCGGCGCCATCGCGTCGCACAGCGGCGATGTGTGCTTCGATTACGGATATCGCCCGGGCATCCCCCGCTTCTGCGCCGCGGTCCAGCGCGCGGGCGGGCTCGAGCAGTGGCTGGCGAAGTTCGAGGCCGGCATCCAAAAGAAGACCGATGACTTCCACGTGCTCGACATCCTTGGCATGTCCGCGTGCTATTCGCCGAACCCCCAGACGCCACCGTTCGGCATCGACTTGCCCATAGATCTCACCAGCGGCCGTTGGCGCGAGGAAGTCTGGCAGCGCTGGCTCGAGCACGACCCGCTCAACCTCGTCGAACAACACTACGACGCGCTGCGCTCGCTCAAGCTGGTGTACTTCGATTGCGGTACGCGTGATGAATGGAACCTGCATCTGGGAGCGCGCTTGATGGTCGAGCGGCTCCGGCAGTCGCGCGTCCCTCACGAGTACCACGAGTTCGACGACGGCCACATGGGCGTGAGCTACCGCTACGACGTGAGCCTGCCCAAACTCGGCGCAGCACTCGCGCCCGGGCGATAGGCGAGGCATGAACGCGCCCACGACACCCGCTGTGCCCCTGGAGATTCGCGGTCTCGTGCGCCGCTATGGCGGCTTCACCGCCGTCGATAATCTCGACCTGATCGTGAGCGCCGGTGAGATCGTCGGGTTCCTCGGTCCCAACGGCGCCGGCAAGACCACGACGCTGCGCTGCTGCTCGGGACTGCTGCGTGGGGACGCGGGCGAGATCCTGATCGCCGGCCACTCGCTGGCGCGTGAACCGCTCGAGGCACGCGCGCGCATGGGCTTCGTGCCCGATCACCCGTTCCTCTACGACCGCCTCACCGCGTGGGAGTTCCTCGACTTCGTCGGCGCACTCTACCGCGTGGGCGCCGCCACGGCGCGCGAGCGTTCGGCCCAACTCATCGAGCGTCTCGGGCTCGGTGCTGCGGCAGACGACCTGGTCGAGACCTACTCGCTGGGCATGCGCCAGAAGGTGTCGATTGCCGCCGCGTTGCTCCACGAACCCCCGCTCGTGTTGCTCGACGAACCACTGGGCGGGCTCGATCCGCACTCCGCGCGCGCACTCAAGGACCTGCTCCGCGAACGCGCCTCACAGGGCGCCGGGGTGCTGGTGTCGACGCACCTGCTCGACGTCGCCGAGCGGCTGTGTGATCGCGTCGTGGTGCTGGACCATGGGCGCAAGCGCGCCGAAGGGACCCTCGCCGAACTGCGCGGCACGAGCGGCGGTACAACGCTCGAAGACGTGTTCCTGGCCCTCACGCGCCAGGCCGAATGATTCTCGCCGCCACGCTTCGCAGCCGCGGCGCGATGCTGCTGCACACGCTTGTGCCGGTGCCGGGACGCGCCTCGCCACGCGGGGCAGCCTCGACACGCATCGCCGTGGTACTCGCGGCCGTGCTGGCAGTGCTCGCCTACTTCGTCATGCGCGAGCTGCTGCAGGTACTCGCCCAGGCCGGCGGCACGCTCACAGATGCCGCCTCGCTCATCGCGGTGCTCGCGAACCTGACGCTCGCGGGGTTGCTCGTGTTCGACCTGCACGAGGGCGTCTCCGCGCTGCTGTCGGACACCGACCTCGACCTGCTGCGCCGCGCCCCACTCAAGCCCCACACCCAGCTCGCCATCAAACTGTTCGACGCCCTGCCGCGCACCTCACTGCTGATGGCGGTGCTCATCGTGCCTGCGATTTTCGCGTTCCACGAGGCCTTCCACCTCGCGCCATGGGCGTGGTTGCTGTTGCCGGTGCAGGCGCTGTCGCTGTGGGCGCTGCCGTTCGGTCTGGGTGCCGCGGCCGCGGTGTTGATGCTGCGCGTGGTCCCCGCCCGCCATGCGCGTGAAGCGCTCGGCCTCGTGTCCTCGCTGACGCTGCTCGTGCTGTGGCTCGCCAACTCATTCCTGCTGCCACGCATGGGCGGCGATGCCACCTCACTCGATGACTTCCGCGGCGCGCTCGCGCGTCTCGCCACCGGCATGCAGCGGACTCCCGGCGGCTGGCTCGCCACTTCGCTCACCGCTTCGGCCGCGGGCGATGTCGCCACCGCACTGGTGCGCACAGGTTGGCTGGCGGGTGCGGCACTCGTCAGCCTTGGGCTCGTGGTGTGGGTCGCGCAGACCAGTCTCGAGAGCGTCCAGTCGCGCATGGTCGCATGGTCGCCGCGCCGCGCGCGCGGGGCGGCGCGTACACACCCATGGACGCAAGCCGCCACGTCGCTCACACGCGCCATGCTGGCGCGCGACGTCCGGCTGCTGCGGCGCAACTGGACGATCCTCGGCGACCTCGTGACCACGGTGGTGTTGTGGACCCTACTCCCCGTCGTGTTCGAGCCGATGTTCGACACCGCGCGCCCGCTGCTCGCGCGCACCATGTTGTTGGCGCTCGCGGTCGCCGTCGGCAGCGAGGTCGGCGCGCGCGCCATCCCGCTCGAACGCGGCGCGCTGATGTGGGCGCGCCTGGCACCCGTGGCGCCATCGCGCTGGCTGGCGGCGCGGCTGTTGAGCGCCGCGGCGTTGTCGGGCGGACTGATCGCTGTCGCGACAACCGCGTGCGCTTGGGCGCTGGCCTTGAGCGCGCGGGATCTGTTGAACGTCGTCACGCTCGTCGTCCCCGCGCTCGCCGTGGCACTCAGCATCGGCGCCTGGGCAGGCGTCACCTTCGGTGATCCCCAATGGACGAACCCGCGCGCCATGCTACGCCCCGCGGGCCGCATCATCGCCACGCTGCTGTTGATCGCGCAGGCCATCCTGTGGATCTCGCTCGCCGCACGCGCCGAGGCTGAACCCGCGACCGCCGCATGGCTTGCCCTCGGTTCGGCGGCCTGCGCCATGTTCATCGTGACCCTCGCCTTCGCCGACGGCGCGAGACGCCTTGGCTCACTCGAAACCCGGGAACCCTGACACCATGAACTCCGCGCGCATCATCCTGTCACTGGTACCCGACCTGTTCTTTGCCTCGAAGATCAACACCGCCGCCGCGCATCTCGGAGTCCTCATTCACGCGACCACACCCGAGCAACTGGCCGCCGACGCGCGCGCGCAGCGGCCCGACCTCATCATCATCGACCTGCACGCATCGGGCGGCGTGCTGGATGCGGTGCGCGAACTGAAACGCGACCCCGCACTGGCAGGCACACGCGTCATCGGCTTCTACTCCCACGTCGAAGCGCAGATGCGCGTGGCCGCACTCGAAGCCGGCGTCGACGAACCGCTGCCGCGCTCGGCCTTCACGGTGAAGCTGGCAGCCCTGCTCGCGGGAAGCTGAGCAGGGTGCCCCATGCGCGAAGCCGCACGAGTCGCACCAGTCGCACGAGTCGGGCGCTACAACAACGCCCGCACAGCGCACGCGATGTCGGCGTGAGCGCCACGCGCGGCACTACTGGTTGATCTTGAAAATGAACGCCTCGCCCACCCACACCGCGACCGCATGCTTGTTCACCAGCGCCGGCTGGAACACCCATTTGCGCGCAGCCTCGAGCGCCACGGCGTTGAGCATCGGCACGTTGATCTTCTCGTCCACTTCGGCCCTCACAACGCGACCATCCTTGCCCACCAGCATGTGGACGTAGACGCGGCCCTCGATCCCCAGCTGACGCGCCAGATCGGGGTAATCGGGCTTCACCACCTTCGCGAGCACCGGCAGCTCGTCCGTGTAGATGAACTCCTCACGTCCCGGTAACACGTCCGGGGCGACGGTCGCGGGACCCGGGCCAATGGTGGAAAGCTGCGTTTCGCCCGGCGTATCGCCCACCCCGATGGCGTCTGTCGGTGGCGCGAAGATCTCGGTCGGCATGAGCTTGTCTTCGTCGTGAACAGCAACGATATACCCTTCCCGTATGGCCGACGTGGGCGTCACGCTCGGAATGCGGAATGCGGTCGCGACGTGAATCGAGGGTGGCGGCTCGATCGAAATCGCCGGTCGCGTGATGCGTGCGAGCTCGACCACGAGGTTCCCAGGCATCGCCAAGCCCAGCGCACGGGCCAGCAGGAATGCCGTCAACGCCAACATCGAAGCGAGCGCCAGAGCGCGAACCAGGTGCGAGCGCTCAGCGGACAACAACTCGGGCGCCCCGTAGGGCATGAATTCGAACAGCGGGTTGCGCACAGTCATGCGGACCTCCTGATGATGCTCGGTCAACGCATGACACCCCGCGCGGTTGAACCGCATGGCCGCGGGCGCGGCATCACCCAACTAGTATCGATCGCTGCGCTACCACATACAACGGGGAACTTCACGCGATAGGGCCTGCGTAGAGGTACGGAGCGGCGGTTGTGGCGGAGCCCGGCATGGCGCATCATTTGAGCGATGACTCGAATCGGGATAACCGCGCTGTTCACTGTATTCCTGCCGTTCGCGGGCATAGCGTCAGCGTATGGCGCCACTCCGGCGCCGGCCGCATCCGCACAGGACTCCACCGCGCTGGCGCCCGAGGGGTTGGCCTCGCCCCTCAAAGCGCCCGGCGACTCCACGAAGTCGCGCCCGCCCAAGAAGACGCGCCATCGCGATGCGCTCGCCGGCTCCGCTTGGAGCATCGTGGACGATGGATTGGCGACGGATCGGCCCCGACGCACGAGACCGCCGTACCCGAAGGGCCTTCACTGGCCGGACCGGCCGCTAGCGGGAATCGGCACTCACATTCCCGGACGCGGGCAGGTGGAACTCGAGAGCGAGGCCATCTCTTACGCGCGATCGACACGCACCGAATCATCACTGTTCAGTCGCTGGACGACCGACACCACGGGCTATGGCTTCCCCCACTACGTCTATTCCTACGGTCCCGAACGCTTCCGCCGCGAGATCGTGCGCGCTGCGGTTCAGCAAATCAGTATCGGTATCTCAAGCCACGTGGCAGTCGTGTTGGCGAGTGATGGGTACACGAACAACCGGTTGACGGCAGAGCAGGTCATCAACGATTCGCAGGCGGTGGCATGGCACAAGCTGAACGCGATCAAACTCAAGATCCGGCCATGGGGCTCGGACTCGATTGGGTGGTCGCATGCATTCGCCTTGGAGCTGGCGGGTCGCGACGAATACGCAATTGTCGGCTACTCGTTCGCGCAGGACATCCCCCTGGGACGCCTGACGAAAGGAATCCTTTCGGCCTCCGTCGAAGGGGCGCATTACCCGGGCCGACGCTACTACGCGAATTCATACCCCTACGGCGGCCCCCCAAATGAACCCGCCTTCGACTTTGAGCCCTTCGACCTCTCCCTCTCAGTCGAACACCGTTGGACCCCCGCACTCTGGTCGTTCACCGAATGGTCGCTTCACCGGGATCTCGTCCTCCCCGAAGTCTCCACGGGTCTTGTCTCCGTTGGGGCCGCCACCAGCCTCGGCACGCACTTCATGCTCGATGCGGGGGCGCGCCTCGGCACCACACGACAGTCGCTAGACGTGCAAGGGTTCTTCGGCTTCTCGCTGCGCTGAGCCGGCGGCGCCCCGCGATTCCCGTCGGCAGCACTCGGCAACCCGCCCCCCACTTGGGCCCCGCCCGCGCGCCAGCGTACTCTTGGCCCCATGACGACCCACGACTCCCTGCCCACGCCCGCGCCCAAGCCGGCCGCGGCGCCCATCACCCTGCGCGTGAGCGAGCTGTTCTTCTCGCTCCAGGGCGAAGGCCCCACCGCGGGCACTCCTGCGCACTTCCTGCGCCTGCAGGGCTGCGACGTGGGCTGCGCGTGGTGCGACTCCAAGTACACGTGGGAGACGAGCGGGGGACG
>JAYSRO010000031.1:0-7767 GCA_043720995.1 Candidatus Eiseniibacteriota bacterium
CGCGTGCGCGGACCGATCTTCGCCTCGATCGCCGCGCGGGACGGCAGGTGGTAGCCGTCCTCGGCGCGCGTCGTGACCGGCACGAGCTCGACGCCCAGCATCGCCGCGAAGCCCGAGTAGTTGGTGTAGAACGGCTCGAACACGATCACCTGGTCCCCCGGATCGCAGAGTGCTGCGAGCGTGAACTGGATCGCCTCGCTGCCGGCGTTGGTGACGAAGATCTCGGGGGAGTCGAGCGGCACGCCGATCGAGGCGTAGTAGCCGCGCAAGGCCTCGATGAAATCGGGCATCCCCTGCGAGGGGCCATAGGCGACGTAGCGTTCCGGGAAGCTGCGCAGGCGGTCGAGGATGACCTGCGGCGTCGGGATGTCCGGCTGGCCGATGTTAAGCGAGTAGACGGTCTTGCCCGCTTGCTGGGCCTTTAGTGCGAACGGCGCCAGGCGGCGGATCGGCGATGCGGGCAGGCTATCGGCGCGCTGCGAGAGCGCGTGGGGCTGGGTCATGAGAGCGGCAACCTCCTCGTGGCGGCGAGCATAGCATCCCGCCAGATTTCGGTGCACTTGGTCCCGCAGCCCCGCGTGCGCGGCCGCAGGACCGCCTCGCGCATGCCGTTCCACGTATTTTCAAAATTTTTCGCTGATTACTGGGCGCAATCCGCCGATAACGTGGCTAAGCTAGCGGTTTCGCGGGCTGGGCCAGAGTTGGCCTGCTCGGCGGCCGCGCGGACCAGGAGAACCGTGTTGGCTCCCAATTCCCGGAACTGGTTTCGCCCTCTGAAGGGGCCCCAGGGCGCGCAACCGCCCGCATCCCGCCCACCCGGGACAATCGCGGCTCCGCGGCCGAACCTGCCGCAGTCCGGTCCGTCCGCCGCAGCCGCCGCTGCCGAGAAATCCGGTGAAACGGCGCCCGCTACCCGCGAACTGACTCCGGCCGAGCAAGCTCTGTACTCCACTCTCGTCGAGACCGTCAACGAGCAGTGCGACTTCATGATGCGCGCAGCGCCCCCGGGCAGCGATAGCACCGACGGTCCCACGATCCTGAAGGAGTTGCGCCAGTTGGGTGACACGGTGATCCGGCAACCGCCGGCGGCGGCGCAACGCGCGCTGGCGGCGGCGCGCGATTCCGACAGCAACGCGACCCAGGTGGCCGACATCTTCGCGCAGGATCCTGCGCTGACGCGCGCGCTGCTGCAGACGGCGAACTCGTCGTTCTACCACCGCGGCAGCGAGTCCTGCCTCGCCATCCCGGAAGCGATCCAATTGGTGGGCATGCGGGGCGTCGAATCGATAGTCACGACAAACATGGTCGAAGGCCTGCTGTGCCGGCCCGGCGGCGCGTACAACCATTTGGTCAGCGAGGTGTGGTCGCACATGACGCGCACCGCGCCGATCGCGCGCGCGCTCGCTCCGGCATTTGGGACCGCGCCTGAGACCGCCTTCACAGTGGGCCTGTTGCACGACATGGGCAAGCTGATCGTGTTCCACTACATGTCGCAACTGCGTTCGAGCCAGCGCCGCGAGGTCCTTGTGCCCGACCGGTTCCTGTTCAACATGCTGAACTGGCTGCACGAACCCCTGGGTGGCATCGCGGCATTGCGCTGGAACCTCGGCGTCCCGGCAGCCCGGGCGATCGCCTACCATCACCAGCCGGCCGACGGGCCGCCGGATCCGCTGGGCGAATTGCTGTGCGTCTCGGAGCGCGCGGACCACGCCATCCGGCTGCATACGGAACTGGACCCCCGGCTCCTCTGGCGGCAGAACTGCCTGCGAACCGACTTGGACAACGTACGGCCGTTGCTGAACCAGGTGCCGGGAATTTGGCTGGCCGACGATTCCACGGGGACCGGCGCCCGCGCCGCCTGAGACGCGCGGGAAACACTGCGCATCGCCGGCTCACCGGCCGCCCGGTGGCAACCGGGACCGGCAGCAGATGGCGCGCGCGTGTCAGGTCCGGGCGTGCAGGACACCCTGCGATCCGGGCGATCCGCATTGCGCGCGCCCCTCCCACGGCCCCCCTGGCATTTGGAGTTTGCTCTCAAGTCGGTCCCGCAAGTGGCCGAAAACCGCGGGGAACGCCACATTACTCCGTTCGCGCCCCGCCCCGCGTGGCGCGTGACACGGTTTATGCATTCCCTATTAGTGGGTAGCGCACATGAGAGAGCAGTTCGACGACGGATACTCGCTGGTAGAGCTGATGGTCGTGATGGTCATCATCGCCCTGCTTCTGGCGGCGTCGATTCCTGCGTTCCGTGGCTTCACGCAGGGCAACGACGTCCACAGCGCAGCGAATAGTGTCGCGACTCAGGTGCAGTTGGCGCGGGAGCGCGCCCTGTCGACGGGGAACACGCAGATGATCCGCTTCATGAAAAGCTTTCAAGGCTCGGATTACCACATCTGGGACGGCACCACGGCGAACCCGTCGTGGAAGCTGCCGGCACGAATCGACTACCTGTGGAGTTCGGGAACCCAGAATTCGTATCGGATGACGTCCGATGGGCGCTGCCTCGACTCAGGGCTCATCATTCTGCAGAGCGATCGTGGCGACCGTGACACCGTGAGCGTACGGCTCTCGGGACTGGTGATGATCTACTGAAATGAGACCCATGCGACGACATCCCGCGCTGGCGCGACGCGAATCGCGCGGCTTCTCCCTGGTGGAGCTGATGATCATGCTCGTCGTGTTGACGCTCGGCATCCTGGCCGTGGCGCGGCTCATTCCGACATCGACGCGGGAATCGATCAAGGACCGCGAGCGCACCTCCGGCAATTACTACGCCCAGGACAGGATGGAGCAACTTCGCGCGTTGGGGTCATCGTCGCCGGATCTCGCGCAGGGCCGGCATCCGGGCGCCACAAACAACGAGAGCTGCGGTCCCAACAACGCCTGGTCGCGTTACTGGACGGTGACGCCGCTCGATCCGCCGCTGGACAACATGAACCGTCTCGATGTCGTGGTGCGATGGACGATCTCCGGACGGTCGGATTCGGTGATCGCCACTACTTACCAGGGTCGATAGCTTATGAACGCTCGACACGCCATTCGCCGCTCCCCCCGCTGGATCGCGCGGGGCTTCAGCCTGATCGAGATGATGGTCACCGTGCTGATCTTCAGCCTGCTCGCTACCGTGGTGGTCACCGTGCTGCTGGTGACGACGCGGCAGAAGATCTCGACCGCGAATGAAGTGGGTTCGACCGAGATGGCGCGCACGGCGATGGACGCCCTGTCGCGCGACCTGCGCTCTGCCGGGTTCGGCATCGACAACACGGCATCGACGCCGCAGCAGCCGATCGCGTACATCGACTCCATCCAGATCCTGATCAATTGCAACGCGGGCCCGTACCCCGACACCTCGGTGTCGAAGCGTGGCATTCCGCTGGCGTACAACCCGGCGGGCAGCCCGAAGCCGTTCCCGCTGAACGGCACCAGCTGGACACCGTCGCTCCGCTACACCACGGGCGCCGAGACGATTCGGTGGACGCTCGACCTCGACAACAACGGCGTCGTGAACGCGACCGACCTGACTACCGCCGACGGAGCCGATGCCAATCGCACCCTTAACCCGAATGATTACGAACTATGCCGTGAAGTGTACGGGGACTCCACCGGCGGCGCCGCGGGCAACAATGGCGGCGCACGCGAGCGCATCGCACTGATCAAGAAGCCGGGCGGCAGCCAGCCGCCGCTGTTCCGCGTCTACCTGAAGGGCGACAGCAATCCCTGGAACTGGGCGAACGGCCCGGTGCCGGCAAGCCGGCTGCAGGAAATCGTGCGGGTGCAGGTCAACATCGTCGCCACCAGCCAAGTCAAGAACTTCACCGGGAAGTACACGGACGTGACGCTGACGACCACCGTCAGCGAGCTGCGCAACGCGCCGAACTTCAGCTCGGTCACGTACAATGTCTCCGGCATGGTATTCAACGATGCCAACCGCAACGGCACCCAGGACAACGGCGAGGCGGGCATTGCCGGCGCAATGATCTCCGCCGGCGGCTACCTGTCGGTGAGCACCAGCTCGACCGGCGCCTACTCGTTCGCCCTCCCGCCGGGCACCTACACGCTGCGCCAGGATCCGCCGGACAACTACGGCACCCTGATGAAACCGGACTCGATCGTGGCGACGGTGGGCCCGAGCAGGACCTGTAACTTTGCGGACTCGTTGCGGCTGGGCGGCTGGGTCACCATGACGGTCTACAATGACGTCGACAAGAACAAGTCGTACGGCGGGCCTGACCAGCCGATGCTAGACCGGTCCGTGATGCTCGCCGGCTCGTCCACGCCCAACAACACCGACGCCAATGGCGTCGTGGTCATCTTCGTTCCCGTCGGCTCGTACTCGATCGCCCCGGCGCTGCCGGACTCGTTCACATTCAGCACCCCCTCGCCCATCACCGGCACGATGACGAACGGCGGCACCCGGACGTGTTCCGTCGGCATGTACATCTACGACTCGGGGAGCGTCAGCGGCACGGTGTACAACGACGCCAACGGCAACCTGACGCTCGACCCCGGCGAAAAGGGCATCTCGGACGCGTACGTCAGCTGCGTGCTGCCGGACAGCACGCTGATCTACACTTACACAGCCCAACAGGGCAAGTACTCCCTGAGGCTGCCCGTCAACGACCCGCCCCGCACGACGCCGTACACCATCACCTGCACGCCCCCGGCGGGCGCGCCGATCGGCACCAAGCTGACCATCAGTTCGGTCTACCTCACCAGTGGCGCCAAGCTGACGGGCATGGACTTCAGCCTCGGCCGGTTCACCGCCACGGTCACCGATCTCGACCGCCCGTTGACGGACATCGCCCTCGGCGACTTCGTCGAAAACGACTGGCGCGGCCAGCCATCCAAGTATGCGCGCGGGGACCTCGACATCGTATCGGGCTCCGACCGATCCTCGACCTCGGCGGTGGAACAGTGGTTCAACCAGTACGACAATCCCAACCCGTTCCAGAAGAACCCCGACATCAGCCGCACGGTGACCCAGTCCGTCAACGTGGTGGCGCTCGACACGCTGAACGCGGGAACCGGCGGCGTGACGCGACCCGATGTCATCGCCGGCACCCAATACACCTCCGGCGGCAACATCAAGATCATGCACATCCAGGAGATGACGGGTAACGAGGGAACGTTGCCGAACAGCCCGGCGCAGTCGTTGCTGACCGGCGACAACGGCGACGTCTCGTCGATCGTGACGATCCCGTCGACGACAGCCGGCGGCTCGCCCGACATCCTGGTAGGCACTCAATCCCCCGCCGCCGGCAAGGGGACGATCGAATTGTGGCGCAGCGCGACTCACGTGTCGCCGCTCTATGCGCGTATCCAGACGCTGCCGACCACCGGCGGGTTGCCGGGCGGCACCCTGGGTGCGGTGACCGGAATGGTCGCGGGCCCCATCAACTCGAACGTCGCCGGCAACGAGATCGCGGTGGTGACCCGCACGGGGTATTACACCGGTGAGGTCCGCGTCCTCAAGTACGTCTCGGGCGCCTGGACCTACGACTGGGGTGTCAAACTCACCAACGACGCCCCGACCTGCGTGGCGCTGGCGGACATCGATGCGGACGGCAAGAAGGACCTGATCGTCGGCACGCAGGACAGCCACAGCAGCGGCAAGCTGCTGTACTACCGCAACAAAGGCGGCAACCCGGTGAACTTCGATCCCGCGGTGTCGCGCACGGCCACCGGCATCGTCACCGCACTGGGCGTCGCGGATTACGGCGGCGACGGCATCGATGACCTCGTGGTCGGCTGGCGTGGCAGCGACACGAATTTCGTGGGCGGCGTGGAATTGTGGTTCACGTCCGTCAAGACACTGCCCAGCTCGGGCAGCGATGCAGCCAGCGGCAATGTGACGAACTGGGTGACTTCGATCGCGATCGGCAACATCAACTACGGCCTGTGGCCGGCCACGCCGGGCAGCAACCCGCTCGTCGACATCGTAGGGACCACTCGTACCAGCGCCACCAAGGGACAGTTCTTCACCCTGATTCGTTGAGGAGGCATCGATGCAACGGTTGACTTATCACATTCGAAACGAGCGCGGCGGCGGGTTGCTGATGGCGCTGCTGATCCTCGTGGCGCTCGTGGCACTCGGCGCGGGAATCGTCGCGCAGGTCTCCAATGACCGGCGCATCACGAGCTACAACATGACGCGCTCGCGCGCCTTGAACTATGCGGAGGCGGGCGTCGCGGAAGCGATCGAGCGCATCCGCTCCGGCGACGTGCCGGACAACCAGAACCCGAAGACGGTATCGCAGATTTTCCTGACCACGCAGGGTGACGTTCCCATCGTCGGCACCGATACCGTGGCGATGGCGACGAAGCAGCCGGCGGGCGCCTGGCTGCCGTACAGCTCGGACACCAAGTGCTCCGACGTCCTCACGGTCCAGTATATGACCGATGCGGCGCGCACGGGCATCTACTACTACGACAAGTCCAAGACGCCAGCGATCCAGGGCAAGTCCGGCGAGCCGGTGTTCCTGATTCGCTCGGTGTCGCGCATCGGGCAGACGCGCAAGCAGATCGATGCCACCGTCGCGCAGATCAAGATCAAGCCGAACCTGCTGGGCGCCTACATCGGCGGCTCGGACGTCAAGTTCCACGGCGCCCAAATCGCGATCGGCTACGACTACGTCGCCGCGACGCCGTCGGGCACCGGCTCGGCCGGTGCGCGCGTGAATACCTACGAATCCGGCGGCCCGAACTCCCCCGCCGTGTGGTCCGCGGGCCAGGTCAACATCACGTCGCCGGCCAAGGTGATCGGCTCGCCTAACACCCTCGCCTCCCAAAGCGGCTTCTACGCGGGCCCCTGGGCCGCGCTCGGCATGGCCCAGTCCGAGTTCTATGACTGGATCGGGCCGCCGCTGTCCGTTCCCAAGAAAGGCGCCAACGTGATGCCGAACGGGATCACCTACCTCGGCGACCCGAACAGCGCGCCGCAGCAGGCGAAGAAACAGTTCAAGATCAAGGGCGGCAACGGCGACGGCATCCTGTATGTCGACGGCGACCTCGAATTGTCGGGCGACTTCACGTTCCGCGGCCTGATTTACGTCGAGGGCACCCTGACGATGAAAGGCAACGGCTGGGTGTTGGGCGCCATCGTGGTCAGGGACAAGTCCAACATCAAGACGTCGCACAAGAACTCGCTCACGGTGCTCAAGAGCAACGCGGCCGTGTCCGACGCCGTGAAGTTTCGCGGCGCGCCGTTCGTGACGATCAACTGGCGCGAAAGCTGAGCCATGGGCCGTCCGGGGGTCATGCCGTCTGCCACGGATATAATGGCACCTCCGGATAGCTTTATCGCCCGGTTCGGCGTCGACCCGAAGCACGTCCACGCGCTCGCCTGGGCCGGCGTGGTGCTCATCGCGGCCTCCGCGGTGGGGCTTTCGACCGGTCCGGTGAGCCATGCGGCCACGTTCGCCCTGCTCACCGACGAGCAGGGCCCCGTCGAGATGCTGACGTTCCTGTGCTTCGCGGCGGCATCCGTCCTTTCCGTCCGGCTGGCGCGCGAGGCCCGGCGCCGCCCGGATGCCCGCTGGCTATTCATCGGGTACACCGCGTTCGCGCTGTTCTGCGCCTTCGCGGCGATGGAAGAGATCTCGTGGGGCCAGTCGCTGCTGGGATTCCGCGGCCCCCACTGGCTCACCGACGTCAACGAGCAGGGCGAAACCAACCTGCACAACCTGCCCGGCATCATGGACTTGAACTCGGCGTTCGTGCTGGCGTTCGGCCTGACCGGGCTGCTGGCGACGCGGCTCAACGCGTCGG
>JAYSRO010000032.1:0-3752 GCA_043720995.1 Candidatus Eiseniibacteriota bacterium
TCCATGCGTTCCGCCGGGCTTTATCCACGGCCAATTGAATGGGAAGTTCAAGAAGTTGGTTGAGTCTCGCCGGGCCCACGTGACCCTGGCCTCCACAAACGCTTCGCTGAGCGCGTAGATGCGCGCATCGATCGGCGTAGCGCTGGTGGCGCTCAACTGCTTGAGGTCGAGCCATGCCTGCAGGACGGTCTTGCCGGTGAGCCCACTCAGGGGAATGCGGATCACCGAGTTGCGATTGGCTTGATTCGCAGACGACAGTACGCGCACGTCGATGCTCGTCCCGAAGTTGCTCGTTGCGGCGTCTTCCCGCAGCCAAGCGTCGCTGGTGGTCGACGAGTCCGCGATGATGGTCAGTGTGGAAGTCGTGGCGCCTGCCGGCCGGGGATTCAGGCACAGCAAGACCCCGAGCAGGCTCGTCATGAGCGCGAGCCCCCTCGCCCGGCGTGATGCGGCGCGCCCGGTGCGGGTGGGGAGGAGATCCATCGCAGGGACTATCGGCAGCGGCGACTGGGTGCTGAACCCCAATGGAAGCGGATCGTGGGCCGGCTTCTGTGGACCCCCGGCCGCGCGGGTGGAATCCCCGGCCATCGCTTCACAGTTAACCCCATGCGAATGGATGCGATAGTGTGGGCACGCTGGAGCTTTCAGGAGGCATTCCCGATGAACCGGTCCTGCCGCATGGCCTGCATCGCGCTGCTGCTGCTCGCGGGCAGTCTGGGCGCGGCGCGCCAGGTGTTGTACGTGAAGACGCAGCACGCCGGCTTCGATCCCCAGCCGCCGGGGCACGCATGGCCGTCCGATCGGGGCATGCGCTTCGATTCGCTGAAGATCGCCTCGGGCAATCGCCTACTTGATGCCTGGTGGATTCCGGCGGATGGCACCGACTCCGGTGCCGTGCTGCTGTTCCATGGCAACGCGGAGAACACCTCCGACTGGCTGGCGGCCGCGCGATTGCTGCACGGACATCACTTGTCGGTAATGTTGTTCGACTACTCGGGCTATGGCCGCAGCACGGGCAAGCCTTCGATCAACATCGCCATCGAGGATGGCGTGAACGCATTGCGCGAATTCGAGCGTCGCGCGCCGCGGGGTGTTCCGCGCACCGGCGTCGGGTTGTCGCTCGGCGCCGCAGTGTTGATGGAAGCGAACGCGCGCTACCCCGGTGCCGTCGATCGCGTGGCGCTGATGGAGCCGTTCTCGTCGGGGCGCGCGGCGGCCGTTCAGCTCAAGTTGCTGCCCGCGTGGTTGGCCGCATGGATGCCGGATGCGCTCGACAATGTGCGGCTCGCACGCTCATTAAAGGTGCCGCTGCTGGTGGTGCACAGCCGCGGTGACACCAAGTTCCCCGTCGCGTTCGCCGAGGAAATTCAAGCGGCCTCGCGCGCGCCATCGCGGCTCGTGGTGCTCGATGGATTCGCGCACGCCGCCGCGCGCAAGGACCCCAGCGAGGTGTACTGGGGCAGCATCGTGGCGTTCGCGACAGCACCTCGGTGACATGATCGTGGCAACATGCCCCAGGGCATGTTGCCTATGCAGCCCCCCGACTCATCCCGTAGCCGGCGGGCCAACGTCAGCGCCCGCTGTCTTCGCTCCCCGCGAGTTCGGGACTCGGCTTCGCCCCCAACAACGCCGCCGGCAATTCGCCCAGCGCCGGGCTCACCGAGGAGAGCCCGACGTTTGGGACGCCGCCGCGCGCGGTCGCAGCCGTCAACTCGCGCAACTGCGGGGCGTCGAGCCAGCGCGACGACGTCGCATCGTAGGCCTCGAATTCGAACAGTACCGGCGCCATCGGCGGCCTGGCCACGCCGGCACTGTTGCCGAGCAATGTGCCGATGCCGGCGCCGGACAGGCGCGCGAGTTCCGAGCGCCAGCCCTCGATAGCGCGGCGCGCGAGCCGCTCGACGCGCCGGGGCGCGTCCGGGTCCGGGCCTGCCGCGACAGGCACGCTCACCACCGTCAAATCGTAGTCGCCGGCGATCCGCGAGAAGTCCTGCGCGTGGGCGGGGTCTGCCCCGGTGACCGGCACTACGTCCGCATCCACGACGCGCGCGAACGAACAATCCGGACGCCAGGTCCGCACGGCGTCACGGCAGCGATTCAGCAGGTCCTCGATCGCCAACGCCTTGTCGCGCGCTTCAGAGGATCCCGCCATCGCCAGGCGCTCCTTCGCGGCCATCGCGGCGTCGTCATCGAACACGATGCCGTCGAGCGGTGCGTACACGGCGAGGTCGGAGACGAAGTCGATGGCGGCGCGGCGCGACTCGGCCAGGTCGGGCGACAACCGGTTCGGCCAGCGCGTCGCGAGCGCCGACGTTTCGCCGCCGATCTCGCGGCGCGTTCCCCGCGACGGGTCGCCGATCCGCCACTCGGGATGCTGCTGCCACGCCCAACTCAGGTTCATCGAGGGCACGCGCGCCCACACCCTGATCCGCGCCTGCGAGAGCCGCGACGCGACCATCGACCAGATGTCGGCGCGTACGCGAACCTGGTGGTTCATGCACCACGCGACCGTGTACTCGCCGGTGCTGGCCGAATCCGAACACACCGACAGGAACACGGTATTCGCGCCCAACGCGCGGACCCGCGCCACGAGTTGGTTGACGCGATCGTCGAACACGCGCGGGTCGCGCGAGTAGACGTCGTCGAGATCGACGCTGGCGGCGCGCACCGGCGTGTCCGCGGCGTTCAGCCACGCGGCATCCCCGCGGTCGAAGTGGAATTTGCGATTGACCATGATGCGCGGCAGCAGGCCCTGCCGCAGGTCGCGCGCGGTGATCTCGCCGCTACCGAGTCCGAGCGTAACGGGGAAGCCCGCGAGGGCCGCGATTGCGCACGCCATCTCGTTCTGCGCCCCGTAGGGCCACACCAGCACGTTTGGGGTCCGGTGCAGCCGCGCGGTGAACACTTGCCGGGCGGTGTCGAGGTCCGCGCGTACGCGCCCGCGGTACTCCTCGCGATTCTCGTAGCGCGCTTGCGCCAGAATGTAGCGGCGCGTGGCGATCGCGGGCTCGGTGTCGCGGTAGGGGTTGCTGGTCTCGTAGCGGTGCAACGCGTGCGCGTGCGACACCAGCGTCACCAGCGGGTCGCGGGCGACTTCGTTCAACTCGTCCCAGTTCATCAGCGGCGCCATGTCGCTGGGGGCGTGGTCGACGAACCCGGTGATCACGGCGAGCGTTGCCGGCACGTGTTCCTCGCGCAGGATCGGCAGGGCGATCTTGCGGAAGCTGCGGTAGCCGTCGTCGAACGTCATCACGATCGCGCGCGGCGGGAGCGTTTCGGGGTGTTCGCGGTGCGCGATCACCTGGTCGAGCGCGATGAACGTCCAACCCGCTTTGCGGCAGGCGCGGATCTGCGCGCGCAGGAATTCGGGCGACACCGTCAGCAGCGGAGCGTTGGCCGCGGCGGAGATGTCGTGGTAGCAGAGGATCGCGAGGTGACGATCGCTGCCCCCGTGTTCCCGCGAGGCCTCGCTCGTGGAGGTCGAGCACCCGGAGGCCGCGAACAGCCCTGCTGCCAACAGCATCCCCCACGTGCGTGAACGCCAGCTCACTAGAACCCCTTGGTGATCGAGACGGCCCATTGCCGGCGCTCGTACCCGCTCGCGGATTGGAGATTGGAATTGCTGCGCCCGCCTTCGAGCGCCAGGGTTGCGAAGCGCTCAACCACCCATTCGATGCGCCCCGAGACGTTCACCATGGGGCGGGCCTCCGCGTTGCGTTCACGCTGCCAGCCGGTCCACACCTCACCGTTCA
>JAYSRO010000033.1:0-3746 GCA_043720995.1 Candidatus Eiseniibacteriota bacterium
CGGGGAATCCACGCCCTTGAGCCGCAACAGGTGCATGAGCATCGCTTCGCCCGACAAGTGCGGGTAGAAGCCGAAGTCCTGCGGTAAGTAGCCGAGCCGCGCGCGCAGTTTCTCCGAGGACGCGAGTACGTCAACGCCATCGAGGCTGATGCGGCCCGCGGTAGGCTCGAGCAGGCCAGCGAGCACGCGCATCAGCGTGGTTTTGCCCGCGCCATTGGGACCGACCAGGCCGAACATGCCATTGGGAATATCGAGATCAATGCCCTGTAGTGCGGCGACAGGACCCGGATAGATCTTGACCAGTTCGCGAATCTCAAGCATGGGGGCCTCGGGGCAAGGGTTGGGGTGCGAATGTTCTGTATACGCCGGAACCCCGCCGCGAGTTTCTCGTGAGGGCGAGAAAGTGCGACGGGGTTCGGATGGCGTTGCGTTGCGGTCCGCTGGGAACTCGGCTTCGCCGGGACAAGCACGGCCCTGGAGTTGCGCTGGTGCTACTTGGAGGGCGCGGCCGCGGGGCGTCGTCCACCCAGGTCGAGCGGCTCCACCGGCGTGTCCTTGACCGTCTGGACCGTGCGTTCGAGCGAACGCTTGCGGTCGGGGTCCTGCTCATTCGCGATGATCTTGGCGAGTGCCGCGAGGTGCGCCGTCTTCAATGCCTCCTCGGCATCCGTTTTCACGTCGGGCTCGACGCCGACGCCTTCCCAGTTGGTCTTGGTAATCGGGTTCACCGCGCGTCCATTCGAGATGAATGCCGCGAAGTGGGGACCCAGTCGCACGATGCCGCCGGGATTGGCGGCACCGGCCGTCGTCGCACCGACCAACGTGCCGCGCTTCAGGTTCTTGATGTCGTAGGCGAACTCTTCCGCCGCTGAGCCGGTGCGATGGCTGGTGAGCACGTAGACGTCCTTGTTGACGTAGCGCTCGCCCGGGATCGTCGTCATGGTGAAATACTGCTCGGTGCGGTTGGCGTCGCGGAAGTAGAAATCGTTGACGCGCACGCGCTCGTTGGCCGGGAACAGCCAGCTCAGCAGCAGCGTAATCATGTTGGGATCGCCGCCGCCATTGCGCCGCAGGTCCACGATCAGCGCGTCAGTGTCACCCAGCCACGTCATCGTGGCCATGGCGCGCGCGCCCGCCTCGGGTGAACCATCGAAGGCGCGCAGGTCGAGATAGCCGATGTTGCCGCTCAACCGCATCAGGCGCTCGAACCCGTGATTGAGCCTGCGCGCCTGCAGGGAGTCGCGTGAGCGCTCATCGGGCGAGGGTCCCTTGTCCGTGAACGCATCCGGCGCCAGCTCGCGGTTCCAGTAGCCCACGCGAAAGTGACGGTCCTTGCCGATCGCGCGCAGGTCGTTGCTGAGTGAATCGCCAAACGTGGTGGCGAGGTCGAGCCCGTTGTAGCCGCCCTGCTTGAGCTTGGCGCGGAGGGCCGCTGCCGTCCGGTTCGCGACATCGGGAAACACATAGCTGCGCTCGACCGCGACTGCGAGGCTCTCGACCGTAGCGGCGCGAACGGCGGCGGTCACCGGCATGTCGGCCTGGTCCTGCGGCGGCCCGTCGAACTGGGCGTGCGCCGGGGTGCAGGGCAGGGTTGCTGCGAGCGCGAGTGCGGCAAACAGACCGAGGCGTGGCAAGCGGCGGAGTAGGGGGCAAGGCGTCATCGGGGACTCCGGGGAGAAGGGATCCAGCACGCATCCGGTCACCAACACAGACGCCGCTCGCGCCCGAAAAGTTGCAGGAGTTTTCGCCGTGGTAAGCTGCGGGTGACCCGATCGAAAGAACACTCGCGCACTCTCAGGAGGAGATTGCCCATGTCCTGCCCCATCGTCGGCTGCGCGCCGCGTCTCGCGTGAGCGAGGCCACGCTGTCCGCGCCTCGCGAACTCATGGATGCCGCTGTGCTCGTCCCGGTCTATCGCGACGTTGCGGGCGAGTTGCGTGTCGTCCTGCTGCGGCGCACCGAGGGGGGACCGCATGGCGGCCAGATCGCGTTCCCCGGAGGGAAGCTCGATCCCGCGGATGCATCGCTACGTGATGCCGCCCTGCGCGAGGCGCACGAAGAGATCGGCCTGCCGCCGGCGAGTGCGACGGTGCTCGAAACGCTCGACACTATCGAGGTGAGGGTCTCCGGGTTCCGCGTGCATCCGTTCTTGGCGCGCGTCGTACGGCCTGTCGAATGGAAGATCGCCGAGCGCGAAGTCGCCGAGGTGTTGGAGCCGCGCGTGCGCGATCTCGCCGATCCTGCGAACCTCGATGCGAACATGCAGCGCTTTCCCCAGTGGCCCGAGCCCGTTCGGATCGAGTTCATCCGCATAGGTGAGCACCAGCTGTGGGGTGCTACCTACCGCGTATTGAAGCCGCTGCTGCCGAAGCTGCTCGAGGGTGGCTGGGGGTTCTAGGCCACGTCACGCCCTTCGCGCAGGCCTCCTTCGCGCGCGCCCTACTTCGACTTGAGCGCTGCGGGCCTCAACTCCGCGTCGATCTCGCGTCCCATGCGTGATGACAGTTGCGCCACCGCCTCGATGTCCTCAGCGCGCGTGTTGAAGTTGACCACGCACGCGCGCAACACGTAGCGCCCGCGGATCACCGCGTTCGAGACGAACGCCTCGCCGCCATTCTGCATGCGCGACAAGACTTCCTGGTTGAGTGTGTTGAGGTACTCCTCGACAGCGGCATCCCCGATGCGCTCACGCAGGTCGGGTGGCACGCAGCGATAGGTCGTGATGCTCAAGGAGTGCGTGCAGAACTCGAGATCGCTCGACGCCTTCACGAGGTCGGCGAGCTGCACCGCGAGTGCCATGTCGTCGCCGATCATCTTGCGGTAGCCCTTGGCACCCGCATGGCGAAGCGCCAACCACACCTTGAGCGCGCGGAACCCGCGCGTGTTCTGCGGGCCATAGTCGACGAAGTTCGTCGTCTGCTCCTCGAAGTGGTAGTAGGCCGGGTGGTACGAGAACGCGCGCGTCAGCGACTCCGGGTCACGCACGAGCGTGCAGCCTGCTTCGATCGGCGCGTAGAGCCACTTGTGTGGGTCCACCGCGACCGAGTCAGCGAGTGCCAGCGCGTGCAGATCGGCGGGCACCGTATCGACCGCCGCCGCGATGCCGCCGTAGGCGCCATCCACGTGGAACCACAGCTCCTGCTCGCGGCACAGCGCGGCAATCGCGGCGAGCGGGTCGATAGCGCCCGTGCTGACCGAGCCCGCGGTGCCGATCACCGCGAACGGCAGGTCACCATTCGCGCGATCCGTGGCGATCTGGCGTTTGAGCTCCGCCATGTCCATGCGCAGGTCCGCATCCGTGGGGATGAAGCGGATGGCGTCGGTGCCCAGGCCCGTCAGGTCCGCGGCCTTGTAGATCCAGGTGTGCGTCTCGGCCGAGGCGTAGGCGCGTAGCTGGCGTCCGCCCTTGGCACCCGCGGCGCGCACGTCCCAATCGGCTTTCGCGACGCGCGCCGCCCAGAAGCCGACCATATTCGCCATGTTGCCGCCGCTCACCAGCACGCCCGCGCCCGTCGTCGGGTAGCCGATGAGTTCGGAGATCCAGCGAATCGTCTGCGTCTCGATCTCGGTCGCCGCGGGGGAGAGCATCCAGCCGCCGACATTCGGATTGATCGCCGCCGCCATCAACTCCGCCAGCATGCCAATGGGCGCGGGCGAGGAGGTGATGTAGCCGAGGAAGCGCGGGTGGCCGTTGAACAGCGAGTAGTCGAACAGCAGCCGCGCCGTTTCCTCGAGCATCGGTCCGG
>JAYSRO010000034.1:0-7719 GCA_043720995.1 Candidatus Eiseniibacteriota bacterium
AGCAGCGCGATCCCTGCGATGGCCCAGCCTGCCTTCTGCACCACGGTGTCGCGCGCGCGCTTCGATGTCGTGTTCATGCGGTGGGTACCCCTTCCAGTGCTGCACGCACGAAGCCACGCGCCGACGCGAGCCGCGCTTCGGCTGCCTCGCGCGTGACGCCGAGCTTCTGCATGACGATCGCCGTCTTCACACTCTTGCCCGCGGCCTCGATGGCGCGCGCTGCACTCTCGTAGTCGCAACCCGTCACTGTCATCACGGTGCGGCGGCTGCGCTCGACCAACTTCTGGCTCGTCGCCATCAGGTCGACCATCATGTTTTCGTAGATCTTGCCCGACTGGGCGAACGCCGTGGTGGTGATCATGTTGAGCACCAGCTTCTGCGCCGTGCCCGACTTCATGCGCGTCGAGCCCATCAGCACTTCGGGGCCGACCTCGGGACAGATCGCCACGTCCACGGGAATCGCGAACTCGCTGCGCGGCGTGCAGGTGATGTAGGCGGTGCGCGCGCCGAGCTCGCGCGCGCGTGCGACCGCCGCGACGACATAGGGCGTGCGGCGGCTCGCCGCGATGCCGATCACGGTGTCGCGCGGCGATACCTCAAGGTCGACCATCGCCTGCTCACCCGCATCGACGCGATCCTCGGCGCCTTCAACCGCGCGGACCAACGCCGTCAGCCCACCCGCCATGACGCCCTGCACCCACTCGGGCGGCGAGCCGAAAGTCGGAGGGCATTCGGAAGCGTCGAGAACGCCGAGGCGGCCACTGGTGCCAGCGCCCACGTAGATCAACCTGCCGCCCTCGCGGAACGAGGCCACGACGAGCTCGACGGCCTGGGCGATGTAGGGGATCTCACGCGCCACCGCGACCGGGACGAGATGGTCCTCCGCCGAGATGCGCTCGATCATCGCCTCGACGCCCAACTGGTCGAGATCGAGGGTGCGGGGATTGCGCTGCTCGGTGGCGAGCCGCGCGAATTCATCGAAGCGAGAGCGGTCATCCATGACGGGGGCTCCGGCGGACACGAATCATTCGTGTCCAAGGACCGGAGCATGCCACGGTAGCGCGGCGCGGCGCAATCGGTGGGTTGTGCTCGGGAAATTGCGGGTGACTTGCGCCTAGCGTGATGCATCACCTGAAAAGCGATGAAGTTGGGCGTTATGAGAGGGATGCGAGAAGCCCTACGAAATCATTGACCGATCGCCCTGATCGGGGATTTCATCTGCCGGCGAGCGCGCCCACCCCACCGACTGCACGTGCCTACATAGTTGACGTCATTGTCCACCGCTCCGGTATGAGCGCTCGCTTCTTCGTTCGGAGGGTCTGGCTGATCGAAAATTCTCTGCCGCAGATTTTTTCGCAGGATCCGAAGTTGTCGTCAATGCCGCGTCCATAGGAGTGTTGCGGCCCACCGGTGTCTGGAACACCCGCCGACCGTTGCCAAGCACGCCCCGGAGATCAAGCGGCGCTTCAGGAACGGCCTGAGCAGGCGCGAGATCGCCAAGCGCTTGAAGTTCAGCATGAGTTCATTCCGCCAACCGCGAAGCCGGCCGTTCGACGTGCTGTTTTCGACTATTGGTGGCGGAATTGGGTGGAACGTATCGACTTGCGAAATGATCTGGTGTCAGGCCCACGCGTGGGCTAGCCTCGTTGCAACGGAGAGGAAGAGTCTATGCGCGCGAGACAGGTTGTTGTGATCTTGTGGACGGTGCTTCTTAGCTACAGCTTGGCGGCGTCAGTGAGCGCTGGGGCACCGCGACGCGACATCAAGAACCCTGTGCAGTTCTGGACGAGAACCACCGCCCCAAACGTCGCACTCTTCGACTCGCTCGACAAAATCGCTTGGCCCGCAGGAAAGGCGTGCTATGACACCACCGTCGTCAGCGATCCGGCGTGGAAGAAGCACTACCCCCACAAGCCAGTGACGCTTGAGCGCCGCATGTTCCGCTTCGGACCGACGATCCACCGCTGGCAGCAACAGTGGGTTGTTACCTACGGTGGCGCCTCAAGCGGCCCCGGGGTCCAAGTGGTCATCGGACCCGACGGAAGGGTGGCTTCAGCGAAAGCCACCCTCTCGATGAAGTGAGCCTCGGATCGCAGGCAGGAGGTGCTGCATGAGGAGGATCAGCATCGCGATTTGCCTAGGGCTGCTCCTGTGGGCCAACACCGCTTCTGCCGTGAAGATCAACTTGGTCTTCGGAAATGGCTTCCCGCTCGGCTCGCCGGGGCAGCAGGCCGCATACGCTGCCAAGCAATTCTGGGAGAAGACGATCTTCTTCGATTACACGGTGACGATCACCCTACAACGAGCGAACCTCTCCGGCGAGCTCAACGACCCAGTCGCGCGTGTGTACAACAATGAGGAAACCGCGAACCCCGACCCACGCACGGGCAGCTTCCTGCCGGTTTCTGCCGACGTAGACCTCACGACGTCGTCCACACAGCCGCTATGGTTTGACCCCACGCTAGGCAACAACTCTGAATTCTCTATGACCGCCGAACACGGTCGGTTTGGTAACGCGATCACGGCGCCGTTCGGCTCTTGGGATGTTTTGAGCGTTCTGTGCCACGAATTTGGGCACGCGATTGGTTGTCTGCGCGCGCTGAGCCAGTACCAGGACGGTCAATTTCAGTACCCCTACTCGTCCATGCAAAACAACTTCCACCCACCACTTCTTTTCAACTACTACGGTTTCGACTGGCTGCAGAACGGGGCCGAGGGAAACGTCGCGGGTTCCGGCGGGACGCGGGGAACAATTCCGTTCGATGTTGACTCTCACTTCGACGGTAGCGCGGAGTCAAGCCCATTCTTAGTTGAAAATATCCACGGCTCCATCGTGTGATTACGCAGCTTCTTCCGCCCGGTGCTGCTTCTCTTTGATCTTGAGTTCGCTGCGCAGCGCGGCGATCAACTTCGGGAGATGGTGATGCCCCCTGACTCGGCGCAGTCGCGGCTCGATGTCGAGCAGCGCGGTGGCGAGCCAGCGCTGCCGCTGGTTCGAGTTCTTCCACGCGTCCACTTTCGCGCACCGTTCTTCGATCAGCGCATTCGCCGACTCGATGCAATTGGTGGTCTTGAACGACACGCCGAGCAACGCGTAGACCCCGAGCCGGTGGAGCGTGAGTGTTTCCTCGAGGCCCTCGGCCAGACTTGCGGCCGCCGACTGATTGCGGCCCTCAAGCTCCCGGTGCAATTTCATCAGCGCCGCCTTGGCCTCCGCATAGCTCGGCCGGTCATAGGCGTGTTGCAACCGCCGCCGCCAGATCGCCTGCTCGCTCTTCGGCAGGTAGCTCACCACATTCTCGCGCTTGTGCCACTGGCACCGCTGCACCACCGCGTTCTTCTTGAACACTTGCCGCACCGCCGAGCGCAGGCCCTTGCCGCCGTCGATCACCACCAGCAGCCCCTGCGTGATATCGAGGCCGCGTTCGATCAACGATCGCAGGAAGGGCGCCAGCACCTTTTCGTTCTCGGTGTCGCTCTCGATGAATCCCAAGAATCGCTTGCTGCCGTCGGCGGTCACGCCCAGTGCGATCACCATCAACGCATCCGCGAAGCTCTTGCCGTCCAGGAACAACGCCACGTAGTGTTCGCCCTTCAAGTCGCGCTCCTGGAACTCCTTCAACTTCGCCGCGCTCGCCTCGATGAACCCGCGCGACACCGACGAACTCGACAGCCCGATCGCGCCCGGGATCGCTCGCGCCGCCGCCTCATAGTTGCGGCACGAGATCCCGTACAGCACGCGTCGCAGCAGTCCCTCGTCTGCGATCCCCGTACCGTGCAGCGTCTGGTAGCTCCGCAATGGAATCTCGGCCTGTTCGCCCCGCACCCGCGGCACCCGGATCGGCACCTTCTGCCCGTCCAGCACCACCGTCCCCGGGTTGCTCCCGTGGCGCATCCCGGCGGCACCATCTGCGTGCGCGTGGCGCGGACCCGCCAGCGCCACGACCTCCTCGTCGAGCACCATCTGGACGTGCATCAAACCCAATGGGATCAAGCTCCGGATCAGCTCCACTTTCGCGTCGAGCTCCAGCCCCTGGTAGTCCTCGCGCCGCAGGACCTGGGCTTCGCCCAAGATCCGCTTGCGCCTCCGCATGCGTCGTACGACACTGCCCATCGACGGCTCCTTTCGTTTGTGATTGATGAACGCTTCGCAACGCCATCAAAGCACAGCGGTTGGAGCCGCTTCAATTTCCAACTAAGAATCGCACACCTTCGTAGCGCGGATCCGACGTTGAATGAAAAACTCATGGCCAGCCCCGGCTTCACTGTCGTCCAGCGAAGCTTGCCTACTGCGCTGGACATCGACGTTATCGTGGATGCGTTCATGCTCCCCCAAAACCAGTACAACGACCTGACGTACCCGCTTGTCGAGGTCTCGCAGAGCGAACCCGGCGTGGTCGGCAATCCGGAGCTTCGCCAATGTGCACCGAATCCCGTAGTTGGCACGTCGCGGGTCGTGTTCTCCCTGCCTAGCTACACGAACGTCCGCCTTGAAGTGCTCGACCTCCAGGGGCGTCGGACACGATCGCTGGTACGCGGCGAAGTACCGGCAGGAGTTCACTCCATCGAGTGGAACGGGATGGACGATACCCGCGCGCGCGCACTCCCGGGCGTCTACTTCGTGCAATTGACTGTGGACGAAAGGCCCTCGGGTCAGCGTCGGCTTGTTGTTCTTCAGTAGCCGCCCCCGGCAAGCGGTCTGGCCCCGTGCCGGCCTCGTTACGGCACCTTAACGTACAATTTTTACAATCGGAGGCGTGTTCCCCGCTACGACCTGCGCGCGGACCTCCGGTCGCTGAGTAAATTTTTCCGCCCCCAAGCCACCCTGCATGGTGGCAAGGCCTCGGACCGCCGACGACTAACGCTACTTCGCTTTGAGCCCGCCCAGGGTGTGCTGCTGGACATTGACCGAGCCACCTGAGAAGACGTTGCTCAGATGAGTCCACGAAGCGTTGCAATCCGACGCCCTCATACACGACTCCGTTGGCGGTTCCCGCCACGCTCTGGTAACCCGCGCATGACGGAAGGTAGCTGACCACCGAATTGTTCGGAGTCTGCGCCCCCGCATCCTTCACTCCCAGGTGATAGCTCAGCGCCAGCAGGAACAGTCCCGCGCAGACGTAGAAGAAATTCTTTGCTAGATGCATGACGGCCTCCGGTGTCAGTGGAGCAGCACAACCCAATGCCAGAGCTTCCCGAAGTCGAGACCCTGCGCCGCATGCTCGAGTCGCGAGTCGTCTCGCGAGTCGTCGCGCACGCCACGCGATCGCGCGCGCGGTTGCACACCAGCTCGCGCGGCGGCTCACTCGATGCGCTCGAAGGCGGCCGCATCACCGCCGTGGAGCGGCGCGGCAAGTACCTGCTGTTCCGCTTCGACTTAGCACGGGTGCTGCTCTCGCACCTCGGCATGAGCGGCCGCTGGCTGTTCTACGAGGCGCCCCCGGCCGAGGAGTTGCCGCACGTCCATGCCAAACTCGAGTTCGAGGACGGCACGCGGCTGTGGTTCCAGGACGCGCGGCGATTCGGGCAATTGCGCGTGCTCGCGAGCGGCGCCGTCGAACGCGACGCCTCGCTGCTTAAGCTCGGGCGCGACCCGCTCGCCCCGCCCATCACGGCCGGCGACCTGGTCGACCTCTCCCGCGGCAGCAAGGCGAGCGTAAAGCTGCTGCTGCTCGACCAGGGCCGCATCGCGGGAATCGGCAATATTTACGCGAGCGAGATCCTCCACCGCGCCCGCATCGATCCGCGCCGCCGGGCGGGAACGCTTTCGCGAGCGGAGTGGGCGGACGTGGCGCCCGAGATCGTGACCGTCTTAAGCGACGCGATCGAGCGCATGGGCACGACCTTCAGCATGTACCGCACGATCTGGGGCGAGTCGGGCCAGTATGGCGAGCAATTGCGCGTTTACGACCGCGCTGGGGAGCTCTGTCACACCTGCGGAACGCCGATTCGCCGCATTGTTCAGGCGCAGCGCTCAACATTTTTCTGCCCGGTCTGCCAGGCGCGCAAGAAACGCGTGAAATGACCCAAATATTGATCGCCCAAGCCATTGCCGTGGTGTGGAATAGGCCAGTATGTCCCAAAGTTTTCAGCACGTTGTCATCAAGGCAATCTTAGGCGTTGCCCTAACGCCCTTCCCCGCATAGTTTCATTGGCTGACCCCCTCGAGTGGGGGCGCCTGAGATCGTGGGCCATGGAGAGCCATCGCTTGATCTCGACACAAGTTACAGTTGAGGGAGGTTTCGTGTCGTTCGCGTCATTCGGCTTACCGGCTCCCATGCTCAAGGGGATCCGCGCCGCCGGGTTTACCGAGCCGACCGCCATTCAGAGCAAGGCTATTCCGATCATCCTGCAGGGTAACGATGTCATCGGAATTGCTGAAAGCGGCTCGGGCAAGACGGGGGCGTATCTCATCCCCCTGCTGTCCCGTTTTCTTGATCGATCCGTCCGGCTGCGCGGCATTGTGCTGGTGCCCACGCGTGAGCTGGCGTCCTATGTTGAAACCCGTGCCCGCGATTACACGCGCTACACGGACCTGCGTATCGGCGTGGTCTACACCGGAGCGCCGCTGGCGGCCCAGGAGCGCATGCTCCAGGAGCAGCCGGTGCAGTTGCTCGTGGCCACCCCCGGCAGGTTGCTCGAACTTCACGCCCGCGGCGTCCTGAACTTCGCCGATGTCGAGATCCTCGTCATCGATGAGGGCGATCGCATGGTCGGACTGGGGCTTGCGCCCGATGTGCGCAAGCTGCTCAAGCTGCTGCCGGAGACGCGCCAGACCCTGCTTTATACGCTGACGCTGCCGCCCGAGCTCAACCGTCTGGCCAAGGAAGCGCTGGTTGAGCCGGTGCGTGTCGACGTCGCTCCCGCCACCGCCAAGCCGGCGGCCGGGATCACGCAGGCGATTTATCCTGTGCCCAAGGACCTCAAGTTCGACCTGCTCGATGATTTACTGTCGCGTGCCGAAGTGCGCAGCACTATCATCTTCACCCGGGCCAAGACGGCCGCGGAGCGACTCGCCAAGCAGCTCAAGCGCCACGGTCACGCGGTCGCGGTGCTCGATGAGCATCCGAACCAGGGTGAGCGTGAGCGCGCCATGGACGACCTGCGCCGGGGCAGGGTGCAGATCCTCGTGGCCAGCGAACCGGCGGCGCGTAGCCTCGATGTCGCGGGGACGGCGCACGTGGTCAACTTCCACGTGCCGCAGACCCCTGAGGACTACGTTCACCGGTTGGGACGCGGCGGACGCGCGGACCCGGTCGGCGATGCCTTCACGTTGATGAGCCCGGATGAGCAGACGGAAGTCGCGGCGATCGAGCGTTTCCTCGGCCGCGCGATCCCCCGTGTCATGCTGCCGGACTTCGACTACGCCATGGCGCCGCGCGAGATCAAGCCGCTCGTGCCCTACGAACCCGAAACCACCGAAGAACGCAGGCCGACCAATGGCATCGCGGCAGCAGCGGCGCGCATCGCGACGCAGCCTGCTCGTCCGCACGTGCCGGCGGCGAAGCCACTTCCTGCGGTGGCAGCGGCCAAGCACCGGCCGTCGACCGGTGGCAAGCCACGCTCCCCCGCCAGTCGCGCGGTGAAGCCGGCCGTACGCCCCGGAGCAACCGCAACGCGGACCCGCCCAGCGACGGGTGGGACGACGGCGCGGAAGCGTTCGCGCTAGCCGCGTTACAACCGACTCAGACGACGCGCTCCGGCTCAACACCGGAGCGC
>JAYSRO010000035.1:0-1779 GCA_043720995.1 Candidatus Eiseniibacteriota bacterium
CTCGCCGACGCGGCGGCCGTCCGCCCCCCCGCGTTGCAACGCGAGCACGTCTTCGATGAGCCCCGCGTCCGCCCAGCCGCGATGCACGAGCACGTCACCGATGCGCACCGCGCGGCCGGTCGTGCTCGCCCACAACGGGCGGCCCGTGGCGAAACCCATGGCGATGCGCTCACCCCCGCGCTCGCACTCAAGCACCCCCGACGCCCCCGCCAATCGCAGGAACTGCAGCACGTCGGTGGCGACGAATTGCGACAGGTCACCTTCGAGTGAGGCGAGATCGAGCTCGTTCGCGATGCTCACTGCTTGCCCCAGCGCACGTCGCCCACCACGCGACCCTGCTCATTCAATGTGCCGCGCAACTTGCGCAGGTTGTACCAGCCGAGCGCCAGCACGTGCAGCACGCCACCGGACAGCAACACGCCGAGGGCGATGGCGGTCAGCGGCAACAACCGTTCGGCGAGATGTCCGCCCGACAGGTGCAGCACCACGAGCAGTCCGACGAGTGCCGCAGTCACCACACCCATCAGGCGCCCGAGCGTGGTCGGGTGAATCTTCACCGGCCCCACGAAGATGTAGAGGTATGCGCCGCCGAGAACCAGAATGGTGCAACGCAATGCGGCCGCGACGAACACCCACGCCGGCAGCAGCCCCGCGAGCACGAGCCCCGCGAACAGTGCGAAGGTGAACACGATATCGACCAAGGGATCGAGCACCGTGCCGAGCTCGGTGACCTGGTTCCAGCGCCGTGCGATCCAGCCGTCGGCGACGTCGGTGAGCGAGGCGAACAAGTAGACGCCCAGCGCCAGCGCGTAGTGCTGGTCCATCAACAGCAGCGCGATACCGGGCACCAGCACGATGCGCGTGAGCGTCAGCACCAATGGGGCGTTCAGCGAGGCGAGGCGGTAGCCCTGCGGGTCGCGTAACAGTGAGATCCCCGCGGTGACGGCGGTGAAGGCGAGCAGGATCCACACCGAGGTCCACAGCAGGAGTTCATAGGCGAGCGGGCGTTCGATCCTGAGCGCCACCGCGGCACAGGCGATGAACGCTGCCGCGAAGAACGCCAGCGCCACGCTCCACACCGCGCGCACACCGCCCGGGTTGGCGTCGAGGTTTTCGCGCAGCACGAGGGCGACCCGGCGGATGTAGCGCGCGAACGCCGCGGGCGTGAAGCCGTCGCGGCGCAGCTCTTGAAGATGCTCCTCGATGAACAAGGCTCCCCTCCCGGTGCGTGAACCCGTGACGATACAGCCCTTGCGGCTCGAGGGTCCAGAGCCGCTCCGGCAAACGCGGACAATGGCTTACGGGCGCGGGCTACACGGATTCGGGACACAGAATTCCGGCGATCCGGTCGATAACCCTTGGGAATGCTCCATCCCCTCCTGGCCCTGCTGCTGATCGCCCTGCTGGCGCTCAGGCCGACGTCGCTGGCCGGAACTCCCCCGCCATCGGCGTGGGAGCCCGACAGCGTTGCCGATGCCTTCGCATCGCCGTCTGCGGCGCTGATGTGGCCGGGTGCTGCGCGCAGCTACTTCGTTGACTCGGGCGGAAACCTGGGCAACGGCGCGTGGCGCGTCGACGTTTCGGCTGGCGCCGATGGAGTGGCAGCGAGTTCACCTCAGCGCATCGCCTACGAGGACCGCTGGATGCCGGTCGCGCACTGGACTGAACATGCGGGCGGCGTGCGATGGGAATTCGAAGCCGTGGCGCTGCCCGTGCCGGAGAGCCCGATCGCGGAGTGGCGCCGCGAGTTGGTTCATGGACGCATGCCTTCACTCCAAG
>JAYSRO010000036.1:0-1774 GCA_043720995.1 Candidatus Eiseniibacteriota bacterium
AGGGAGTAGGATTCGAACCCACGGAGCTTTCGCTCAACGGTTTTCAAGACCGCCGCCTTAAGCCACTCGGCCATCCCTCCGCGAGCCCGTCCGGGGCAGTTGACTATAGTCAACCCGTGGCGGGGACTCAAGATGCAGCCCCGTGGGGTTCCGCGGTGAGACGCCCGGTGGATCCGCGACGGACCCTACCCCAGACGCCAGAAGCCGGTGGAAACTACCCTGCCCGGGCTCGCACTGCAACTCGGTGGGCGGCAACGCTTGGTGGCGCATGCCGAACGCGGACCAGGCGGCGAGGAAGGCTCCGAGTCCTACAACGCGGCGCCGCGTGAATGCATGGCGGTCCCGGGTGAACAGTCGCCCCGGAAAGCGCAGCGGCCCCGACCTTTCGGCCCGGGCCGCGCGTGACACCCGACGTCAACGCTTCGAGGTGGTATGCGTGGAACCCTCGAGCGGACGGCCGAGCGCGGTGGCCGCCAACCCGGGCCACCCCTGCGACGGCATCTCCCCACCGATCTGACGAACACGACCCTTCACATCGATCACGTACCACGCGGACCGCGAGCGACCGGTACCGGGCTCGAACACGCCGTACTGCGCACCGATGAGCCCCTTGGGATCCGCCAGCAGGCTGAACGTCAGCCCCAGGCGGCGCACGGACGCCCATACCTCACGATCGCTCTTCTCGACCACCGCAAGCGGCATGACGCCGCCCTTCATGAGCGATTCGCGTTCGCGCTCGAGCGTACGCAGGTCGACGTCACTGGCACCGAACACGAGCAGCATGTCGCCATGCTCGAGCGCGTTGTGCAGGTGCTGCCACATGCCATCGTACGACTGGTACTGGAAATCCGGCGCACGCTTGCCGGGTGACAGAACACTGGATTCCGTCTCGCGCACCGCCGTCGTGGCGGACTGTGCGATCGAACTGGTGTTGGTGAAGGCCACCGGCTGGACGTCGTTCGCCTCGGCGGCGAATGCGTTCACGGCAGCAAGCGGAGACACAACGGCCAGGACACCGACCGCGAAAGAAGACATGAAGGACACGGCATTCCCCCTGAGAAGCAGTCCAAGAAGTCACGCACGGAGGCGAGCCACGGCGTGGGCCGCAGCCGGCTGTTATCACTGCAAGGGGCTTGCCAGTGGGACAGGAAGGGGTTCGGCGCCCGCAAGTGAAAGCAATCACGAGCGTCCGGGCGCCGTGCACACCTGGGGCACAAGCCCCAGACGATGCGGACTGCAGGGCTCGGCGTTGCAGAGCAAGCGCACGCGCCGTTCGCACCCGGTGCGACCGAGACGCCATGGACCGCGTGGAAGGCCGGTCCGCGGCATGCGCCCGGGCGGCGTGGGGCCTTACTTCGCGGGACCCGTGCGCGGCGCGTCCCACGCACTCGGCGGCGGGAACGCGAGTGCGGGACCCTTGGCCGATTCGCCGGGCGGCACAGGCTTCGGGACCGCGTGCTGCACGGGCTTCACTGTCCTCAGGTACGCCGCGATCGCCAGCGCGTCGGCGTCCGTCAGCACCGAATAGTTGAGCCACGGCATCGCCGGTGCGAGCTGGCGGCCGTCCGGGCGATTGCCGGAGCGGATCGCCATCGCGATCTGCTCCGGCTTCCACTTGCCGAGCCCCGTTTCGGGATCGCTCGTGAGATTCGCCGCATACACCACTCCCCACGGGCCGACCCAGCCAAGTTCACTGCCCGCGAGGAAGCGCTCCAAGTCAGGCGCGCCGTAGAACGTGCCCGGCGTGTGGCAGTTGTTGCACGCCATGATCGTG
>JAYSRO010000037.1:0-3720 GCA_043720995.1 Candidatus Eiseniibacteriota bacterium
CCGTGACTGTCGTGCTCGGGTACGGGATCAGAGCCGCGCTGGTCGACGCAGCACGGCACCTTGCCATCGGCATACTGGTAGGGCGCGAACCACTCGATGAACTGGCGCACCGTCTCAGCCTGCCCGAGGCGCAACAGCGCGGACGACGTCAGCGCCCCGTCGCGGATCCACGAGCGTTCGTAGGCGCGCGAGCCGGGCTGGATCGCGGCGCCATCGCGGTTGACGAGGATGTACCCGAGCTGCGGCCATATCGGCGCGGTCGCGGCGTTGAAGGGCGCGCGAAGTTCCATCGGCGTCGAACCGTCGCCCCCTGCAGCGCGAATCACGATCCCGCTCTTGAGCCCTTCCCAGCTGTTCCGCACGGACTCCAGCGCGGCGTCGACCGTGTGCTCGCTGGTACCCGCTCCGAGCGCGGCGGGCACCTCGCCCAGCGGCACCACCACGCTGATCGTCGTGTCGGCCCCCGGCGCCAACGCCAGCGACCAACTCAGCGCAGCGCTCGCGGTCCCCTGCGCATCCTTCGCGCGCGTGGCGCGCGGCAGCTTGCCGAGGCGCAGCGACTCAACGATGTCGCCCGCATCCAGCGTGGTCGCGCCGAACGCGCTCGGCGGCGTGACACACGTGACGCCGTAGCTGTCATCGATCCGCACGACGCCCCCCGCGCCTTCGATCGAGTGAACCGCCGCCACCCCACCCTGTGTGTTCAAGAACTGCGCGGGCGGATTGACCTGGAACGGCCGCACCGCGAGGAACAGTGTCGCTCGAACAGGCAGCGTCTGCGGATTGTGCACCCGGTAGCGCGCGATCACGCGCGACGCACCGCCCGCGACACCACGCGCCGCGGGCGGCAACGCGGCGGAATCGGGTACCGCGAACGCCATCACCGACAGGTCGAGCGGCCCGCCCTTCCAGTCCACGCGCGGCAGCGGCCATTCGCCCTCGCCCTCCAGTCGCTGCTCCGCGTGCACATCGGCCCACGTCACCAGCCGTCCGTCGGCGTACAGGAAGGGCTCCAACGTGCCGCGGCGCTTGCCCATCTCCAGCGCGCCGTCCTCGCCGAGGAGGCCCTCATTGCGGTCGCCCGCGCGATCTCCGACCACCGTCCAGAACGCTTCTTCGCCACCGATGCTGCGCGGGAAGCTGCCACGCGGCGCTTGCTTCGCGAGCTCGGCGAAGTACTTCTCGGGCGTCTCCCCCCACTCGAGCGGCATCAGCGATATCTCACGCAACTCGACTCCGCCCATTTCGAGCACGCGCAGGCGCAGCCAGCGCCCCTCGCAATCCGGCAAGCGCAGCGCATCGCGCCCGCCCGTGCCACCCACGACCGTGTAGCGGGGAGTCCAGGTCACCTTGTCGAACGACGTATCGATCACGTAGTTGCGCGCATGCCGCTTGGGCGCCCAGTCGAGTACCACGCCGCCGAACTCACGCTCGGTCTTGAGGTCCAGTTCGAGATACGCGCGCTTGTCCCTGGGCGAACTCGCCCACGACGTCTGCGCATTGCCGTCGACCGCCAGCATGGGCGCATGGCCCGCGCGTTCCGATGTCGCGACCGCGCGGATGGCCGGAGGCGGCACGGGCTCGGGTGCCAGCGGCGTGAGCTCGAGGTCGTCGAGCCACACCGTTCCCTCACCGCCGCTCCCCGCGGTGATCGCGAACTCGATCGCCGCGACCTTCTTCAGCGTCCCCCCACCGATGGGCCCCCACGCGAACGAAATGTGGCGGCTCTTGATGGTCTGCGGCTGCCACGCGCGCGGGAACTCAACATCGCGCTGGTTGCACCACCACACGTTCGCGCCCGTCGAATCGATGAGCTTCAACTCGAGATTGTTGGGGCGGCACTCGCCCTTCATGCGGAAGGTGAAGCGGTAGCGTTCGGTCAGATCGAACGCCATGTCGCGGTGCAACACCGCGTACCCGCCGCCCTTGACGAACTTGAAGTCGATCCTCAGGGCCTTGCCCGTAACCCCTTGATCCGTCGACAGTTTCATCTCGACGCCGTCGGCGGGGACTGCCTTCCAAGGAACGGCCGTCTCGAAGCCATCCAACAGCTGCTTCGACGGCATCTCATCGGCGCATGCAACGCCCCCAACCCACGTCCCCCACAACAGCGCGAGCACACCCATGGCGCGCCAAACACCCGATCGCAGCTTCATCCCTTGACGCTCCCCATCATGACGCCGCGCAGGTAGGCGCGTTGCAGAAACAAGAACACCGCCATCACCGGCAGCACGGTCAACACGGAGCCCGCCATCATCAACTCGGTGTCCTGCACGTGTTCGCCGGCCAGACTCGCGAGTGCGACCGGCAGCGTGTAGCGCGACTCATCGCTCAGGATGATCAGCGGCCAGAGGAAGTCATTCCACGAGCTGAGGAAGGTGAATACGGCGAGGGTCGCGAGAATGGGCTTGAGTACCGGCAGTACGATGGTCGTGAAGATGCGCGCCTCGCTCGCGCCGTCGACGCGCGCGGCATCGAGCAACTCGTCGGGAATGCCCAGCGCGTACTGGCGCACCATGAAGATGCCGAAGATCGTCGCCATGAACGGCACGATCACGCCCGCCATGGTGTTGACGAGCCCCAGCGACTTGAGTAGCAGGAACAGCGGCAACATCGAGACCTGCCCCGGGATCACCAGCGCCATCATCAGGATCTGGAAGGCGCGCTCGCGGCCGCGGAACTGCAGCTTGGCGAAGGCATAGCCCGCCATGGAATTCGTGATCAACGACAACAGGGTCGCGAGGATCGAAACGAACAGGCTGTTGCCCAGCGCGCGCGCCAGGTTCATGCGCGTGAACAGGGCGGTGTAGTGCTCGAGCGTCGGGTGCGTGGGCCACAGCGGCGGCGGGTAGTTGTTGGCCTGGCCACTCGGCATCAGAGAGGCCGACAGCATCCACGCCAACGGCGCCAGCGTCAGCAGCGCGAGGATCGCCAACGCCACATTCAGCGCGATCGCAGGCAGCGTGCGGCGCATCAGCGCGTCACCTTCTGAACGCGCACCTGAATGGCGGTGCCGATCAGCATGATCGTGAACAGCAGGAACGCGATGGCCGAGGCCAGCCCCATGCGCCACCAGCGGAAGCCCTGCTCGTACATCAGCATCACGATCGTTGTGGTTGATCCGAGCGGGCCGCCCTGCGTCATCACGTAGGGCTCCGAGAACAACTGGAAGTTGCCGAGCATCGTCATCACGCCCACGAACAACAAGGTGGGACCGAGCTGCGGCACGGTGACATGCAGGAAGCGTGACCACGAGCCTGCGCCATCGAGTGCTGCGGCTTCGTAGAGTTCATCGGGGATGCTCTGCAATCCGGCGACGAAGATCAGCATGTTGTAGCCAAAGTTCTTCCACACCGCCATCACCACGATGGCGAACATCGCCCAGTGAGGGTTGCCCAGCCAGTCGACCGGCGCCACGCCAATGCCGCCGAGCATCCAGTTGAGCAGGCCATACTGCGTGTGGAACAGGTAGCGCCACACGATCGCCACGGCGACCAGCGTGGTGACCACGGGCAGGAAGAACACCGAGCGGTAAATCCCCGGCATGCGCGCGAGCTTGGAAGTCACCATCAAGGCGGCGACGAGCGAGGTGATCACCGAGAGCGGCCCGCCAATCCCGACAAACACCAGCGTGTTCCACAGCGCCTTCATGAACATCGGGTCGCTGAGCGCCTGCCGGTAGTTCGCCAGACCCACCAGCCGCGCGGTGTCGGGACGGCC
>JAYSRO010000038.1:0-1770 GCA_043720995.1 Candidatus Eiseniibacteriota bacterium
AGCGACTTGTTCGGGCCGCGCCGTCGCTCCTGCACCACCAGCGCAAACACCGCGGCCGCCAGGAGTCCGGGAATCGCGGTGAACAGGAACACTGCACGGAACGCCGCGCCGGCCTGGTTGCCGAGTCGCGCGTTCAGCAACGGCATGAGTACGACGGCGAGCAACGGCCCGATGACGGCGCCGAGTGTGTCGCCCGCGCGATGGAAGCCGATTGCCTTGCCGCGCACCGAGGCCGGCACCGAGTCCGCCATCATCGCACTGCGTAGAGGTCCCTTGATGCCACGCCCGAACCAGCCCACGACGCGGCCAAGCAGGATCAAGCCCCAGCCATTCGCCAACGCGAAGATCGCCTGCGACGCGCCGGTCAGCGCATAGCCGCCGACTGTGATGGCCTTGCGATGGCCGAGGCGATCGGAGATCCAACCCGTGCCCAGCTTGACGAAGCTCGAGGTCGCGTCGGCGATGCCCTCGATGGCGCCGAGTGCCGCCGGCGGCGCGCCGAGCATCGCGAGGAATGCGGGCAGGATGGAGGTCGCGGTTTCATGGCCGAGATCGGAGAGAAAGCTCGTCGCCGTCATGCCGATGACGTTGCGGTTCAGCCAACGTTCGGGTGGAGCGGCGGGCTCAAGTGGTTTAGGGGTGGGCACAGCCATGTGGTGAGTATACAGTGATGGCGTGCGAGGACTTCACCATCGCGCGACCATGCTCAGGGAACGAGTCTCAAGGCCGCCGGATGACAGGAGGGATCCCATGTCCGCTGAAACGAACAAGGCGCTGGTGCGCCGGTTCTTCGATGAAGTGTGCAACGGCTTGAAGCTGGAAGTTGCCGACCAACTGATTGCTGCCGATCACGTCTACCACGACCCCGTGATCCGGGCAGCCGTGGGTCCCGAAGGCATCAAGCGCGTCATCGTTCCGCAGCCCCAGTCGTTCACCGAGATGCGTTGGGTGATCGACGACATGGTGACGGCCGAGCGCAACATCGTGGTGACGCGCTGGACGGGGACCGGGCTGCACACGGGTGATGTCGCGGGCATCCCCGCGACCGGCAAGCGGGTGACGATCACGGGAACGTGGATCCATCGCATCGCGAACGGCAAGATCGCCGAGAGCTGGAACACCTGGGACGCCATGGGGATGGTGAAGCAATTGGGCGCGGCCCCCGTGATGGCTCACGCCGAGCACTAACCGGTTCGCAGCCGCAAAATTGCGATCTTGCAGGACGCCAGTCATACCGTTCCCAGAACGAAAGGACTCCCATCGTGAAGCGCATAGGCTTGCTCCGATTCCTCCTGTTCGCAGGCCTGATCGTTTGGACCGTCAATGGCTGTGGTGGTGCTGGTGGCGGCGAGGAAAAGCTTGAAGGGCAGGAGGAAGCCGTACTCACCTCGGCTCCCAACGTGCCGCCACCGATCACGCGGCGGCATCCCACGAAGGTGATCGTGAAGCTCGAGACGCAGGAGGTCGTGAGCAGGCTGGCCGATGGGGTGACCTATACATTCTGGACATTCGGCGGCGCCGTGCCTGGGAAGTTCATCCGCATCCGCGAGGGCGACCTGGTCGAGTTCCACTTGAGCAACAACCCCTTGAGTAAGATGCCTCACAACATCGACCTGCATGCCGTGACCGGCCCCGGCGGTGGCGCAGCCTCGTCGTTCACGGCACCTGGCCACACCTCGACGTTCTCCTTCAAGGCGCTCAACCCGGGCCTGTTCGTGTACCACTGCGCCACCGCACCCGTCGGCATGCACATCGGCAACGGCATGTCTG
>JAYSRO010000039.1:0-20329 GCA_043720995.1 Candidatus Eiseniibacteriota bacterium
TTGGATTGCACCTGATGCGCGCACGGGTGCAATCGAACACCTTGAGAGGGATTCCCTGCGTTCACGCGGAGCGTCATGACAACGACCCAGGCCGTTCAGCTGGAGCCCTCGATTCGTGTGCTGTTCAGTGCCGAGCAGATCGCGGCGCGCATTCGCGAAGTCGGTGTGCAGATCGCCCGCGACCTGAGCCCGCTCACGCGCTCTCCCGTGTTCGTGGGCGTGCTTAAAGGTGCCTGCTTGTTCATGTGCGACCTGGCGCGCGCCACCCCAATGGAAGTCGAGTTCGACTTCGTCACGCTGTCGTCTTACGGCAGCGGCACGACGTCGAGCGGCAATGTCCGCATGGAATCAGACCTGCGCAATGATATCGCCGGCCGCCACGTCGTGATCTGCGAAGGCGTCGTCGATTCGGGCCGCAGCCTGTCGTTCCTGATTGACCTGCTCAAGCAGCGCAACCCGGCGAGCATTCGCATCGCCTCGCTGCTCGATAAGGCCCCGTGCCGAAAATTCCCTGTCCCCGTTGACTACGCGTGCTGGACGATCGGCGATGAATTCGTGATCGGCTACGGCATGGATTATGGCGAGAAATATCGCAATCTGCCCTTCGTGGGCGTTATTCAGGAGGCATAAGCCCTTGAGCACTGACAGGCGCGATTCAGGTTCCGGCGACTCCGGTCGCGACTCGCGGCGTTCCTCGCCGCGCGGCACCCCGCCACGCCGCAACCTTCCCGTGCAGCCGGGGCGTCCGTTCCGGCAGCTCGCGTTCTGGGTCTTCGTGATCCTGCTGGCCGTCGCCGGGTACCGCATGTACCAGGGCAGCCTCATGGCACCGCAACGGGCCGAGGTGTCGTTCACGCGGTTCATCCAGGAAGTCGAGAAGGGCAACATCCAGGACCTGCAGATCGTCGAACGCAGCGTCACCGGCGACCTGAAGGTCGAGAGCTCCCACAAGGTCGATGGCCACGACCAGTCGTTCAAGGCGTTCAAGGCGAACATCGTCGGCGATGGTGCCGAGCTACCGGCACTCGTGTGGAAGACGAATCCCGGCGTCGAGATCGAAGTCCGCAGCGCCGGCTTCAGCTGGGCAATGATGTTGCTGCAGTGGCTGCCGCTCATCCTGATCTTCGGCGCCTGGATGTTCGTGCTGCGCCAGATGCAGTCGGGCGGAAGCGCTGCGCTCAAGTTCGGCAAGACCAAGGCACGCGTGCTGCTTGAGTCGAACCCCAAGATCACATTCAAGGATGTCGCCGGGTGCGACGAGGCCAAGCAGGAACTCCAGGAGATCATCGAGTTCCTGAAGGAGCCGCAGAAATTCCAGAAACTCGGCGCGCGAATCCCCAAGGGCGCCCTGCTGCTGGGCCCTCCCGGAACCGGCAAGACGCTGCTCGCCAAGGCCGTCGCCGGCGAAGCGGGCGTGCCGTTCTTCTCGATGTCGGGATCGGACTTTGTGGAGATGTTTGTCGGTGTGGGCGCTTCCGTGACGGGTGACACGCCGATCGTCGTTCGCCATGACGGCCGTACCCGGTTGGTCCCTATCGGCGAGTTTGTCGATAGCTTCTACGCTGATGGGAAGTCCGACTTCGTCGTCCCCGTGGCGGGCGTCGAGACGCTTGGGTTCGAAGAACTCGACTCCAAGTTCAAGGGCTCATCCAAGACGTTCGTCCAAGGCAGCGCCTGGAAGAACGCCCGCGGGGTGCTTCGCCATCGGGTCAGCGAGATCCACGAGATCAAGTATCTCGGCGGAACGATCAGGACGACGGGCGACCACAGCGTGTTCGTGCGCACCCGTGACGGCATCAAGTCGGTGCCTGCGAGCGAGCTGAAGGCGGGGGATGTGCTGGTGCAGTTGCCCGCGTTCGTCGAGAGCCCGCAGTCCTTCGCCGCGAGCGGGGCGACGCTGGGCAGCGCCCTTGCTGCGTCTGGATCAGCCACGCTCGCATTGCCCGCGCTTGAGTCCGTCCTGGCGAGTGATGTGATCGTGGCCTGGAGCGAGTCCCTGGCTGGCGAGCAGGCAACGCTCGCGGATGCAAACTTCGTGATCCAAAGCGTCGAAGCCAAGCCATTCGACGGCTTCGTCTACGACCTGTGCGGTTGCGATAACGAAGCGTTCTTCGGTGGCGAGAAGCCTGTGCTGCTGCACAACAGCCGCGTTCGCGACTTGTTCGAGCAGGGCAAGCGGAATGCGCCGTGCATCACGGGCGACTCCGTCGTGACGTTGAGCGGCGGCAAGCAGGTCACGATCGGCGAGATGTTCGACAAGAAGATGGTCGGCGTGAAGGTGCCTGCCATGACCGATGACTTCCGCTTCGAGGACGCCACGGTGCTCGGCATTACGCGCAAGCCAAGCAAGGAATTGTTCACGATCACCACCGCAACCAGCGAGATTCGCGCGACGGGCAACCACTTGTTCCCGGTGATGCGCGGCGAAGGCATGAAGTGGGTGCCTGCTGAGGAACTCACGACGTCCGACTACGTCGCGGCGCCGCGGGTGATTGCGACTACGAGCGCGGCGCCAAGCTTCTACGATTTCCTGTCCGACGACACGCTGATCCACATGCGGGGCGAATTGCCGGAGAAGCGGCACGAAACGCTCGGCGAGCTGCGCGGCTCGCTGCCGCGACGGCACGGCGAAGTGGAGCGGCTTTCGATGGGGCGGGGTGGATACCGGTCGTCCTATATCGAGCGGACCCCGCAGTATCTCTCCGAGGAAATCGTCTACGTCTGCGGGCTGCTGGCCTCGGACGGATGCTGGGGTCGCCGGGGAGATCGCTCGATCCAGTTCATCAATACCGAACTCGCCTTGCATGAGCGGATCCGGGAGGCGCTCGAGGTGGAGTTTGGCTACTCCACCAAGCGTCGATTGAACGTGAAGTATTACGAAAACCTCCTGCCCCAGGGCAAGCATCCCGAAATTCTGCAGGACTGCTACACGACGCACATCTACGGGAAGCTGCTCTGTGACGCACTGCGTTCAGTGCAGGAACGAATTCTTGAGTTGCCCTACTATTTCATTGCCGCATGGTTGCGGGGCGTGTTCGATGGCGACGGCTGCGTCCGGGTCAACGGGAAAACTCCGCAAATTGTGATCTCGGCGTGGAAGTCTGGCGAAAACCAACTCATTCGCGATGCGATGTTGCGCGTGGGAATCCCGACGAACTATTCGCCTGCTGCACGCGCTGGGCGCGACGGCAACATCGTGCTCACCGGGCTCGAGTCCCTGCGCGCCTTTGTCTACAAGGTGAGCTCGGATCATCCAGTCAAGCTCGCCGCGTTGAACCAACTCTGGGAGATGCTTCGCGACCGCAAGACATCTGCGTCGCGACTCGATTCGATTCCCGCACCGGGAATCCTTCTGCAAGCGCGGCGCTCGCTCGGAATGGGCCAGCGCGCATTTGAGCGTGGGCACTATGTCAGCAGCTACGAACGCGGACTCGTGGCGCCCTCGCGTTCGAGCATGCAGGCAGTGGTCATGGAAATGGACGAGTGGCGTGAAGCTGAATCCGTTGCGAGCACGGAGCAACTCGACCAACTTCGCGATCTCGCTGAGTCCGCGGTGCTCTGGTCCAGGGTCACGAAGATCGAGAAAAATGCCAGTAACGAGCCTGTTTACGACCTCTGTCTAAATCGCGTTAATTGCTTTATTGCCAACAGTTTAGTGGTGCATAACTGCATCCTTTTTATCGACGAAATTGACGCTGTCGGACGTCACCGTGGCGCGGGTCTTGGCGGTGGGCACGATGAGCGCGAGCAGACGCTGAACCAACTGCTGGTCGAGATGGACGGCTTCGAGTCGAACGATGGCGTCATCATCGTGGCGGCGACGAACCGGCCGGACGTGCTCGATCCGGCGCTGATGCGTCCGGGCCGTTTCGACCGCCAGATCGTCGTGGATTGGCCAGACGTGCGCGGCCGCGAGGGCATTCTCGCGGTGCACGCGAAGAAGCGTCCGCTGGCGGATGACGTCAACCTGCCGTTGCTCGCGCGCAGCACGCCGGGCATGTCGGGCGCGGATCTCGAGAACCTCGTTAACGAAGCCGCCCTGTTGGCCGCGCGACGCAATCGCAAGAAGGTCACGATGGCGGACTTCGAGGACGCCAAGGACAAGGTCATGCTCGGCACCGAGCGCCGCAGCCTCGTGATGACCGACGCCGAGCTGAAGACGACGGCCTACCACGAGGCCGGGCACGCTCTGGTGGCGTGGTTGCTGCCGGATGCGGATCCGGTGACCAAGATCACGATCGTACCGCGCGGCAGGGCGCTCGGTGTCACGGCCTATGCCCCGACCGAGGAGCGGCACAACAATTCGAAGAAGCAGCTCGAGGACCGGCTGAGCTATGCCATGGGCGGCCGTGCCGCGGAATTGCTGATCTTCTCGCACCTGACGACGGGCGCGGTCAGTGATCTCGAGCAGGCCACGGGCATCGCGCGCGCCATGGTCACGCGCTTCGGCATGAGCGACAAGCTCGGGCCGCTGTCGTTTGGCAAGCGTGACGAGATGGTGTTCCTGGGCCGCGAGATGACCTCGTCGAAGGACTACAGCGAGGAAACCGCGGTGCTGATCGACTCGGAAGTGCGCGTCATCATCGAGGCGGCGCACGCCAACGCCGTGCGGCTGCTGACGGATAATCTCGACAAGCTGCACCTGCTGGCCAAGACGCTGCTCGAGCGCGAAACGCTCGACGGCGACGAGATGGTGCGTCTGCTTAAAGGCGAAACGCTTCCGCCGATCAAGACGGAAGAGCCGCCCTCTGAGTCCGCGCCGCCTGCCGTCACGGCGGTGGTCGAACCCCAGACGGGCATCGGTGGCCTGGGAGCGCTGCCGCCTCCGGCGCCACGACCGGCGGGCGCTTAGCGCTTCCCTCAATAAGCATCGAACGGGCGCCGGGGGGCGAAAAGCCCCGGCGCCCGTTCTCGCTAAACGGGCAATTCACGGCCCCGAACGCGACGCCTTACGGGGACGTGACGCTATTTGCAGTTCCAGTGCCCCGCTTCACACAGGCGCCAACGATACTTTGCTCGCCTCTTGCAACTTATTGGGCACCTCGCGCGTCTAATCATATGTAACGAACGCAACGCCTGAGCAACGTTGCAAACCTCCAGTTCGTTACAAGTCTTCCACGAGTCCGGTGAGGGCAAGCACTGGGCTCAAATGAACCGCCCGGATTTTCTCGCCGGGCGGTTCTACTTATGCCCGAATTCCTTGAGCGCAGGCAGCGCCGCGCCGGTGGAGTCGTACAGCGCCGCCACCGTCACCAGCAGGCCCGCGAGTAACTCGCGGCGCCCGGGGCTCACGCCGACGGTTGCGTGAACGACCCGCCGCTACGCGCCAGCTCAACGAGCCGTGGCGAAGGTTCGAACCGCGGACCCTTCTCGGCGCGCAGCGCCGCGAGCTGCGACTCGATCTTCGCGAGCCCCACTGTGTCCGCGTGGCGCAATGGCCCGCCACGGAACGGCGGGAAGCCCGTGCCGAAGATCATCGCGAGATCGATCGCCCCGGCGTCGGCGACGACGCCGTCTTCGAGACAGCGCGCGGATTCATTGATCATCGCCAACATCATGCGTTCCGCGAGAGACTCGAGTGAATGCCCGCTGCGGCCGCGCGCCACGCCCAACAGGCGCGCGACTCCGGGGTCGGCGACGCGCTTGGAGCCGCGGTGGCGATAGAACCCCGCCCCCGACTTCTTCCCCAACCGTCCGGCGGCGACGAGCCGCTCCAGCATGGGGGCAGCCTCCATCCGATCGGGGAACGCGCGACCCAGGATCGCACCGACTTTGACCGCCACGTCGAGCCCGACTTCGTCCAACACCTCGAACGGCCCCATCGGCATGCCGAAGCGGCGCATCGCGGCGTCGATGTCGCGCAGCGGATAGCCTTCCTCGAGCAGGTGCATGGCCTCGCGCAGGTAGGGCATCAGGATGCGGTTCACCACGAATCCCGGCGCGTCCTGCACGACGACCGGCGTCTTGCCGAGCCGTCGCGCGAGGCCCACGGCCGTGACGATCGCGGCGTCCGAGGTGAGTTTGCCGCGCACTACTTCGACGAGCGGCATGCGATGAACGGGATTGAAGAAGTGGAAGCCGCAGAACTGCGCGGGGCGCTCGAGCCCCTCGGCGAGCGCGGTCACCGACAGCGACGAAGTGTTCGAGGCGATGATCGCCTCAGGTGCCAGCCGCACTTCGAGTTCGGCGAATACCTTGCGCTTGATGTCCGGGTCCTCGACCACGGCCTCGATCACAAAGTCCGCGCGCCCGATGCCCGTCAGTTCGAGCGTCGGCAGGATGCGCGCGAGTTGCGCGCCGCGTTCACGCTCGCGCACCGCCGCGGGGCCACGGCGCCGGCGCAGGCGGTCGTCGATCAATGCGCGCGCGGTCAGCAGGGCACGCGTGATTGATGCGGGGTTAACGTCGCGCACACGCACTTCGATGCCGTTGCGGCTCGCCAGTTCGGCGATGCCGCCGCCCATCACGCCCGCGCCCACGAGCGCCAGGCGCGATACCGCCGCGGGTTCGAGATCACAGCCCGGAACCGGCGGCGCCTTCTTCGCGGCCTCCGACAAAAGGAAGATGCGCACGAGGTTCTTGCACACGGGACCTACGACCAGGTCGGGGACTTCGCTCGCCTCGAGCTCGAGGCTGCGCTCGAGCGATGCGCCCAATCCATGTTCGAGCACGCGTATCGCCGCGAGCGGCGCCGGGTAGTGGCCGCCGGTGCGTCCCTTGGTCATCCCGCGCGCCTGCGAAAACGCGAAGGCACGTCCGAACGGTGTCCCGTCGATCAGCTTTGCGGTCAGCGTACGCGGGCGGAAGCGGTCACGCCGTGCGCCGGCCGGGCGCTGCATCAAGCGCTCGAGGTGCGCCTCGGCCTGCTCAATCAACCACGCCGCGGGGACGGCCTTGGCGACGAGGCCCATCTTCTCGGCGCGCTTCGCATCGAGCGAGCGTCCGGAGAGAATGAGATCGAGCGCGGACGACAGGCCGACGAGCCGCGGCAGGCGACTCGTGCCACCGAAGCCCGGGATGATGCCAAGCAACACTTCAGGAAGGCCAATCTGCGTGCGCGGTTCCTCGCTCGCGATGCGCGAGTCGCACGCTAGCGCGATCTCGGTGCCACCGCCCAAGCAGACGCCATCGATCGCCGCGACCGTCGGCACCTTGAGTGCTGCGAGCCGGCCGAATACCGCATGGCCACGCCGCACCACCTCTTCCACCCGCGCGCGATCCGTCAGCGAACCGATGGCCTGCACGTCGGCGCCTGCGATGAATGAGCCCGCCTTGCCGCTGCGCAGGATCACGCCGGTGAGCGCGGCGGTGCCTTCGAGTGTAGCGAGCGCGGCCTCAAGTGAAACGAAAGCGGCCTCGTCGAGCACGTTGACCCGTCGCGCGGGATCATCCATGACGAGATGCACAATGCCGCGCTCCCGCGGCTCAATCCGGAACGTGCCCACCTAGTCACGCTCCAGGATGAACGCCGCGCCCTGTCCGCCGCCCACGCACAACGACGCCATCCCGCGCTTGAACCCGCGGCGGCGCATCTCCATCAAAGTCGTGAGCAGCAGCCGCGAGCCGCTGACGCCCACCGGGTGCCCGAGCGCGATCGCGCCGCCGTTCACGTTGAGCCGCTCGGACGGGATCTCGCCGAGCGCTTCGCTGCGCGACAGCTCGTCCCGTGCGAAGTCGTCCGAACGCGCTGCGGCGGTGCACGCCAGCACCTGCGCGGCGAACGCCTCGTTGATCTCGAACAGATCGATGTCCGCGAGCTCGAGGTTGGCCTTGCGCAACGCCTCCGACATGGCGAATACGGGCCCGAGCCCCATGCGCCGCGGCGACAGACCCGCGAAGGCGAAGGCGCGAATGCGCCCGAGCGGCGGGGTGGGCCAGCTCTGCGCAGTGATCTCGTCGGTGACGAGCAGCGCGCAAGCGCCATCGGTCACGCTGCAGGCATTGCCCACGGTGACGGTGCCATTGCGGCGATCGAAGTAAGGCTTGAGCTTGGCCAGGGCCTCGAGTGTCTGCCCGTCCCTTGGACCGATGTCATCCTGCACCGGTTCGTGACCGGGGCCGGGGAACACCGGTACGATCTCTTCCCGCAACACCGGCCGCCCGGCGATGGCGCGCTGGTGGCTCGCGAGCGCATATTCATCCTGCGCCTCGCGCGTTATACGGAACTCGCGCGACAGCACTTCGGCCGTCTCGCCCATGTTGAGCCCGCACACCAGGTCGGTGAGCCCTTCCACGATGGCGATGCGCGGATTGAGCATGCGCATGCGGAACTTCAAGATTGCGGCGAGCTTTGCCGCGGGAGTCTTGGCGCGCATGAAACCGCCGAGCCAGTCCGCGTATTCCTGCCGGAACATCAGCGGGATCTGGCTCATCGACTCCATGCCGCCCGCGAGCACAATACGCGCATCGCCCGCCGAGATGCGGTAGCAGGCGTCGGCGACTGCCTCCATGCCGGAGGCGCAATTGCGGTGCACCGTGGCCGCGGGGACGCGCTCGGGAATGCCGGCGCGCAACGCGGTGACGCGGGTTATGTTCGCCGCTTCGGCCGGCTGGGCGCAGTTGCCGAAGGTCACGTGGCCGAGGCGCGAGGGATCGAAGTTCTGCCGCGCCAACAATTCGGCCATCGCGATCCGGCCGAGTTCGTAGGCAGGTGTGCGCGCGAAAGCGCCGCCCGCTTTGACGAACGGGGTACGCACTCCGGCGACGATCCAACAGGGCGCAGGCGCCACGCAGTGATTCCTTTCGACGAGCGTTGGCATCCCGGCCAGCGCTCGCGGACTGTGCGGCAGTGGCGCGCGGGGCGTCAAGGCAGACTGGGATTATCGGCAGGTGGAAGACTTTGGCGCAGCCCAAGATACGCACCCCAACATACCGCGACGGCCGCGCCCGGGATGTGTATTCTCCGCGCCAAACCTTTAGCGGAGGAGACACATGCACAAGGGCAGGCTGGAAGCATTCAGCGACGGCGTGGTCGCCATTCTTATCACCATCATGGTGCTCGAGCTGAAGGTGCCGCACGAGCCGACACTCGCGGCGATGCGGCCGCTCGTCCCCACGCTGTTGTTCTATGCGATGAGCTTCGTGTTCCTCGGCATCTACTGGAGCAACCACCATCACATGTTCCAGGCCGTCCGCCACGTCAATGGCGCGGTGCTGTGGGCGAACCTGCACCTGATGTTCTGGCTGTCGTTGATTCCGTTCGCTACCAGCTGGATGGGCGAAAACGCCACGGCGCCGATTCCCGTCGCGCTCTATGGCGGCCTGTTGTGCCTGTGCGGGCTGGCGTACTACATCATGGCTCGGCTGCTGGTGCGGATTCACGGCGCGGAGTCAGCGATCGCCCGCGCGATTGGCAACGACTTCAAGGGCAAGCTGTCGCTCGTGATCTACCTGGCTTCGATCCCGTTGGCGTTCGTCGCGACGTGGATCTCGTGTGGGTGCTTCGGTCGCGGTCGCGATCATGTGGCTGGTCCCCGACCGCCGCATCGAACGCACGCTGCACGAGTCCCGTGGCGAGGCGAGCGACGCTTGAGTCGCGCGCCGGTCCCGCGGGGTTCCGTCGCGCCTAACTCGCCTTCGCGCGCTCCGACAGCTCTTCGCGCACGAGCTTGATCGGCAAGGCGCCGCCGCTCAGCACGCCGGTGTGGAAGTCGTGGAGATTGAAGCGGTCGCCGAAGCGGCGCTTCGCTTCATCACGCACCGCCAGCAATTCGAGCTTGCCGACGAGGAAACTCAGCGGCTGCGCCGGCGCCAACACGTAACGGCGCACCTCGCGCAGCGCGTTGACCGGCTCGATCATGGCGACCTCGACGAGATAAGCGACGGCCTCGTCAAAGCTCATGCGGCCCGACTGGAGCCGCACGTCGATCACGCAGCGGCATGCGCGGAACAACAGGTCGCGCAGCTGGATCAGGCGCGTCGCCGGCTCCATGAAGTAGCCCTGCTCCCACATCATCTCTTCGCAGTACAGCGCCCAGCCTTCGACGAAGCACATGTTCGCCGACAACTGGCGTAGCCGCGATGACGCCTGGTGCGCGAGCTGCCATTGCAGGTGGTGGCCCGGGTAGGTCTCGTGCAGGACGACCAGCGGGATCGCCGCGTTGCAGTGTCCCGCGAGCTGTTCCTTCTGCTCCTGGCGCGAGCCCGTCAGGTCGACGGGCGTGACGTAGAACACACCCGTCTGGTCGTGATCGAACGGACCCGGCGGCACGTACGAGGCGTATGGCACGAACATGCGCTCGAACACCGGGGTGTCGATCACCTGCACAGGCCCTTCAGGAATCGGCGCGATGCGCTTGTCGGCGACAAACTTTCGCGCGCGGTCCACTTCCCGCGCGTAGGACTCGCGCACCTTCGAACTCGCCGGATGCTGCTGCTTGGCCGCGGCGAGTTGCTGGTGCCAGTCGAGCGAAGGGTTGATGCGCTTGGCCTCGGCGACAAGCAACGCCCGCGTAGCTTCGACATGTTCTACGCCGAGCGCTTCGATCTCGCGCGCGTCGCGGTCCAGCAGGTGCTCGCGCTTGAGCAGCTCGTTCAACGCCGGCTCGCCGATGGCGTGGGAGCCGCCAACGCGCTTGGGTAGCTCGCGCTCAAGGAAGTCCTGGTAGCGGCTGAAGCCGACACGCGCACGGCCCACGGCGTGCTCGATGCGCTCCGACTCCGCGGGGAACTGCCGCTCGAGCACGCGCGCCACGTCATCGCAGTACGCGGGACCCGTGAGGTTCGCTTCGCGCGCGAGATCAGCGAACATCTGCGGGACCTGCACGAGGCTCTGCTTCGCCCCTTCGAGGTAATCGGGAATCGCGAGCAGCCGCGACAGCAACAATTCCTTGCGCTCATCGAGCGGCGCGAACGGACGCTCCAGCAGCAGGAACAAGCTCTGCATCGCCGTCTCGGTGAAGCGCACGGGATTGCGCGCGAGCATGGGCAGCGATTCGAGATGGAATCGCATGGCGTCGATGCGCGAGCGCAGCAGGAGTGAATCGACGCGCTGGGCGGCCGGCAACTGCTCCGTCGGCGTGCTGGCGTTTAGGCGCCGCGACAAGTCCTCGAGCCACGCGCGCCGCTCGTCGAAGCCCGCGGGCGAATCATTGGGGAGCAGGTGGTCGTAGTCGTGGATGCCCATGGCCGTCGCGGCCACGGGGTCCAGGCGACAAATCACTTCGACGAACTCTTCGCTCAGCGCGGACAGGGATGGGGCGGAATCGGGCATGGATGGGCTCACTCGATCTCAAGGGCTTAGCAGCCTCCGGGTCATGTTTACCCGGAGGCCTTACCGTCTCAGTTGGGGCAATGAGGTTCAGCCGATGCGGATCAGGTTCGCCGCCTGCTTCCCCTTGTTGCCCGGGACGATATCGTACTCGACTCGGTCGCCTTCGTTCAGGACCTTGAACCCCTCACCCTGAATGGCCGAGAAATGCACGAAAATGTCCTCACCGGAGTCATCGGCAAGGAAGCCGAAGCCCTTTGCCTCATTGAACCACTTCACCAGCCCCGTGGGCTTACCACCACGCACGGGCATGGGCGGCATACCTGCGCCGGCGGGGCTGCTCCCTCGCTCGCCGCGCGCGATACTCGGGCCTTCGCTGCGTGAATGGCCCGCACCCGAACTGCGCGGGGCCCCCGCGCCGCGCGAATTGCTGGCGCCGGCGCCACGCGAACTACTAGCGCCCGCCCCGCGCGAAGCCCCGGCGCTCTGGCCACCGCCACCGTCAGCGAGCTTCGCCGCGCGGAAACAGTCCCGGCACAACACGGCGCGACCCTGCGTCGGCTGGAAGGGCACCTGCGTCTCGACGCCACAAGTGGCACACACCGCCGAGAATAGAGCCGTGCTTCCCGCGCCTCCGCGAGCGCCGCCAGCACCGTGGCCGCCGCGGGAACCGCCGCCATGCGAGCCGCCGCTACCGGATCCGCCGCCCCCACGCGAACCGCCGCCCCCGCCGCCCGCGGCACGTTGTGCCTTGCGCGCTTCGCGACATCCGCGACATCGCGTGGGTGCGTTCGTCAGACCCTTTTCCTTGTAGAACTGCTGCTCACTCGCGGTGAAGACAAAACCCTCGCCGCAGTCCACACAACGCAGTTGCTGATCCTGGAATTCAGGCATGACGTGCTTCCCCGATCCCTGGAAGGGGACCTACTACGCGGGCTCGGATCGAATAACTAGGGACAACCGTTTGAAGTATAGAAGTGTAGTCAAGACGATGTCAACGATTTGTACTGGGGCAATCGGCCTGCGCAAGTCCCATATCGTTCAACGGATTACGACGACGCACCGGACGCCCGTCCGATCAACCCCAACCATCCGCGTCCTTGCGGGGCTTTTCGGGCGAGCACAGCACTCGCAGGATCTCCACCATGGTGATGACGTCGAGCATGTTGTGGTGGAACACAGGCACGAGCCGGTAGGGGTCGCCGTTGCGCACGAAGTCGTGGTAGAGCCCCGGCACTTCTTCACTCGGCACGTCGCCCGAGCGGCGAATTCGGCAGACGTTACGCTCAATCGTCTGCAGCTTGCAGTCCTCGAAGTCGCCGCGCCAACGGCGGCGTGAGGCGTGCAGGATGTCGAGATGGCCCTGCGGCATATGAAATGGCACACCGTGCAGAACCGCGCGATTCATCAGGAACGGCACGTCGTAGGATTTACCGTTGAAGGTGACCAGCGTGTCGAACTGCCGCGCGAGTTCGCACACGCCCTCTACCAACGCCGCCTCTTCGCCATAGTGCCGCGCGAAATATTGCCGCAGCACGAAGTCGCTGCCGTTCCAGTGCATCGTCCCGGCGAGGAACACCGGACTCGAGGACAGCCCGCCCGTCTCGAGATCGAGGAACAGCACACGCTCGAGCCCCGCCGAGGCCACGGCTGCGAGATCGGACTCGCCGATCGGCGGCTTGCCCAGCTTGCCCCAGCCGCGCTTCGGTTTTTCGATCGTCGAGCGCAGGCGTTCATGCACGTACACGGTGCCGTGCTTGCCCTGCCACTCGCCGCCCGGCAGGAACTCCTCGACTCCGGCGACGGCGATCGCGACCTTGGGGTCGGTGCCCTCGAGGCTCGCGCGCTGCTTGCGGCGACTGCGCTTCGCTCCCGGCGTGAGCGTCTGCTCCGCGGCCGCCGCGTCGACATCTCGCGGAGCTTCGCCCGCCACACCCGACCCGCGCCGCACTCGCGCGATCGAGCGGATGCGCTCCTTCAGGTCATCGTTGCCGAGCATCGGTGCACCACCTGAGGGGAGCGAGTCTGCTTATGCGCCGAGCGAGGCCACCAGCACGAGCCGCCGGCTTTCGCTCGAATACTCGGAGCCATCCGGCCCCCCGAGCACGCGCTCAACCGTAAGCCCATGTCGCCGCATCAGCGCGGACAATTCAGCGCACGTGTAGGTGCGCAGGTCGTATTCCTTGGTCATGCGCGAACCGGCGCCGGGCTCGATCAGGATTTGCCGCGACGTCACGCGCGAGGTCACCAGGTCGAGCGTGATCTCTTCCATGAGCAAGGCGCCATCCGGGCGCTGCACCCAACTGCGCTGGCTCGGGTGCGTCAGGATCTGGTCGCGATTGAGCAAGTCGATCAGCAGCTTGCCGCCGGGGACCAACGCACGCGCGATGCCCGCCAGCACCTTCTCGTTCTCCTCGTCGGAGAAGTAGCCGAATGAGGTGAAATAGGAGTAGACCGCGTCGAACGAACGTTCGAAGCCCAGTTCCCGCATGTCGCCGCAGGTCCAGGTGACCTGCGCGTTCGCATCCTTCGCCGCGGCCGCCGCGAGCTCGAGATACTTGGCGTTGAAGTCGAAGCCCGTAACGCGATAGCCGCGCCGCGCCATCTCGATGGCATGCCGCCCGGTGCCACACGCCAGGTCGCACACGCGCGCGCCGGCTTTAAGCCCGAGAGCGCCTTCGATGAATTCGGCCTCGAGGCGTGTGCGTTCCTCGGTCAGGCGCGGGGCGTAGAGCTTCAGGTAGTCGTCGTCGAAGAAGGCGATCGGCCAATCCGTCTGAGTCGTTGTCGCGTTTGTCATGCTTGGGAGAGCCAGTGTTGGAGAAGGGCGCGTGCGGCGTCTTTGCCGGGCACTGCGCGAGCGCGGCCGATATCGGGATCCTGTTGCTGCGCCACGTGCAGTATGGGCAGCCCGACGCATGAGGGGCAACCCGATTCGCAATCACACGCCGAAAGGTGCTCGAGTGCGCGCTCCGTGAGCTCGTCGAGCCGCGCGTAGCCCTGCTCCGAGAACCCCAGCCCGCCGGGGTACCTGTCGAAGAAGAACACGCCCGGGCGACCGAGGTTGGACGAGTCGATCATTCCGCCGAGATCCGCGGGATCGCACATGCTCAGCATCGACAGCAGCGTGAGCAGCAGGTTGCGCACGCCGCTCAGGCCCTCCATCGGGTTCAATCCCGCGCGTGCCACGGCACCCCACGCCGCTTCACCCGGCGCGAACCAGAACCCGGTCGTATCGAGCGTGAGCCGCGGCAATTCGAGCGGGTGGTACCCGATCGAGTCGAGCGAATGGAAGCGCACCTTCTTCATGGCGATGACCTGCCACGAGTACGTGACCTCACCCAGCCGCACGCTCTCGCCACGCCACTCGCGGCGCTGCAGCTCCTCGCGCACGCGGATGTTCGTGTCGAGCACGGGCGAGGTGTAGTAGTCGACCTCGCGCGGCTCGACGAACGCGGTTTTCTGCTCGAGATCGAGCTGGCGCACGTACCACGTCTCGCCCTCGTGCAGGTAGATCGCCTCCGGGTAGACCAGCTCGAGCGCGCTGATCGCATCGACGGTGCCGATCACCGCGTTGTTGTTCTTGCAGTCCATGATCGTGTAGGTGTCGTCGGAGATGGTGCGCAGGTTGACCTTGGCTGCCGGGAAGTCCGTCTTAGCCCAATAGGTGCGGCCATCGACCGCGTGCGTCTCCCCCGACTCCTCGAGTGCCTCGAGGATCGCACCCGTCTGCGGCCCGAACGCCGCCACATCGTCCGCGGACAGCGGCAGCTCGAAGGCCGCGCATGCCAACTGCTGCGCCAAGATGTACGGGTTGTGCGGATCGATCACCGCTGCTTCCGGCGAGCGGCCGAAGAAGTAGTCCGGATGGCGCATCAGGTATTGGTCGACCATCTCGTTATAGGCGACGAGAATCGCCAGTGCCGGCGCGCCCTTACGCCCAGCGCGTCCCGCTTGCTGCCAGGCGCTCGCGAGTGTGGGCGGCAGGCCGATCATCACGACCGCATCCAGCCCGCCGATATCGACGCCGAGTTCGAGCGCGTTGGTGCTGACCACGCCGCGCAACTCACCTGAAAACAACGCCTTCTCGATGCGGCGGCGCTCTTCGGGCAGGTAGCCACCGCGATACGGGCGGATCTTGTCGTCGAGCTTGTCGCGTTCCAATCGCTCGCAGGCGTAGCGATAGACCAGTTCCGCCGCGACGCGCGACTTGGTGAACGCCAACGCCTGCGCGCCGCGCGACACCAGCTCGCTGAACAGCATGCAGCCTTCGACGTTCGAACTGCGGCGTTCGACGCGCGACTCGTCGGTGTGCGGCGGGTTCCAGAACAGGAAATGCCTCTCCCCGCGCGGCGCGCCGTCGTCATCGACCACGCGCACCTCGCGCCCCGTGAGCGAGGCCGCCAGTTCACCCGGGTTGCGGATCGTGGCGCTGCACATCACGTAGCGGAAGTCGCCGCCATAGTGATGAACGATACGTTCGAGCCGCCGCATCACGTTGGCGACGTGCGAGCCGAAGATGCCGCGATAGGCGTGCATCTCGTCGATCACCACATACTTGAGCCGCCGCAGGAACGACGCCCAGCGCGAGTGCTGCGGGAGGATGCCCTGGTGAAGCATGTCGGGGTTCGACAGGATCAGGTTCGCCGACTCGCGAATCTTGCGCCGCGTCGAAGGCTGCGTGTCGCCGTCATACACCCCCGGCCGCACCGAGCGCACCAACTCGGGGTGCTCGCTCGACAGCCGCGTCAGGCTCAGCAATTGGTCCTGCGCGAGCGCCTTGGTCGGGAACAGGTACAGCGCCGTCGCGTCTTCAGCGCCGAGAAGCTTCTCGAACACCGGCAGGTGGTAGCACAGGCTCTTGCCACTCGCGGTCCCCGTCACGATCACCGTGTCGAGCCCACCACGCAGCGCCTCGATCGCCTGCACCTGGTGCGTGTAGAGCCGCTCGATGCCGAGCGCCCCAATGGAATGCGCCAACGGCTCGGGTAGCGGCAGCGACAACTCCCCGTAACGCGCCGGCCGCTCGGGCAGGCGTTCGTGATGCGCCAACGCGCCGCGATTGTCACCGCGCGCGGAGAGTTCGGAGATCAACGCCTCTAGATGAGTAGGCGCTGCATCGGGCCAGGGAAGGAAGCGGGTCGGTCGAGCCTGCACGGTCGTGTCCTCATCGAGCGCTGGGAATGCGGGGAGCGCGATGATACACAAATGTGCAGTGAGGCGGGAGGAGGAATTTGTCGCCACGAACGGGTCGTGAACATGCTCGCCGAATGCAGCCTGTGGCTCGATGAGCAACAGTTCGCTCCCGTGCCGCACAGCCAGGTCGTATTCACCGTGCCGAAGCGGCTGCGACCGTTCCTCCTCAACAACCGTCGCCGGCCCGGCACGCTGAGCCAACTCGCCTGTTGCACCCTGCTGCGCGTCGCCCGCTACTCCGCACGGGCTTCTGTCGCCGAATCGCGGCTGCGCTACGAGACGAGCGTGCGCTACTACGGCGCTTGTGCCACCCGGCGGCGCGTCCGGTGGCAGCGGCGCGGGAGCTTACTCGTGCGCCAGCGCCACGATCGGAGACAATCGGGCCGCCCGCCGGGCCGGGTAGGTGCCGAACACCAGACCGGCCGTCGCGCCCACCAGCGCGCCGATGAACAGCTTCACAAGCAGGAACGCCAACTCGACCTGGCGCAGTTCCTCCAGCGCCACGGACATCTGGATGCGTTGCGGCAGACGCGCGTGGTGGCGGCTCAGCCAGTCCGCCTCGGCGTCGCGAACATCTTCGACCGCTTCCACGCGCGCGGCGCGGAGGATGATCGTGGGAGCGTAGCGGCCGTCCGGGGGCGGATCGAGCAGGGCGCCCGCGGACCGAATCGGCGCATACAGTGAAAATGACGGATTGCCTCGATCTTCGAATCCCGTCGGTGCTTCGATACCGATCACGCGGCGGACGCGGCCATTGACGTGGATCTTCCTGCCGAGGACGGCGATCGGGTCGCGCACCCCCGACAGATCGCGCGCCAGCGCGTAGTTGAGCACGACCACGGCCGCATTACGCGACGCCTCACGGTCGTTGAAGAACCGGCCCGCCGAGAGCTGTATCGATTGGAGCTCCATGAGGCTCGCGCTCCCCAGCACGACGGACGCGCGGCACTGGACGCTCCGCAGCCTGACGCTGGCCCGGCCTCCCATCGTCAGCGCCACGACATCGACACCCTCGAGATGACGGCGCAGCCCGGCCACGTCGGCTTCTGTGAACACCGGGTAGTCGTGGTTCGGCATCCACTCACCGTCGCGAAAGATGCTCGTCTTCGGGCTCACCGTCACGACCTGGACCGATGTGTTCCGCAACACCTGGTCACGCGCGAACGACATGATGCCGTCGCTGACCGCCATGGTCGCGATCAGGGCCGCCGAGCCGATGAGGATGCCGAGCACCGACAACAGCGTTCGCAGCGGGTGAATGCGGAGCGCCTCGACGCCCACACGCACATTTTCCATCCATCGCTCCGGCCGGATTCCGCGTTCGTTCACGGAGTACGTATGCGGTTGGGCGCGAGGAGTATCACGGACCGTAGTAAATCGGCGTTCGCAATCGGCGTTTTACAACAGAAGCGCCGGCTGGCTAGCTGGTTCCAGGTTTCAACGCGCCATCGCCTGGACGCCAGTTCGATCCTCCTGCTCATCACCGAGCTGCTCTTCACCCGCTCCTCATCGGGCGCCCCGGGTGAATGTCCGAACCTGCGTCCGGGGTCGTGGGAGTTCACGAGGACCATCCGGTCCGCTCACACCTGCGGCAAGCCCCAGATGGTCAAGGCCACACGCTGCCTGGACCCGGCGACGGACATGAAGCAGTAGAACGCCCGCCTCGCCAAGGCCGTGATGGCGCGTTCGCCCCCTCCCCCGCACGACCTCGTCGTGCTCGAGTCCGCCCGGCGATCGCGGGCGAGGATCGCGATGCCCTGCTGCGCGTCGCCCGCTACTCCGCACGGGCTCCGGTCCCCGAATCGGGGCTGCGCTACGACGCCGACCGTGCCGAAGTCGAGTTGGTCTCCGACCGCAGCGATGGCCCCTTCGCCGGCAGCCACCGCTTCAGCGCTCTCGAATTCATCGCACGCTGGGTGGGTCATGTGCCCGGCCGCTACGAGATGCTCGTGCGCTACTACGGCGCTTATGCCATCTGGCGGCGCGTGTGGTGGCAGCGGCGCGGGATCCTACTCGTGAGTCTGCCGGCGGCGGAGGTCGATGCGCGCGACCGCGCCGATCAGGCGAGTCCCACACGGGGCGGCGGGCGGCCCGGCGACTAGCGCGCGGGCGAAACGGGGCATTCGGATGGGCTCGGCGGGCATATTCATGCGGATTCACCACGGTGATCGGCGCATCCGAGCATGAAAGTTCCTATCCGTTCAAAGCAGGACAGGAGTGAGCCACTTACCGCAAGAGCTCGATGAATTCGTCGACGGTCAGTCCAGCCTGATCGACGAGCTTGCGAAGGAGGCCGACTCGAAGCTCTGAATGGTCGGGAACGATAAGCGTGGTGGCTGGCTGGGCTCGAAAGCGCACCCTGTGGCTTCCACGCTGTCGAGTGAACTCAAACCCGATGTGGCTCATCGCCTTTCGGAATACCTGTCAAGAGATGTCGCGAGGGAGCTTTCCGGGGCTCACGTACCGTACTCTAGCTCCGGAAGCTCGAGATACTCCGTTTCGGTTCCCACCTCTACGGGAACGTCTTCCCCGCGCGCACGAAGCTCCTCTACGTATGCTGCGATCGCTTCTCGCGCGTTCGAAAGCGCTTCGGTCCTACTATCCCCCTGAGTAAAGCACCCAGGAAACGCAGGGACGCTCACGACAAATCCGCCCTCTCGCTCTGTTTCGAGAACAACCGCATATCCCATCATGACATGCATCCTCCATCCACCATTCTACCAATAGATTGGGCGCTCGACCAGCCCTCAGCGCTTGAAAAACCAACGGGCCACGAGGTGGGCCAGGCAGGTGATCACGAGCAATTCTCTTGCAATTCGCCTCATCCCGTCCCAAAGAACAGGAACAATCACGCCAGTCGTTCGCCAGGCAACAACGTGCCAGATTGCCGGCATTTTCAGCGCCATCGAGTTCATCGCCCGCTGTGTGGACCACGTGCCCGATCGCTACGAGACCCGCGTGCGCTACTTGGGCGCTCATGCCACCCGGCGGCGTGTGTGGTGGCAGCAGCGCTGGATCTCGCTGGCGAGTGTCGCTGCGGCGGAAGTCGTGTCGCTTGAGGCGGCGGCGGCCCGGCTCCGGGGTGATGGGCGGCGTGGCGATCGCGGTGGTGGATCAAGTGGATGAAGCAATCAACTTTTGAGAGGGCGCGTGCAATCCGCGCTGCGAGAATGAGTGTTCCGCTCCAGGGACCGAGACCTCACGCCGGCGGCTCGAACGTACGGAGGAACGGTTCGCGCATCAGCGAGAAGTCTTCGAGCTCGCGCAGGCATCCCCAGAAGCAATATGATTCAGAGTACAGAACTCCACCTCGGGGGACAGATCATGTACTGCACTCAATGCGGCGGGGTCGTTCCGTCGAATGCTTCATTCTGAGCGCAGTGCGGACAGGCCGTGAAACCGCCCGCCCCCATGCCAACGCCGCCCTCAGTCCCCGTCGCCGAGACGCCCGGACGAACACCCTCGTATCAGGACGACCAGCCGTACTTCGTGCTGGCGTCGATTGGTCGCAGGTGGATGGCCATGTTCGTGGACCGACTGCTCGTCGTCGCGGTGTTTTTCGCGTTCGCGTTCGTGGTGGGCGTCTTCGGTGAGGATAACGATGCCCTCGGTGGGATCTTGTTCCTGTGCTGGCTCGTCGGAATGTGGGTGTACTTCGCCGCGTTCCTGGCGTTTGCGCAAGGGGCTACGCCCGGCAAGAAACTCCTGAAGATCAAGGTTACGCGGACCTCGGGCGGCGGCGTCTCATTTGGTCGCGCAACAGCCCGCTTCTTCGGACGATTCATCCCGTTTGGGCTGTTCATTGCGCTCTTCAACGACCGCAAGCAGTGGGTTGTGCTCGGGAAATTGGGGGTGAGATTGAACCGATCCAGCGCCAATTGCGTGCCCTGCATTCTTCAGAGCGCGTAGTACAGTCGATGGTCG
>JAYSRO010000040.1:0-3706 GCA_043720995.1 Candidatus Eiseniibacteriota bacterium
GTGTCGGGGCGCGCCCAGCGGGGCAGCTTGTGCGTCTTGCGCTCGATCATGTTGGCGGCGAGCGCCGCAAACTTCATGTCGCGAACGCGCGCGGCGAGCGTGTCGGCAGTCCAATCGAATTCGTGATTGCCGACCGCCATGGCGGAATAGCCGATGGCATTCATCTGCTCGACGACCGGGCGGCCGAACTGGAGGTTCGAGATCATCGTGCCCTGGAAGCAATCGCCGCCGTCGATCAGCACGGTTCCCGTCGGGTTCTCGGCGGTGAGCTTGGTGATCCACGCTGCGAGCACGGCGGAGCCGCCCAACTGGCGCCCGCTGCGGCGGTCCTTGCTGCCGCCGAGGATGAAGCCGTGGAAGTCGGTGGTCTCGAGGATGCGCAGCTCGGGGTAGCGCAGGTTCGCGATGAGCCCAAGCACGTCGGCCCGCGTGAGCGTGGCATCGTCCGCGAGCTTCATGCGCTGCAACAGGCTCTTGCGGTACGCCGGGTCCGACACCGGCCGCAGCGAGTAGCCGGCGCTGCGTGCCACGCGCTCACTCCAGTCGAGCGCGGTACGCAGTTGCACGGGTTGCGAAGCCTGCAGGGTCTTGAAGGTTGTCGTGGCGCCGAGCGCCTTGCGCCTGAGCAATCCGTCGAGCCACGGCGCGAGCGAATCGGGAACGCCCGCGTAAGCCTGCGTGAGTTTCGCCGAGCGCCAGCCGAAGGCGCGCGAGAGCCAGCAGGCCAGTTCGACGCGGGTGGCCGGCGTGGTCGCATCCAAGGCCGCGGCTTCGGTTTGTGAGACGAGCCCCGCCTTGACGAGCCGTTCGATCAGCGGGCGTTCGGGCGTTGCGACGAAGTTTGGCGACAACCGCCAGCCCGGCTCGAAGTTCAGCGCGAGCGGCGTGTGCTTGCGCAGGTAGTCGGCGACGACTTCATGCGCGCGGCGCGCGGTGCTCCACACGCGCGGTGCCGCTGCGAGCCACGGGAAGCCGCCGCCACCGCCGGCGCGATAGCTGTTGGTCACGACCGTCAACGAGTCGCCATCGGCAAGCGGTTGTCCGTTGCGCTGCAGGTTGACGATGCGGCTGCCGGCTGGCTGGGTGATGTCGATCGCGTAGGTGACACCCCGCGCGGCGTCGAAGTTGTAGCCCGCGGCCCCTGGCGTGAACAGCGAGCGGCTGAACTTGAACTCGTACGGCGCGAACTGGCGCGCGGAGTATTCGAGCACGTCGCGCAACTGGGCACCGGTGAGGCGCACGGACACCAGGGTGTTGTCGAACGGGTAGATGCGCAGCACTTGGCGCAGCGTGACCGGGCCCGCTGCGATTCGTACATCGGCGTCGTACAGCGCGGCCAGCGAAACCTCGGCGCCCGATGCCTCGAGCTGCGCGCGATGCACGAGGTCCCACACCGGGCTGTCCGCGGCGCGCCCGAACGGGGAGGCCAGCGCCTGCGTGGTGTTCGCGATGGTCTGCGCCAACGCCTGCTCGGTGGCGTCGTGGATGGGTGCGGCCATCGCCGCCAGCGCGGGCTGGTCGGCCAGCCGCAGCGTCACCGGCAGGTTGCTCACGCTGCGGTTCGACACGCGCCATGCTTCCGCCACCCCGCCGCGGCTTAGGCGCAGATCGATAATGCCCAGAGCCTCGCCGTTCTTGCCCGCCTGCCCGCACGCGACGCTGCCACGCACGAACGCCAGCGTGGTGTGCGTGTGGCCGAGGATCACGGCATCGACCCCTGGCACCTGCGTCAGCAGACGGTAGCCCCAGTTCTCATCGGGCGTGGGCGCCTTGTAGTTCGCGTTCGCCGCGAGTGCCGCGGCGACTTCCGCCGTATCGCGTTCCATGCCGGAGTGCGCGAGCAGCACGATCACGTCGCAGTGCTCGACTGTGCGCAACCGCGTCACTTCGCGCTGCGCCGCCTCGACGGGCGAGCCGAAGCGCAGCCCCGCGACGTTGGCGGGATCCGTCATCTGCGGCACGGCCGGCGTGCACAATCCCACGATGCCGACGCGCACGCTGCCCACGACCTTGACGAGCGACGGCGTGAACGCGGCGCTGCCATCGGCGGGGTTGACGATGTTCGCCGCCAGCATGGGGAAGCTTGCCTGCTTGCGCGCGTGTTCCAGCACTTCGCGGCCGAAGTCGAACTCGTGATTGCCGAGCGACATCGCGTCGTAGCCGAGCTTCGACATCGCGGCGATCATTGGGTCGCTGTCGGATACGCTCTGCAGGTGCTGCACCGTTTCGATGCCCGCGCCCTCAATCGTGTCGCCGTTGTCGAGCAGCAGTAGCGGCACACCGGTGGCACGCAGCGAGTCGAGCGTGGTGGCGAGCTTCACCAAGCCGCGCGGGGCGGCGCGGTCGGCGAGGTAATCCCAGCCCGTCAGCGAGCCGTGGAGGTCGGTGGTGTGGGCGATCAGCAGGCGGGTTTCCTCGGCGCGTGCGGGCAGCGCGAGGCTCAACAGCGACAGGGCGAGTGCGGCAATGGAGGGTAGGCGCATAGTCTTTGGACGCTAGCACCCGCGCACAACAGCGGCAACGCTGTCATGCTCGTGTGAAGAGCTCCTCCGGCGGGTCCCGGCCCACAAGTGATGTATGGTCGCCGCTCTACTGGGGGAGGGACGCCGCACATATGACGACACCGCTGGCCTCGACACGCACGACGCTGCTGGGCCTCGCCGCCATCGTCGCGTTCTTCGTCTGGACGATGCCCAGCCTCGCCATCCTCGTGGGCTACTCCGTCCTGCTGGCCTACGCGCTCGCACCACTGGTGGGCGTGCTCGAGCGCATCCCCTTCCCGCGCGATCGCCGCTTGCCGCGTCACTTCGCGGCCGCTGCCCTGATGCTCGCGCTGGTGGGGCTGGTGGGCTGGCTGCTCGCGCTGGCGATTCCGCGCCTGGCGACAGAACTCGTCCACTTTGCATCGATCGCGCCCGCGACACTGGGCCGCCTCGCCGAAACCGTGCGGCTCTACGGTGTGAGCCACGGCCTGAGCTCATGGCTCGATCCGCTGATCGAAAGCGCGCGTACGAATGCCTCGAACTGGCTCGGCAACCTCGGCGCCCTGCTCCCGCGAGTGGTGGGCAAGTTGTTCGGCAGCATTGGCGAGTTGCTCGGTCTGGCGCTGCTGCCGCTGCTCGCGTTCTACCTGCTCGCCGATTCGAAGGAGGTACGCGCGAGTGTGTTCCGCTTCGTTCCCGTCGCGGCGCAGCCGGACCTCGTGCGCATGGGCACGTCAGTCGATCACGCGATCCGCGGCTGGGTGCGCGGGCAAGCCATCGTGTGCCTGGTGACGGGTGCTGCGATGGCGGTGGCGTTGTCGCTGCAGCAATACCCGGCCGCGTTGCTGCTGGGCGTGCTGACGGGAGTCGCCGAATTGATTCCCTATCTCGGCTTCATGGTGGCATTCGTGGCGCTCGCGCTCGCCGGACTGAGCGTCGACCCGCCGACCGCGCTGGCGGGTTTGCTGACCTATATCGTGATCAACTGGACCATCGGCACCTTCGTCACGCCGCGCGTGATGGGGCGGTTCCTCAAGATGCACCCCTTCGTGGTGACCGTCAGCGTGCTCGCCGGCGCCCAATTGCTGGGCCCCGCCGGGGCGCTGCTGGCGCTGCCGGGTGCGGCGGTGGTGCAATCGCTGATCGGCCAGCTCACCGGGCCGGGCAAGCCCGCCGCGGCGAAGCACGCTTGAGCATCGCGGTTCCCCCTCTTTATAGTCGCG
>JAYSRO010000041.1:0-1757 GCA_043720995.1 Candidatus Eiseniibacteriota bacterium
CCGTGCGCGATCGCAAGACCAACCCCAAAGTCGTCACCTACGTCATCGACACGAACCCCAACTACACGAATATCTGCACGGTCGATTGCCACTTCTGCGCGTTCTACCGCAAGCCGGGGCAGCAGGCCGCGGACGCCTACACGCACGACGTCGAGAGCGTGATGCGCATGATGGAAACGGCGGACCAGTTGGGCGCCACGACGGTGCTGCTGCAGGGTGGGCTCAATCCTGAGATTCCGTGGGAGTTCTATCCCACAATCGTGAGCGAGGCGCGCAAGCGCTATCCGCACATCACGCCGCACTTCTTCTCGGCGCCCGAGATTCACCAGATGGTCGAGGTGAGCGGGCTGTCGATTCGTGGTGTGCTCGACTCCTTGTACGCGGCCGGCCAGCGCACGCTGCCGGGTGGCGGCGCCGAGATTTTGGCGACGCGCGTGCGCAAGCGCATCTCCGTCAAGAAGGGCGGCCCCGACGCGTGGCTCGACGTGCACCGCGAGGCGCACCGCGCGGGCATGCGCTCGACGGCCACCATGATGTATGGCCACGTGGAGACCGATGCGGAGATCATCGAACACTTGGACTACGTGCGGGTACTGCAGGATGAGACGCACGGCTTCACCGCGTTTGTGCCGTGGTCGTACAAGCGGGGCAACACGCCGATGGAATCGAAGGTGAAGCATGTCGCGGGATCATCGCGCTACTGCCGCGTGCTCGCGGCGTCGCGGCTGTACCTCGACAACTTCGATCACATCCAGGCCACGTGGTTCAGCGAGGGCAAGAAGACCGGCCAGATCTCGTTGCAGTTCGGCGCTGATGACTTTGGCGGCACGCTGTTCGAGGAAAACGTGCACCTGGCGACGGGGCACTTGAACAAGACGACGATCGCCGAGATCGAGACGCTGATTCGCGAGGCGGGCTTCACGCCGGCGCAGCGCTCGACGGAATACGGGATCCTGAAGATGGGCGAAGGGCCGGAGGCGCTCGAGCATTTGGGCGCGGACGTGCCGCTGTTCGTCGAGCAAATGCGCGAGTTGCCGGCGGAGTATCCCGAAGCGCTCGATGGCGAGGAGTTGGTGGCTCTCGAAGCGCCGCGGGTTGTTCCGCGCGCTGCGTCGACCACGAACTAGGTTCCCATTGGCGCGCGGCCGCTTCGCAGCGGGCGTGGGGGTCTACGGGAGCTGGCTGCGTAGGGCGAGGGCGCGTTCCAGGTTCGTGGCGATGTCGGCGTTCGTGGGGTCCAGCTTCTGTGCCGCCGCAAACTCCGCGATTGCTTCGTCGAGTTTGTTCATCCGCGCGAGAAGGACCCCCATGTTCAGGTGGGCGTTCGGGTCGTCCGGGGCGACCCGGATGGCCTCGCGGAATTGCGCGGCCGACTCCTCGAGCTTGCCTTGCTCGCCGAGGAATGCGCCGAGGTTTGAGCGCAGCAGGGGATCGTCGGGGGACTTGGCGATCGCTGCCTCATAGACGGCGATGGCTTCTGCAGATTTGCCTGCCTGCGCGAGTGCGTTGCCCAGCGTCACGGCGAGGTTCGAGCGGAGTCTCAGATCGTTCGGTCGGCGCGTGATCGCCTCGCGGTAGACGGCAATGGCCTCATCAATCATGCCGCTGCGCGCCAGGGCGTTGCCCAGGGTGATCGGGGCCTCGGGATGCCAGGGGGCGAGGCGGGCGGCTTCACGCGCGTGACCCAGCGCGCCCGCGACATCGCCACGGTCCATCAGCGCGATCGCGAGATTGTTGTGGGCGACGGCGTTGTCGGG
>JAYSRO010000042.1:0-1755 GCA_043720995.1 Candidatus Eiseniibacteriota bacterium
GCGACCATCGACTGTACTACGCGCTCTGAAGAATGCAGGGCACGCAATTGGCGCTGGATCGGTTCAATCTCACCCCCAATTTCCCGAGCACAACCCACTCCTTGAGCCAGAGTGGCCGTCATGGTGTTGCTGCGCGGAGGCGGCGGACCACCCTCGCGCGAAGCGGGCCAGCTAACGGCGCGCGGCGAGTGCCCGGCTCAAACGCTCGGCGCGCGTGAGCGAGGGGATGTCGCCATACCATTCGCCATTCGCGGCGCGATCGAGGGCGGCGCGCGCCGATGCCGTGTCGCCGCCGGCGAGTGCCACCTCTGCGCCCACGAGCGCCGCTAGCCCGGCGCCCGGATACAGCAGCTCGAGCCTCGCCGAAGGTTCGCGCGCCTCGGCGGCGCGGCCATTCGCATTGCGCGCGCGCGCCCAACCCGCGAGCACATAGGGATTCGCCGGCCACAGGCGCGCGGCACTCTCATAGCTCGAGTCCCACGCCGCGGCACTGACCGGATCACCATTGCGCACTCGCTGCAGCAACGCATCGGCGAGGCATTGATGGTTCACGGCGCGCAGCGGCACGCGCCGGAGCGCCGTGCGCGCGTCCTGCTCGGCGCCGTTGAGCAGCGGGCCCGGGTCGGGCCACGCGCTGGCCCACTGCATCAACGCCGAAGCGCGGAGGCGTGATCCATGGTCATCCCACGGCAGCCGCCGTGCGGCGCGCGCTGCCTCATCGGCCACGGCGGACCACATGCCCTGTGCCTGCTTCGCGGGCGCGGACGCCGCCTCGCGCAGTTCCAGCACCGACGTGGCGATGGCGAGCGAGCCCAACAACTCGTTCGCCGCGAACGCCGCCATCACGAGACCCGCGATCACGCCAGCAATGCCCGCGGCGCGCGGTACAGAGGGCGACTGAGCGGGCGCGTGGGCGCCGTGCGCGCGTCGCTCGCGCCGCGACGGGACGGCTGTGGGTGCGGGCGCTGCATCGGCGACGGCGGCACCCTCCTCCGCGGCATTCGCCACATGCGCCGCGAGCAGCGTCGCGATCAACGCACCGGCGATCCCCCAGGCGCCAAACAGCCCTGCGACGAGCAACGCCACGCACGCGCTCGCGGGAGCGACGACCTGCGCCGCGGCCTCGCCGCCCCGGCGCAGGCCATCACGCAGCGCCATCGCCAGCGTCCCGGCGAGCGCGAGTGCGGCGAGCAACCCGATCGCCCCGCGTGTCGCCAACGTCTGCAGCACGATCGAATGCGCGTGAACCGTGACCTCGCCCCACGCGCTCTGCCAGTAACCGGGCGTTTGGAAGCGCTCCGACATCAGGCCGAAGGTGTCGGGCCCCCAACCGAGCAGCGGCCGCGCGCGCCACGCCGCGAGTGCAGCGCGCCAGATCTCCAGGCGGCTGCGGCTCGAGCCGCTCGTGGGTGAAACGAGCTCCAGAAGTCGCGCCGCGAACGCGCCGCCCCATCCCGCGAACACCGCGACCGCAGCCAGCGCCAGCAGCGCGAGAGCGATCGCGATCCACGCGCCGCGCGGCAGCGGGCGCGACGCCTGCGCGCGTTGGCTGAGCACGGCCGCCGCGATGAGCCCGGCACCCAACGCCAGCCAGGCGCCGCGCGAGAACGTGATCGCCGTCGCCGTCGCGAGCACCACGAATGCCACGAGGTGCCAGACGCGGCGCGCGCTCTCGACGCGCGCGCGCGCGAACGCCGCGACGGCGGCCGCGGCGGTGACGACACCGAGCAGGTTCGGGTGGCCCAGCGTGCCGAA
>JAYSRO010000043.1:0-20060 GCA_043720995.1 Candidatus Eiseniibacteriota bacterium
GGAGTTGCGGCCTGAACTTGAGTTGTTGATCAACTCAACAGCGCCATGGCGAGGGTTCATTGCTGAGAGCGCCCCGGGCCATATCTTGCCGGTCGCCGCCGACCAGGCTGCAGGCCCACGTGGGCCTTCGCCCAGAGGTTCCTTCGCGAAGGTCTACCGCTCCCTTTGGGACGGCACGCTCGGGCCTCATCGGAACGGATGGAACGTATTCGTCTTCCTCCTCGCGCACTGCGACGCCGCGGGCATCGTTGAGATGACACCAGAGGCAATCACCGCGCGCAGCGGCATTCCGCTTAAGGACGTTGCCGATGGCATCTCCGTACTGGAGGCACCGGACCCACGGAGCCGGTCTCGGGTGCATGACGGTCGTCGGATAATCCGACTCGACCACGACCGTGATTGGGGCTGGCAGATCGTGAACTACGCGAATTACCGAGACATGGGCCCAGCGCAGCGCAATGCGCGTTTCCGTGAGCGGCACCGCGATGAAATCCGCGAGTCCGACCGCGAACGCAAGCGCCGCATCCGTGACGATGTCCCTAACGTGTCCGTGACGCTCCCTAACGCATCCGCAACCAAGCAGAGGCAGAAGCAGAGGCAGAAGAGAACCCATAGAAGCACCGGAAGGATGAATGATGGCGAGTAAGGCGGCCCCGCGCCGCCGAGGTGGCGTGTCGTGACTGTGAGCTATCAGCTCGTTCAGCCGCTCGCCGAGTACGACGTGTGTTCCGTCGCTGCCCGCGCCTGGTGCGTGAGCGACGAGGATCTGTGCGTTGGCAAGTTCGAGTACCTAAAGGGAACTGGCTGCACGAGCCTCCCTCTCGTCGCGGACGCCCCGCGACGGCAGCCTCTTGACTGCACAAACGATACTACGATATCGTCATATCATGGCGAGAGAGAAGCGGAAGCAGGCCCAGAGCCGCGAAGGGATGGTGGTCACGACGGTGGCGCTGCCCGCGGAAATGCACCGCCGGTTGCTGATCGCGGCGGTCGAGAAGAACGCGGCCGCAACCGAGGTCGTGCGCGAGGCGCTGGAGGCATGGCTCGCGCGGCATGCGAGGAAGACCCGGTAGACACCCGACTCTCCCTTCCGCAGTGCCGCGAGACCCTGCCGCCCGGTTGCGAAATCAACGACGATGAACTGGAGCGCCTGCGTGACGAAATCTACGGACTCGCGGAAGCCATCTGCGACGCGGCGCCTCGCCGTCGTTTACGTCCGCGTTAGCAGCGCGCGGCAGGTCGAGAACTTCTCGCTCGGCGTGCAGGAACAGGCGTGCCGGGAATACTGCCGTCGACAGGGCTGGGAAGTCCTCCGCGTGTTCCGCGAGGAAGGCGAGAGCGCCAGGACCGCCGACCGCACGCAGCTCAACGAGCTGCTCAGCTACTGCCGGGAAAACAAGCGGAGCATCCCAGCCGTCGTCGTACATGCCGTCTCCCGCTGGAGCCGTGACACACGCGATCACTACGCGCTGACCGGCTATCTGCTGAAGCTGGGAATTGGCTTGAGAAGCGCGACGGAGCCCATCAGCGACGATCCTGCCGGGCAGTTGATGGAAGCCGTCATTGCCGGGGTTGCGAAATTCGAGAATCAGCTCCGCGCCAATCGAACGACCGGCGGGATGCGCAAGGCGCTCGAAGACGGACGGTGGGTGCACCGCGCTCCACTGGGCTACCTCAACGGCGGGCGGGGAAACCGTGGCCAGCCGAGCCTTGTCCCGAATCCGGCGACAGCCGTGATGGTACAGGAGTGCTTCACGATTTACGCGATCGACGGGCTCTCCGAAAGCGACGTGCAGCGCCGCCTCGCAGCTCGTGGGTTCACCCTGCCAGACGGAAAGCCACTGTCGATCCAGACGGTCAACAAGACGCTTCGGAACCCCATATACGCCGGATTTATCAGGCTTGCCTCATGGGGCGTATCGGTCCGGGGCGACTTCGAACCCTTGGTGTGCGAACAGGTCTTCAACCGTGTCCAGGCCCGCCTCGCGGGCAACGGTGCACCGATCGCCCATGTGCGTGAGAGCGACGACTTCCCCCTCCGTGGCTTCATTCGCTGCCAGGAGTGCGACAAGCCGCTGACCGGGGCGATGTCGAGCGGCAGATCCAAACAGTACGGGTTCTACTGGTGCTATCGGTGCAACCGGGTCCGCGTCAGCACGGCGACGCTCGAAGCAGGGTTCGTAGACCTGCTCAGCAAGCTGCGGCCGCGACCCGAGTACCTGCGGCTGTTCAAGGCCGTCGTGCTGGACGTGTGGTCGAAGCGGACGGCCTCCGCGCGGGAAGAACGCGAGCGGCTCGAGCGGCTCGTCGCCGCAGTCAGAACGAAGCTCGACCGAATCTCAGATCTCGTGGCCGATGGGACGCTCGATGCGCGCACCTACGAGCGGCAACGCGACCGGCTGCACCAGGACTTGGCCGTGGCCGAGTCCAAGCTCGACGAGATCGTGACGGAGCAGCTCGACGTGGAAGGCATCCTGGGGTTCGCCGAGGCGGTGCTCACCGACGCGGGCCGACTGTGGGAACACGCGACCGCGGACCACAAGCGTCGGCTCCAGCGCGCGCTATTCCCCGAGGGCGTCACCTACGAACCGGGAGCGACGGGAGGCCTACGAACCGCCGTAACCTGCCTTGCATTCAACGGCTTAAGTGACGCGCGGGACGTGGAATCAAGTTTGGTAGCGCTACGGGGATTCGAACCCCGGTTCGATGACTGAGAATCATCTGTCCTAGTCCCCTAGACGATAGCGCCACACGGTCTTCCTGCTTTGCCGCCAGCGGCAGGAGGCAAGTTATGCGGGCAGCGGCGCGCAGGTCAAGACGCGGCCCTGCTTGAAGATGGCTGCCCCGCAAGGATTCGAACCTTGACTACCTGGTCCAGAGCCAAGCGTGCTACCGTTACACCACGGGGCAGTGTATTGCGGTGGCGAAAGTTAGCAGAGCGTCGCTGCAGCATCAAGCGGGCGACCTCGCGCCTGTGTTTGCCCCCGGCAATCTTCCGCAGACCCGCCGAATTCAGGCCCTCGATACCCCTGCCTCGGCCCGCCAGCGTGCAGCGGCCTCCCGCAGTCGCGCGACGGCCCTTTCCTTCCCCAGCAGCACCATGACCTCGAATATTCCGGGGCTGATCTTGCGCCCGGTGAGTGCCACGCGGGCCAGGCCGATCAGCTCGCCGGCCTTCAGGCCTGACGCCGCGGCGAGCTCGCGTGTCGCGGCCTCGAGACTCGCGAGGCTGAACTCCCCATCAGCTTCCAGCCGTGCGGCCAACTCCTCGAATCGATCCGCTGCCCCGGGGCGCTCGATTACGCTCGTCCAGGCTTCGGCGTCCATCTCGAGCTTTGCCTCCAGCGCGAAGCGGCCATAGCTCTCGGCGTCCACGAGCGTCCGCAGGCGCTCGCCCAGCATACGCACGAACAGCACCCACCACTCGTTTGTGTGCGCGCTGACGTCCACCCCGCGCGTGGCGAGGAACTCGCGCACGTACGCGGCGCGCGACTCCTCGCTCTCGCGCTTCAGGTGCTGGCCGTTGAGCCACTCGAGCTTTTCCATGTTGAAGGTCGAGGGCGTGCGGCCGACGCGCTCGAGCTTGAACAACTCCTCGAGTTCGGCGAGCGTGAAGATCTCGCGTGTGCCGTCGTAGGCCCAGCCCAGCAGCGCGAGGAAGTTGTCGAGTGCGGCGGGGATGATGCCGAGATCGCGGAAGGCTTCGACGGAAGTCGCGCCGTGGCGCTTCGACAGTCGCGAGCCGTCGGCTCCCAGGATCATCGCGGCGTGTGCAAAGACAGGCGGCGTCCAGCCGAACGCGGCATAGAGCAGCAGCTGCCGCGGCGTGTTCGAGATGTGGTCATCGCCGCGGATGACGTGCGAGATCTGCATCTCGTGGTCGTCGACGACGCACGCAAAGTTGTAGGTCGGCAAGCCATCGCTGCGCACGATGACGAAGTCGTCGAGCACGTCGTTCTGGAACGTCACGGTGCCGCGCACGACGTCATCCCATGCGGTCTCGCCGCCTGCTGCCAGAGCGTAGCGCAGGGCTGGCTTCGCGCCGGCGGCCTCGCGCTCGGCACGCTGCGCGTCGGTCAATCCCCGGCAGCGGCCGTCGTAGCGCAGCGGCGCCTTTCGGGTCGCCTGCTCTTCGCGCATCGCATCGAGTTCGGCGCTGGTGCAGTAGCACGAGTAGGCGCGTCCGTCCTCACGCAAAGCGCGGGCATGCGCGTCATAGTACGCACGCCGCTCGGATTGAAAGTATGGACCGTGCGGGCCGCCAATGCCGGGGCCCTCGTCCCACGCCATTCCGAGCCAGCGCATGCTGTCGAAGATCGCGCGCACGGATTCATCCGTGGAACGCGCAGCATCGGTGTCTTCGATGCGAAGCACGAACGTGCCGCCGTTGGCGCGGGCGAACAGGTAGTTGTAGAGAGCAGTGCGAGCCCCGCCGACATGCAGGTAGCCGCTCGGGCTGGGGGCGAAGCGGACGCGAACTCCCACGGCGCTCAGGCTCCCTTCCCCTGCTGTTTCTCGATCCGCGCCCAGGCGTCCTTGAGCGTGACGGTGCGATCGAACACCGGAGCGCCGGGCCGGGAGTCCTCACGGTCGGCGCAGAAGTAACCGAGCCGCTCGAACTGGACCGGCGTGCCGAGGGCAGGGTTCGCCAGTGACGGCTCGAGCTTGCAGCCCTTCAGCACTTCGAGCGAATCGGGATTCAATCCCGTCGTGAAGTCCGTCCCCTCAGGCAGCTCATCCGGATGCTCGGCCTTGAACAGCGGACTGTACAAACGCACTTCCGCATCCACGGCGTGCGGCGCGGACACCCAATGAATCGTGGCCTTCACCTTGCGGCCATCGACCGGGTTGCCGGTGCCGGACGCCGCGTCGTACGTCGCGCGCAGCTCAGTGACTTCGCCGCTCACAGGGTCCTTCACCACGCTCGTGCAACGAATCAGGTGGGCGTAACGCAGCCGCACCTCGACGCCGGGGCTCAGGCGGTGGTACTTGGGCGGTGGCACCTCGCGGAAGTCGTCCTGCTCAATGTAGATCTCGCGCGAGAACGGCAGCTGCCGCTTGCCGGCGGCCAAGTCCTCGGGATTGTTGACGGCTTCGAGCTGGTCGACACGGTCGGCGGGCCAATTCTCGATCACCACCTTGATCGGCTTGAGCACGGCCATGGCGCGCGCGGCGTGGCGGTTCAGGTGCTCGCGCACAAAGTGCTCGAGCAGGGCCAGCTCCACCATGTTCTCGCGCTTGGCGATGCCAATGCGCTCGCAGAACGCGCGGATGGCCTCGGCGGGGTAGCCGCGGCGGCGCATCCCGGCGATCGTCGGCATGCGCGGATCGTCCCAGCCGCCGACGAACCCTTCCTGCACGAGCCGCAGCAGCTTCCGCTTGCTCATCACGGTGTGCGTCAGGTTGAGCCGCGCGAATTCGTACTGGTGCGGCAAAGCCTTCTTCAAGTCGAGCGATTCGAGGATCCAGTCGTACAGCGGCCGGTGCACCTCGAACTCGAGCGTGCAGATCGAATGCGTGATGCCCTCGACGTAGTCGCTCAGGCCATGCGCGAAGTCGTACATCGGGTAGATGCACCACGCCGCACCGGTCTGGTGATGTTCGGTGTGCCGGATGCGGTAGAGCACGGGATCGCGCAGCCAGATGTTCTGCGAGGACATATCGATGCGCGCCCGCAGCGTGCGCGCACCATCGGGGAACTCACCCGCCTTCATGCGCGCGAACAGGTCGAGGCTCTCCGCCACCGGACGCGTGCGGAATGGGCTGTCCTTCCCCGGCTTGTCGGGCGAGCCGCGATAGGTCTCCATCTCGGCGGGCGACAGGTCGCACACGTACGCCTTGCCCAGCTCGATCAAGCGCACGGCGAACTCGTACAGCACGCCGAAATAGTCGGAGGCGTAGAACGCGGCGCCTGAAGGCTTGAGCGCCAAGCATTGATCCGCCCAGCCGTCGATCAGCCACTGCACGTCGGCGGTGATCGAGTCGACGTATTCGACCTCTTCCTTCGCCGGGTTGGTGTCGTCCATCCGCAGGTTGCAGTGCCCGCCGAACTGCCGAGCGATGCCGAAGTTCAGGCAGATCGATTTCGCATGCCCCACGTGCAGGTAGCCGTTCGGCTCCGGCGGAAAGCGCGTCAGCACTGCGGCATGCTTGCCCGAGGCCAAGTCCTGCTGAACAATCTCGCGGATGAAATCGAGGTGTTCGGGAGCGTCGGCCTCGGCGGCGGAAGTCGTGGAATCGTTCGGGTTCGACATGGAGCCTCAATGAGCCTTGGGTGCCAGAACTTCGGTCAGTGCACGCGGCACGCAGCCGCGGCGCACCGGGAATGGAGTCGGAATTTGGGCGGGGCGGCCCTAGCGAGCCACCCGAACGCGCGATGCTACCACAGCGCGGGAAATCAAAAATGACGGGCGGGCTCGAGTATACGAGCCCGCCCGCGCGCTGAGTCCTGCGACTGTAAAACCGCTACTGGACGACGATGATCTTCTGCGTCCTGCTCTGGCCACCCAGCGCCAGCCGCGCGAAGTACAGGCCCGGCTCGACGCGATGGCCGCTTGCATCGCCGAGGTTCCAGTCGGCGCGATAGCTGCCGGCGTGAGCATCGCCACTTTCGAGCAGGCGCACCTGGCGGCCGGCCAGGTCATAGATCGCCAACTCCAGGCGGTCACCCTTGGCACTCGAGGGAATCGAGTACCACAGCTGCGCCGGCCCGCGGGCCGGATTCGGGCGGGGTGCTGCGAGTTCGAGCTCGACGGCCTGCACCGGAGTGGGCTGCGGGTCGACCGCGACGAACACGGGGTTCGAGTAGAGCCCGGTGCGCATCGCATCGTGATGGAACTGCGGCCACGGGGCCGGACCATTGGGCGAGAACGGGAAATCGTAGTCCCACATCGAGACGTTACGATCCTCTCCCGCCACCACGATCTCCGTCTTGCCGTCGCCATCGCAATCACACAGCGCCGCGGCCGCCTTGATGCCTGAGCCCAGCTGGATCGGGAAGCCCGGCATCACCGAGGCATCGAGTCCGCTCAGCGCGGTCAGTGAACCGGACTCGTCACCCATCACGACGTCGTTGCTGCCGTCGCCATCGATGTCGGCGACCGACGGGCTCGCCTCCGAGGCCACGCTCGACATCGCGCTGTAGGCCTTGCCGCCACTCCACAGCGGCAAGGAAGCGCCGGTGCGGTCGTAGACGTAGATCTTGCCATCCGTGCCGGCCGCGACGATGTCGAGGAACCCATCGTTGTTCATGTCGGCCAGGGCAGGCGAAGGCGACTTGTTGTTGTCGCTCCCCCGCAACTGCTTGGGGAAGCCCGCGCGCCGCGCGCCGGTCGCCGAGAACACGTACAGCGAGTCCTTGACGGGGTTCGGGTTCGGGTAGTAGCCGGTCTGCACCACGATATCGAGCTGCGTATCGGAGGGGCCGTCGAGGTAGCCGATCGCCACCGAGGCCGTCATCGGCTCGGGAACCGTGACCGGGAAGCCCGGCAGGTTTGTGCCATCGGGCCGCCAGGCGTTCAGCTTGCCGTCGAAGGTGCCGTAGATGATGTCACGCACGCCATTGCCATCGAGATCGGCGATCGCCGGGGTGCCGATGTTGTAGAGCGTCCCCACGTTCTTGAACACGCCGTTCGTCGTCGGGTTGGCATCGCCATCCAGCCACTCGGCACCGGTGCTCTTGAACACGAACACATGCGCGCCGGAGAAGCCCCCGAACACCATCTCCTTCTTGCCATCGTTGTCGAGATCACCGACGGCGACCGAAGACCACGCGCCATCCGAGATCTTCTGCGGGAAGCCGGGCATGGTTGCGCCCGACTGCGCGACCACCACTAACTGCGTCGAATCGGTGGCCACGCCGATGACTTCCTTCTGGCCATTGCCGTCGATGTCCGCGATCGAGGGCCCGCCTTCGTAGGTGTTGCCGCGCGTCGTGAAGTCGCCGTTTGTGGCGCCTGCCCCGTCGGCGTCGATCGGTGCTGTGCCATCCGGATGCCAGACGTACATCACGTCGGAAGCGGCGGCGATGTCGAGCGGGTAGCCGGTGAACAGGTGATCGACTGCCGGCGGCCCGAACGAGCTGGCGTTCATCGGCAGCGGGAACACGGTGTGGCTCGGCGGGTTGGTGCTGAAGGCCCCGACCGCCGAACGCGCCGACTCATTGCCGGACGTGTCGACCGAGGTGATCTGGAAGTAGTAGCGCGTCAGGGCCGCCAGCGGCCCGTCCTCGTAGGTGGAGATCCTGTCGGTGGGCACCGCGTTGCTGCGCGTGAACGGCCCCCCCGAAGCGAGGCTACGGTAGATGTTGTAGCCCAGCAGGTCGCCTTCCAGATTCGGGTTCCAGCGGGTGTTGATGCTGGTCGGCTTGCCCACGCCCTTGAGGCCGCTGGGAATGCCGGGCGCCACGACGTCGAGCAACCGCGCGAGACGGAGCCCGTGCGAATCCGAGATGCGCAATTCGATCTTCGCCGAAAGCGAGTTCAACTGGAACACCAGAGCGTCGCCGACCTTCTCCTGGCCGGCGGCGACATCGCCCCAGCTGGAGGTGCTATCGGTGACGGTGGCGAAACCATCGTAGTTGCGCAACACCGCGGTCACGGAGTGCCCCTCGGCGGTACCCATGTTCTTCAGGTGCGGCAGGTAGCTCACGACCTCACCCACGTCGGGCTGCGCATTGTTGTTGCCGTTGTCGCTCACGTCATGCGCGAAGTGGCGCAGGTCGGGTGCCCGCACCGTGATCTGAATCGGGCGCTTGCGCACATTGGACGAGGCGTCGGTGATGGTCAGCGTAAACGCGATCTCGCGCTGGTCGGGACAGGTCGCGGCGAGGCTCAACCGGAACGCTCCGGCCGGCGAGACGGTGCTGCCCGCGGCCACGGTTCCGTAGACCGCGGTCGGCGTGACGATCGTCACGTTGGGATCGCTGGTCGACAGCGTGGCACTGACACCGTTCGCCGTCGCTCCGCCCGAGTTCTGCACCGGGATGCGCAGGTCGATGGTCTCGCCGGCATCCCAAATGGCGTCGGCGTCGCCGCTGGTGCCGCCCAGGGCATCGTCGTCCAGCACCGGCGTGCCGTCACCCAGCACCGCGGTGGCGGCAGCCGTGACATTGATCGTTGTCTGGTAGGGACGGCAATCGTAACCGGTCACCGTCAGCGTCACCGTGCCGAGGCTGTCGAGACGGAACGGCAACCGCACGAAGCCCGCCGCGTCCGTCAGGCCCGACTGGAACGCGTCGCGCGCCTTGAACGCCGTGACACGCGCGTTGCGCAGCGGTTGCCCGCCGATCGTAACGGTCGCGACGATCGAGGTGTCGCTGAGTGAGAAGCTGGCCGGGCCGCTGACGCTCAGGGTCCGCGGCGTGCCGGTCCAGATGCGCAGTTCGGGATCGCCCAGCAGCAGCAGCGAGTGCTGCATCCAACGGTAGGCATTGTCGGAGCCCGAGGCCGCAATCTGCGGGAGCTTCTGCTTCGCCTGCGCTTCGCCTACCGCGGTGATGCTGTCATCGAACACGAGGCGGAAGAATTCCCTCTCGAACAACCGGCCGGCATAGGGGAAGTCGAGCCGTGTCGAGCCGACGCTCGTGACCGCGCCACCGTTGGCCGCATGCAGGAACGCCTCGCCGATGCACGGGTAGTCGATGGCGTTCGAGGTGCAATTGATGGCGTACAGATTGGTAAGCCGGCTGCCGTTACTGAGCGCCAGCACGTCCGCATTGAACACGTTGCCGTCGCCGAGCGACATCACGTTGCGGTAGCCGTGGCCGATGTGGACGGACACGCCATAGCCCTTGCTGATGGAATCCATCACGGCCTTGCGCGTCTCCGGATACACCGGGGGCGGCCAGCTGCCGGTGTTGTTTTGGTACAGCCGCGTCGTGCGCATCGAGGGATTCTGGGCGATGTAGGGCAGCAGTTCGTCGCCCAGTGATCCACCGTCGAGCAGGATCGAGTCACCCAGCTTCCAGTCTTCGGGGAACAGCACCTCGGCGAAGATCAGGATGTCCTTCTCATAGTCACCGACCGGCGTCTTCTCGTACGCCAGCGTGCGGTCCACGAACTGCTTGGCCTCGGCCAGCGTGCTGGCCGCGGCGCGGCCCACGTAGACTTCCGGCAGCATGTCGATTGAATCGCCCACGGTGCTGGCGTTGATGTACCCCTCGCCATACTGCGAGTCGCCATCGCGATCCCAGTTGCCATCGAGGCACGAGTAGTAGAGATCGGTCGCAATGTCCTCGCCGCTGAAGTACGTCGTGCGCGCGAGCCGCACTGGGATCACGTCGCTGTCGCCGCCGAGCAGGATCCACTTGGTGCCCCAGCGCGAGTAAGCGTCGCGGATAAAGTCACGCAGCCGCTCGGCGTCATCGGAGCCACGCGGGTACTGGCTGCGGACAAACGACATCGTGCGCACCACCGCCGGCACGCCGGACTGGGTCTTCCAATCGGCCAGCCGCTGGAACTCTCCCGTCATGTCATCGTTGGTGATGATGACGTACTCGACCGGGCTGCCCAGCACCGAGGGGATCTGCGTCGCCGCCAGGGTGCCATTGCTCCTGCGCCCGCCGAGGCCCTGCGCCGAGAGCGCAGCGTTCGAACGCAGCGGCCCACGCGAGACGGACTCTTCCCATTCGGGGACGACGCGCAAGCGCGGCACGGGCTGCGTCGAAACGGGCTCAAGCGTCATGCGCACGCGCAGGTGCGTGATCCCTTCAAGACGTCCGGTGGAGGCATCCCAACGCACGGGGCAGATGCGCAACGCGGCAACCTGCTGGCCACGCTGCCAGCCCTGCATGCCGATCTCGACGGGTTGCGCGGGCTGGGCGCCAGGACGCGCGAAGGCCCAGACGTCCGGGGTGCTGCGCTGTGCTTCGCCGGCTCCGGGCTTGACCGCCCACGCGCTCGGCAAGCGCACGCTGCCCGCCAGCGATTGTGTCTGCACTTCGACGGCTTCAACGGACGCGATCTGCATGCCTGCCGGCACGTCGACGATTTGGGATACCCAAGGCAGTTCGGGCCGGCCCGCTTCGATGCTCGGCACCGCCCCTTCGAAACTCACGCTGGTCGAGCCAGCGGCAGACTTCAACTGGAATCGTTGGGGGCTGAAGTTGAAATCCCGTTCGAGCGTTGTGCTGGCCGCGGCGCCAGATGCAACCAGGACCAGTGAAGCGATCGAAGCCCAGACAAAACGGATTCTCATTAGGGGGCCTTGCCTCGTAGGAGCGGAGCGGTTGGGATCAGAGCATGGCGCAGCCGTCGAGCGACCGGACAGCGGGAGTGGTCGCCCCATGCGTGGGCCGCTCGCGAAGGGAGCGGTAGAGCTGCCATAACGATAGTGAAGGGCCCGAAGCCGGGTCAACGCTTTAGATTGGGCCCGGCTCGATTAGGACGCGATTATCGCGGCACGGCCGGACTGGGGCATTCTGGGCCAAAACGCGGGTGATATGCCGCAACTGGGCCCGCGGCGCGCTCCAGCCATACCCACGGCAGGCGCGCCAGGGGCAGCACGACGCGCTCCTCTTCGAGCCTGCGCTCGACCCAACCGGCATCCCACGGCGTCTCGCGCCGCGCAGGCAGGAGCCACGGATCGAAGTCGCGGGTGCGCCAACCGCTGCGCACCGCCCCCACCGCGGGGCCACGCAGCGGCATCACGAGGGCGGCCAGCAGACCTGCGGGATCGGCCTCGAGTTCCTGCACATCCGCGAGCACCAAATGGGCTCGGCCATTGAGAAATTGCTCACGGCGTTTTGCACCGGTCACCGGCAGCAGCTCGACGTAAATCGCATGGGAGGCCCACTCGCCTTGCAGATTGCGCGCGATCTCCGCCCCAGGCCCGTTGGCGTCATACGCCATGTCGACATGGAATGAGCGCCCGAGTTTGCCGCGCTCGCGCCACAGTTCGATCTCCTGCGGATCGAGCCGCGGAAAATCGAACGACGTCGCTCCCGGGATCCACGCCCCCACTTCGGTGGCGCGGCCGGCGAGCGTCCGGAGAATTTCCGGGCGATTGATGCCATGGCCCAGCGCGTGTCGCGCGGGCAGCCGCGTGGTCGGTGGCAAGTCGGCGCGCATGATCAACAGCAACCAGCGTTCGGGACGCGCGGCCTGGGCGACGCGGCGATACGCTGCGGGCACGGGTTCGCTGAGGAACCCCGCGGGCAGCGGCCACACGAGATCAGGACGACCGGCGCGCACCAGCGAGCGCACACGCGCGGCGTTGGGCACAAAGCGCACGCTCATGGTGTCGGCGAGATCGGCGCGCGGGAACGACGACGTCGCGCGCACGAGCTCGAGGCTGCGCGTCGAGTCCGCGTGCAACACGCGGAGCGGCCCGAGTCCGATTGCGGCGCCCCAGCCAATGCCGTTGCGCTGCTTCCACGCGTCCGTCGTACCGGGGAGCGCCAGCCGGCTCATCAGCCGGCGGTCGGCGAAGTCCAGCCGCAGCGTGAGCGTGAGCGAGTCCGGCGCTTCGATCCCCAGCCCGGGCAACGCGCGGCCCACGCGAATGGCGTCGACTCCGTGCACCGCGGCGAGTTGCCAGCGCCGGGTCGAGTGATCGGTGCGGGCGAGCCCCGCGCGCAGCGCATCGCGGAACACCTCGCTGCGGCACGGCGAACCGTCGGTGAAGCGCAGGCCAGCTTTCAGGCGAAACGTGTAGAGTAGGCTGTCATCCGATACTTCAATGCGCTCCGCGGCCACGGGCACGACGCGCCCCGTCGAGTCTTCCTCGACGAGACCGCGCGTCAGCAGGTGTTCGATCGCGGCGCGCGGCGAGTCGGGCGGACCATCAGGATCGAACATCGGCGCGTCGACACCGAGCACCCAGGTGGCGCGAGGCTTCGGCAGTGTGGCGCGCGGGCCGCAACCCGCGCAGCACAGCAGCAACGCGGTCATGCACGCCGGAAGCGTTGCGCGGGTCCAGGAGGATAAGTGCCGTCGAGACATGGGCGGGGCAGTGTAGTGACGCCTCACGCTACGGGCAAGCGCGGCCGCGTGAATCTTGCGCTGATTGCGCTGCTCGCGGCAGGCGTCTGGGTACTCGACCTCGCGATCCTGCGCGGCGGTACGCCGCATCCGCTCGACGACACGTGGGAGTACGGGCTGGTGGCGCGCAGCCTGCTCGAGGGACACGGGTTTCGCACCGCGATGATCCATCCCCCGCTGTGGGCACTGCGCGACAGCGCGCTCACGGTGCCGGTGCTCGTACACGGCCCGCTGCTGTCACTGCTGCTGGCGCCATGGATCGCGCTGCGCGGTGCAACGGCACTCGACTCGGCCGCGTGGCTCGCGGCGGCGTTTGCGGTACTCGCGGCGGTGTTCACCGCGCGCGCCGTGGCGCGCAACGCCGGCGGTTCCACGGGCATGCTCGCCGCGGCACTCGTCACCCTGTCGCCTGTGCTGTTGCGCATGGTGCATCACGACATCGCCCCCGCCGCCGGCGCCTGCGCCGTGGCGCTGGTGATCGACCTGGTCGCGCGCCCCACACCACGGCCGTTCGCCGCGGGTCTCGTCGTGGGACTCGGCGCGCTCGTGCGCCCAGAGTTGATGCTGCTCATGCCGCTCGCGTGGTGGCTGCTCGGCTTCCCGCGCAACCTCGCGTTCGTCGGCGCCACCGCACTCGTGACCACGCCGTGGGCGATCCACACCTGGATCGCCTCGGGCTCCCCTGTGTTCAACCTGTCGTCTTACATGTTGATCGCTTACACGCGCACACATCCAGGTCTCTCCCCGCTGTGGGACTTCGCGCTGCCGCTGTCACGCTGGCCGGCACCGGTGTTCGAATCGCTCGGGGAGCTGCCGGGCAAGTGGCTGCATATGGCGCCGCGCGCCATCAAGCACATGCTGATGACGCCCGGGCCGGGTCTCGGGCTGTTCGCCGCGGTCGGCCTGCTCACCGTGTGGACGGCGCGCACCACGCGCCGGCTCGGCTGGGCCGCCATCGGCATGGCGTGTATTCCCTTCCTCGTGTGCACGTTGACGGAATCCTCGGAGCGCTACGTCGCGGTGTTCCTGCCGCTGTGGGCCGCCGGTGCCGCGTGGGGCGCGATGTCGCTCGGCGCGGGCTATGGGCGCACGCGCCAGCTCGCCGCGGTGCTGGTGCTCGCGCTGCTGCCCTTCACCGTCAGGGCGTGGACGATCGAGGCGCGCCAGGCGTCGGCATTGCGCGCGTGGCTCACGCATGAACATGCGGAACTCGCCTCGCGCTCGACGCCCACGCTGCGCGGCCAGCTGTTGTACTCGGACACTCCCGACTTCGCGGCGTGGGTGACGCATCGCTCCACCGTCGCCCTGACGCTCGAAGGTTTCGCGGCACTTCCCGACTCGGCGGCCGCGAACGCCACGCCACCGGCGCGTGATCGCGAACCGCTCGACCAGTGGTTCCACGCCGATGTCCGAGCACTCCCCGCACCTGCGGCGGGCGGCGCCGCGAGGCCCCAATGACCGAGCTGCCACTGTCGACCACTGTCCCGCCCGCGAGCACGGCCGACCCGATCCAGCGCGGGCTCAATGATGAGCAACGCCAGGCCGTGACCCACGGCGAGGGTCCCCTGCTGATCGTCGCCGGCGCCGGCACGGGCAAGACCCAGGTGATCACGCGGCGCATCGCATGGCTGATCTCGACCAAGCGCGCGCGGCCCGAACAGATCCTGGCGCTGACCTTTACCGACAAGGCCGCGGCCGAGATGGAGTCGCGCGTCGACGTGCTGGTGCCTTACGGCTTCGTGGGCGCGACCATCAGCACCTTCCACGCCTTCTGCGACCGCATGGTGCGCGAGCACGCCGTCGAACTCGGACTGACCTCGCAGTTGCGCGTCGAAACGCCCGCCGAAATCCTGGTGTTCCTGCGCGAGCGCATCCTCGAGCTGCCGCTCAAGCGCTACCGCCCGCTCGGTAATCCCGACGAGCACCTGCGCGCGCTGGTCGGCGTGTTCGATCGCGCGCGCGACGAGGACGTCGCGCCGGAAGCCTACCGCGCCTTCGCCGAGCGTCTCGCCGCGACCGCCGGCAGCGATCCGGCGCTGAAGGATCGCGCCGCGGCGGAACTCGAGAAGGCCGACGCCTACGCCGCCTACCAGCAACTGCTGCTCAAGCACGGCCGCGTCGACTTTGGCGCGCAGATCAGCCTCGCGCTGCGACTGCTGCGCGAGCGGCCCTACTTGCGGCGCGAATACCAGGACCGCTTCCGCTACGTGCTGGTCGATGAATTCCAGGACACCAACCACGTTCAGTTCGAATTGGTGAAGTTGTTGGCCGGTGAGCGGCGCAACCTGACGGTCGTGGGCGATGACGACCAGAGCATCTATCGCTTCCGCGGCGCCAAGATCGAGAACCTGCTCGGCTTCATCGAGGCGTTCGCGGGCACGCGCGTGCTCGTGCTGCGGCACAATTACCGCTCCGGCCAGGCCGTGCTCGATTGCTCGCACCGGCTGATCAGCAACAACAACCCTGAGCGCCTCGAGGCCAAGGCGGGCTTCGACAAGCGCCTGATCGCCGATCGCGGCGACGTGGCGACCGTCGAGCACCGCGCCTTCGCGACCGCCAGCGATGAATCCGAGACGATCGCGGCGGAAATCGCCACGGCGATCGCCAACGGCGAGCGCACCGCCGCCGACTTTGCGATCCTCGCCCGGTCCCACTCGAGCCTCGACTTGTTCGCTCTGGCGCTCAAGGCCGCGGGCGTGCGCTTTCGGCGCGTCAGCACTCGCGGGCTGTATTCGCGCCCCGAGGTGATGTTGTGCCTGAACGTGCTGCGCAGCGTGGCACACCCCGATGAAGGCGCGCCGCTCCACTTCGCGCTCGGCGATCCGCTGTTCGGCGCCGACTCGGTCGACCTCGCGGCACTCGGCGCACGCGCCCGGCGGCTCAACCGCCCGCTGCGGGAACTCGCGCTGCACGCGGCCGCGAATGAACCGGTGGCACCCGCCACGGTTGAGGCGGTGGAACGCTTCTTCGCGCTGCACCGCGAGCTGTGTTCGCGCGCCCAGAGCCGGCCCACCTCGGAAGTGCTGTACCAGTTCGTCACCGAGAGCGGGCTGCTCGGCCAACTCGCCGCCGACGAATCGGCCGAATCGGTCGAGAAGGTACAGAACCTCAACAAGTTGTTCCGCATCGTGACGCGCGTGGGGCCGCTGCTCCAGCAGGACCGTGCGGACCAGTTCATCCAGCACCTCGACCTGCTCATCGAAATGGGCGACGACCCGAGTGCCGCCGAAGTCGAGCTCGAGGACAACGTCGTCAGCCTGCTGACCGCCCACAACGCCAAGGGCCTCGAGTTCCCGGTCGTCTATCTCGTGCACCTGGTGGAGCAGCGGTTCCCTCCCTACCCGCGCGGCGGCCAGCTCGAGTTCCCGCTGGAGTTGCGCCATGGCGCATCCGATGAGAAGGAAGAGCACTACCGCGAGGAGCGGCGGCTTTGCTACGTCGGCATGACGCGTGCGCGCGACCGGCTCGTGATGTCGCACGCCGCCGACTATGGCGGCAAGCGCGCGGCCAAGCCGAGCCGCTTCGTGTTCGAAGCGCTACAGTTGCCTGCGCCCTCCAAAGGAGCGGCCGGCGCGACCGCACTCGAGGCAATCGAGCGCTACGCACCTGCCGCCGAGTCTGCAGCACCCGAGATCCTGCCGATCCCCGCGGACCAGCCGTTGGAGATCTCGAACAGCCGCATCGACGACTTCCTCAGCTGCCCGCTCAAGTACCGCTACGCGCACATCGCGCAGGTACCGCTCGCGAGCGATCCTCAGATGATGTACGGCATCGCCATCCACCATGCGATCCGCGTCTACCACCAGCACCGCATGCGCGCGCACCCGATCACCGCGGACGATGTCGTCGCGGCCTTCGAGGGCGCGTGGTCGAGCGAGGGGTTCTACTCCCGCGCACACGAGGAGCTGCGGCTTTCGGAAGGCCGCGCCACCTTGCGGCGCTTTGTCCAGCGCGAGGATGCCTCGGGCATGCTGCCGTTGGCGATCGAGCGCGAGTTCAAGTTCAAGCTGTCCCCACAGGACATCGTCAGCGGCCGCTTCGACCGCATCGACCAGCGCGACGGCGGGATCGTGCTCGTCGACTACAAGACCTCCGACATCGACAGCGCCGAGAAGGCCGACGAGCGCACGAAGGACAGCGCGCGCGACGGCCAGTTGGGACTGTATGCGCTCGCCTACTTCGAGATGGCACAACAACTCCCTGCGCGCGTCGAACTGCACTTCCTGAGCCGCGACCTCGTGGGCAGCGCCGAGATCAAGCCCGAATTCCTCGAACGCGCGCGGGAACGCGCCGCGCGCGCGGCGGCCGGCATTCGCGCCGCCCAGTTCATCGCCACACCCAACTCGCGCACGTGCGGCTACTGCGCCTATTCGCGGTTCTGCCTGCACAGCGCGGCGCGCGGCCAGGCGTGACGCGGCGCGCGGCGTCCCGCACAGCCGGCGCATCCCACGCACTCCGCACGTCCGGCGCATCCCACGCGCTCCACACGTCCGGCGCATTCCGAAAGGCCTCATGAACGAACCCACACATCGCGAACTGTTGGACTTCGGCGTGGATATCGCGTGGGGAGCCGGATTGATCCTGCGCGAGGGCTGGGGCCAGACGCACCGCCCCGACCACAAGGGGCGCATCGATCTGGTGACCGAGTTTGACCGCCGCTCCGAGGCGCTCCTGCTCGAGCGCATCCGTGGCCGCTTCCCTGCTCACGCCATCCTCGCCGAGGAGTCCGGCGGCAGTGTCGCCACCGACGGGTTCCGCTGGATCATCGATCCGCTCGATGGCACCACGAACTTCGCGCACAACTACCCGTTCTTCTGCGTCTCGATCGGCATCGAGCACGCGGGCCAGATGGTCGCGGGCGTGATCCACGATCCGATCCGCAACGAGACGTTCACCGCGGTGCGCGGCGAGGGAGCCGCACTCAACGGCGAGCCCATCGCCGTCTCGGGAATCGGCGAGATCGAGAACGCCCTGCTCGTGTCGGGCTTCCACTACTCGATCCGCGAACGCCCGGAGCCGACCTTCGCGCTGTTCCGCGAATTCCTGCTGCGCGCCCAGGGCGTGCGCCGCGACGGCTCGGCCGCGCTCAATCTCTGCTACCTCGCCTGCGGCCGCTTCGACGGCTTCTGGGAAGCGCGGCTGTCGCCGTGGGACATGGCCGCGGGCGTGCTCATCGTGCGCGAGTCCGGCGGCATGGTGACGAACTTCAGCGGCGGCGAGTTCAGGCTCGATGGGCTGCAGGTGCTCGCTGCGAATCCCACGCTGCATGCGGGCATGCGCGAGTTGATCGCGAGCGTCCCTAACGCCACGAGCGCATCCGCGTGAGCGGCCGGGGCGACGACGAACGCCCCGACTAGTTCGCCAGGGTGGGAACTTTCAGGAACGCCGCAGCGCCCTTCGTCTGCGTATCGGCAATGAGATCCCGCACCACGACATCGAGCCGGTAGCGGCCCGGGGGCAGCGCCTGCACCGGGACTGAAACGAATTGGCGGCGGATGGAGCCCGGGTTCTCGACGCTGCGGCTGATGTCGACCTCGGGGATCCGCGAGCGCGGCGCGAACAGGCGCTGCACCCAAACACGCGCGTCGCGCTCGGTGGAACGCACGGTGCAACTGTACTCGAAGCGCGACTGGCCATCGTCGCCGGGCGCCAGGTGATAGACCTCGAAGTACGCGGTCAGGTTGCCGCCGGGTGACACGCGCGCGCCGGCATTGGGCTCGATGCGCACGCCGGGTCCCGAGCCGACCGCGGGGGTGCCGCACGAGACGACGACGTCACTCATCGCGAGCGCCTCGAGGCTCTCGGGGAGCGCGACCTCGGTGCGGTAGACGCCGCGCCGCTGGTTGGCCTCGTCGTGCACGGTGATGCCCACGTGATAGCTGCCCGGCTTCAAGTTCTGGGCGAAGTCTGCGACACGCAATTCGGCCGGGTCGCAGGCACTCGGCGCCAGGCGGCGGCGCAGCCGTGCCACCTCGGCGCGGGAACTGTCGATCACCACCCACTCGGCCCACAGGCTGTCGCTCGGGATCCCTGCGACTTCCACGTCCGCGATCAGCCGTGGCCCCGTTTCCGTGTTGAAGCGCGCGATGTGACCGGTCACCGGCATCGGCTTGATCCCCGGCGGCAACATCGGGAACACGCCGCGGCCACCCGTCACCGCCAACTGCCCGCCGAGCTTCGCCAGCGAGTCGGGATGCGGTTGCGGATCCATGTCGCGATCCATGGACATCGGCAGCAAGTAGTACTCCGACAGCAGGCGGTCTTGAAGGTGGACGCTCATCCCGAGTTCGGGATAGCCCCACACGAGAACATTCATGGGGTACGCGGGGCCCGTTTGGTAAGACATCGACAGCCGCTCGCCGATCGGGTTGTACTCCACCTCGCGCGGTGGCCCGTAGCGAACGTAGAGCTCGCCACGTTCGTCCCACTCGCGACGTTTGTTGTCGAAGTACAGGAAGTACGCCTGCGCCACGCGCGACCAGTACTCGAGCCGCGCTTCGTTCTCGGGGCTCACGAGGTCGGGGTCGTTGTCACGCCAGAAGCGCTCGACGAACTCGCGCTGCCCGGCAGGCGAGAGCCGGTGCAACGTGAAGGTATCGCGCTCGGAGGCAACAGGGCTGATGTCTTCGAAACGCAACCGCGCGAGCTTCGGCAGTTTGGGGATCGACTCGCGGAACAGGCTGTCGGCCGCGTGCACCCGACCGTCCCGGTACGACAGGTGCGCGAGCGCCAACACGGTCTCGGGGCGGCGTGGCTCGGCCTCGACTGCCCGTGTCGCCGCGGCAAGCGCCGGCTTCAGGTCGCCGCGTTCCAGCAGCAGCGGCACCAGCTGCAGCCACGCATCGGCCGAAGCAGGCTTGAGCCGCGCGGAGGTCGAGAAGCTCGAGATCGAGCGATCGAGCGACTTCGCCTCGAGGTACTTGAGCCAATCGCGCCGCCAGACTTGCCCGAGCCCGTACTGGCCATCGGCATCGGCGGGGTTGATGTCGGTCACCAGTTCAAAACGGCGCTGTGCATACTGCAGGAAGCCGCACTGGTAGTACGTGCGCGCGAGCAACAGCTGGGCGGCGGCGTTCGAGG
>JAYSRO010000044.1:0-7602 GCA_043720995.1 Candidatus Eiseniibacteriota bacterium
GCGATCGCCGGCCCGATGACGCGCGCCGTGTTGAACGCCGCCGAGTTGAGGGCGATGGCGTTCGACAGGTCTTCCTTGCCCGCGAGCTCGATCAGGAACGACTGGCGGGCCGGCAGGTCGAAGGCGTTGAACACGCCATAGATGAGTGCGAGCGAATAAACCATCCACGGCTGTACGATCCCCGCGCTGACGATCACCGCCATCACCACGGCCTGGATGAGCGCCATGGTCTGGGTGATGCGCAGCAACTTGCGCTTGTCGACGCGATCCGCCAGCACTCCCGCCCACACGGAAAGCAGCAGGACGGGCAGGAACTGCAGGAAATTGAGGTAGCCGAGAGCCAGCGGCGCCGGATCGAGCCGGTGCAGCAACCAGGCCTGGGCGACGCTCTGCATCCAGGTGCCCACGAGCGAGGTGAGCTGGCAGGCAAAGTAGATCCTGAAATTGCGGTGGCGGAGCGCAGAGAATCGCGGTGCGAGGCGCTCACGCAGGGTGCTTGCTGGCATCAGCGGGACGCTATCACAGCGGGGCAGCGGTGTTCGGCGCGGCGGAGTCCGGCGCGGCGCGATCCGGCGCGCGGTCGAGCCATTGCGTGAACGTGGCCACGAACCAATCGGGGTTCGTGAGCGGGTGCAGGTGGCTGACGTTTGGCGACTCATTGAGGACAGCGCCCGGAATCAGCCGCGCGAGTTCCTCGGCGGCCGGGCGTGAGAACACGCTCTCGCGCTCGCCAACCAGCACCAGTGTCGGCACGCGGATGCCACGCACGCTCGCGGTGGTGTCGTGCGCCATGACGAGGCTCACGGCGGTCCGCGCCATGGCGGCCGTGGTATGGCGCATGCAATGGCGGATGAAGTCGAGCAGGCGGTCGTCACAGCCCGCGTCGTAGACCCAACGGCCATGGCGCGCCAGTGAGCGGGCAATGGCGCGCGCCGGATCCGCGGGCAGCAGGCGCTGGCTCGCGATGACGAGCGGTTGCTCGATGAAGCGCGCATAGACATTGCCCGCCGGGTTGCGCACGCGCGCGAAGCCGCTCGACAGCACCAGCGCGCGGACCCGTTCCGGATGCAGGAGTGCCCAGCGCTGCGCGAGGGCTGCCCCCATCGAGTGACCGATCACGATCGCGGGGTCGGGTGCCAAGGCGTCGAGCAGGCGCTCGAGATCCGCGAGCAGCACGTCCCATGAGGGGGGACTTTTGAAACGGCAGCGCTGGTCGAACGTCACGACGCGATAGGAACGCCTGAGCCCCGCGGCAACCGCGAGCCACGACTCCTTGTAGCCGGGCAGCGGCGGCAGCAGCACGACGGTCGGCCCCGCGCCCATTGCCACGACTTCGGTGGCGCCATCACGCAACTCGAAGCGTTGCGGGTCCCAACCCTCGAGCCAAGCCGAGTCGACAAGCGCGCGCCAGCCCTTGTCGAGCGTGGCGCCGACATCGGGAAGCGCCTTCGCGTCCCGGTGCGTATTGCCGGCATTCGTGGCGTCGTCGTGATGGCTCATCGAGTCGCGCTGCTCCCTCCGTGCAAGGCAATCACTACCCCGTCGAGTATATTGGATGCGTCCATGGAGGACTGAATGATGGCGCAGGGACCCGCGATCCGCTTTCCCGCCGGCTTCATGTGGGGCGCGGCCACATCCGCGCACCAAGTCGAGGGCGGCAATACCCACAACGACTGGTGGCGCTGGGAACATCGCACGCCGGACATCGATCCGGGCCTGCAGAGCGCTGATGCCTGCCGGCACTTTGAGCGCTTCGATGCCGACTTCGCGCTGGCCGCGGCGGATGGCCACAACGCGCACCGCCTGTCGATTGAATGGAGCCGGATCGAGCCCGAGCGCGGGCGGATCGACACCTCCGCCGTGGCGCACTACCACGCGGTGTTCGCCTCCCTGAAGCGCCACGGCTTGACGCCCATCGTGACGCTGCTGCACTTCACGCTGCCCGCGTGGGTCGCGGACCGCGGGGGCTGGACCGCGCGCGAGACCATCGACGACTTCGCCACATTCGTGCGCTTCTGCGCCCGCGAGTACGGCGGCGAGATCGACTGGTGGTGCACCATCAACGAGCCCGAGGTCATGGCGTTCCGCGCATACTCCGAAGGCATCTGGCCGCCGTGCGTGCGCGATGACTCGATGGCGCTGACGGTGATCGCGAACCAGCTCGAAGCCCACGGCCGCGCCTACCGCATCATTCACGAGGAAGATCGCATCGATGCCGATGACGACGGGCGGCCTGCGCGTGTGGGCTTCGCCAAGCACCTCGTGCAGCTCGTGCCGCATCGCGCGTGGTCGCCACTCGACCGCCTGCGCGCGTGGTTCGAGGATCGCGTGTTCAACGAGGCGGTGATCCAGGCGTGCGTCACGGGCCGCATCGAGTTGTCGATTCCGGGCGCGCGAACGGTGAAGCGCGAAGTGCCCGAACTCAAAGGCAGCCTCGATTGGTTCGGGCTCAATTACTACACGCGCTGGGGCGTCGACGCGCACGGCAAGGTGCCGCATGTCGCCCGCGCTGGCTCCCCGCTCAACGATCTCGGTTGGGAAGTGTGGCCGCAGGGTCTGGCTGCCGCGGCGCAACGCGTGGCCGCCGTGGGCGTGCCCATACTTGTGACGGAGCACGGCTTCGCAGATGCCGCGGACAAGCTACGGCCGCGCGCATTGGCGGAGTCACTCGCGGAACTCGGCCGCGCAATCGAAGCCGGCGCCCCCGTGATCGGCTACCTGCACTGGTCGCTGCTCGACAACTTCGAATGGGAAGAAGGCTGGCGCGGGCGCTTTGGTCTGTACCGCGTCGACGCGTTGCACGATCCTGCGGGGCGCGAGCGCACCAACAGCGCGGAGGTGTTCGCGCGGATCGCACGTGGGAACGCCGTCACATCGGAAATCGCCTCGAGGGCAGCCGTTCGCCTTTCGTAGCCACCAGTGCGAGAACGACGATTGGTGACACGTGCATGGGCGACCGCTCCGGGACAGTGTCCAGTCGCGGTCATGCCAACTGTCCGCGCAGACAGTTGTTCTAGATGTCGCGCCTTGCGCGCGAGCCGGGCACGGCAGACCAACGGAAACCCAGCCAGTCTGTCCGAGGGACCCCCGGTATGATGTGGTCGATGAACCCATCGCGAAGCATAGGACTCGTCGTTCTCATGACCCTCGGGGCGCAATCGCTCTCGTGTGTGCCGGCGAGCCACACATTGCGAGGGGAACTCTTGATCGTCACACGCGAGCGAGAGAGCATTCGCCTGAGCTCGACTACTCTCGAACTCATACCGGAAGATCTCGTCATAGAGCACCTATCCAAGAAGCAAGCACGGTACGAGCGAGGTATTTCCGCCTACCGGGCTGATAGGAAACGGGAAGTGGCCGAAGCATCATCCAGACTCGCGAGTTGCGATTCCGCGCTCGGCATCCTCGGGGCTCGAGTCGAACGACTACGACTCAGATCCGAACAACTGGCCCGTGAGCTGAAGCAAGCACAACAGGCGAACGCCGCTCCCAACAGCATGCCAGCAGTGGCGGAGCGAGTCGCACGATGCGAGGCGGCCTTGTCCAGGGCGCTGTCCGCAGAATTCGTGGCCTCGAGAGAGCTCCAGCCGGTCCGAACGGCGGCATGGTTGCAAAGGGAAGCCTGGGGGGACCTACTACGCCGTGAAGCGGCGACACCAACATGCAACGAGATCATGAATTACCTGGAGTCGAGCAACTGCAGCGAGTTCTACTTCAACGGCCTTCCAGCGGCTGCGCTCACCACTCAATCAGATGCCGCAGGCGAGTTTTCCCTGCGCGTCCCTGACGGAAAGTCGTATGTGTTGGCCGCGCACACGACACGCGTCGTCGGCACAGGGACCGAAGATTACTATTGGCTCGTCCGCATCCCGGAGTTCGCACTGAAAGGCGAGAAGCTGCTGTTGAGCAATGAAACGCTCTCGACCGGAGCCTCACCGATTTCGCTGTTCCACGTTTCTGAGGTACCGGCCTACCCCTCGCGCAATGACTCGAGAAACGCCTCGCCGTAGCGCTCGAGCTTCGCCGGACCCACGCCCGAGATCGCCAACATCTCGGAGCGGCTGGTCGGCACACGCTCGGTCATCTGGCGCAGCACCGCATCGCTGAACACGATGTAAGCGGGCACGCCCTCCGCATCGGCCAACCGCTTGCGCAATGCGCGCAGGCGCTCGAACAACTCAGGATTCGTCACATCAGCGGCAGCGCTTGCCGAACGCGACTTTACTCCCGCGATGACCGGCTCGTGCTTGATCAAGTCATCGATGGTGATGCCGCGGCAACGGTCGCAGGACTCACCACACGGCTCGAGCGTCTCCTCGAAGTAGGCGACCAGCGCCTGGTGACGGCAGCACGCGCGATCGGCGAGACGGAACATCTCGACAGTCTTCTTGCGCGTCTCTTCCCGCACCTCGGCATCCTCGACCGAGTTGAGGAACGAGTCGTAGCCAATGACATCCGCCCACGAGTAGAACAACACGCAGTCACTGTTGAGCCCGTCGCGGCCGGCGCGGCCGATTTCCTGGTACCACGCCTCAACGCTCTTGGGCATATCGCGATGGATGACGAAGCGCACATTGCTCTTGTCGATGCCCATGCCGAAGGCGACGGTGGCGACCACGACATCGACTTCGTCGCGCGCGAACGCATCCTGGTTGCGCGTGCGTTCGGTTTCACTCAGCCCCGCGTGGTAGGGCACGGCGCGTACGCCCTGCGAAACGAGCCACGCCGACAGGCCCTCAACCGCCTTGCGGCTCATGCAGTAGATGATGCCGTTGTTGCCGCGGTGGCGGCGCACGATCCCGAGGATGTCACGGCGCGTGTTGCGCTTCGAGGTGCCCTCGCCGCCCTTGCGGTGCACGGTGATGTGCAAGTTCGGCCGGTAGAACGAGCCCTTGAAGCCGTCGGGCTTCTGCATGCCGAGCTGGCGAATGATGTCGCCGCTGACCCGGCGCGTCGCGGTCGCCGTCAGCGCCAGCACCGGGATCTCGCCCAGCTCCGACTTGAGGTTCTGCAGTTTGCGGTAGGCCGGCCTGAAGTCGTGACCCCACTGGCTGATGCAGTGCGCCTCGTCGACCACCACGAGACTCAGGCGGCATTCGGCGATGATCGAACGCAGGGAACCCTCGAGCCCTTCGGGCGAGACGTACACGAGTTCGAGCTCGCCGCGGCGCAACTGGCCGAGCCGGCGGCGGCGCTCCTCGAAGTCGATCGTCGAGTTGAGCACCGTCGCGCGGAAGCCCAATCGCAGCAGCGCATCGACCTGGTCCTTCATCAGCGAGATCAGCGGCGAGATCACCAGCACCGCGCCCGGCAGCAACTTCGCCGGCAACTGGAAGGTCAGCGACTTGCCAGCACCCGTGGGCATGACGCCGATGCAATCGCGCCCGGCGAGCACGGCATCGATGATGCGCCGCTGCCCGGGCCGGAAGTCGCGATAGCCGAACACCGTCTCCAACACCTGTTGCGGATCCGTGAAGGTCGCGGTGTGGAACAGCGGGGCGTCAGGAATGACGGGATCGGACAAAGTCCCTCCGTGGACGGGAGCGATGCGGGGAGGCGCTACGGGGCGATCGGCGGCGCAGGGAATCTAGCGCATGGCGCGATGTGGTGCACGGGTGCTTCTTCCCATCCGCCTCCTCCTGTCCTGCGCTGCACGTACGGGGAGAGATACGGGGAGAGATCTCTTGCCAATGCCTGCCGTTCGCTGAATAATTGTGATCTGCTCCTTGCCTCAGCCTCTTGCTGACGAAGCGCTTCCCGCGAACACGATCCGACTCAATCCCCCATTCGCGCAGCACGCTCTGGCGTGCGGAGCCTTCAGGCCGCGGAGGTGAACGTGCAATCCGTTGCTGCTGCGGCTCCCCCCAGAAGCGACAGCGCTCGTGACGGCAAGGTCACCCGCTGGTTTGCATCCGTCGATGGACTGCGTGGGTTCGCCGCGGCGGCGGTTTGCCTGCATCACCTGCATGGCGATTTTTGGCGCTGGCAAGAGACGGTGCTCAACGGCGCCGCGGGGAACTTCTTCCGCGCCCATCCGCTCGGCGCGATTCTGTCCTATCCACTGGGCGCATTCGGCTTCTTGGGAGTGCATCTGTTCTTCGTCGTCAGCGGCTTCTGCATTCACATGCCGCAGGCCGGCAAGACCCAGCCGCTCGACGGCAGGACCTTCGCGCTGCGCCGTGCCCTGCGCATCTACCCGCTCTATGTCGTGACGTTCCTCGTCAGCATGTTCCTGGCGCACGTCCGGGGCGGCGAAGCAGCGGAATCGGCGACACTGCCAAATTTTCTCGGCCACTTCGTGTTCTGGTACCACAATGGACTCGGCGCCTCGAAGGACTTCGGCAGCCCGCCCGTGTTGTGGACGATCGCCGTCGAAGTGCAGTTCTACATTATCTACGCCCTCTTGCTGCCCGTGCTCCGCCGCATCGGGATCGGCCGCGCGACGCTGATCGCGATGATCGTGGATGTGCTCTACCGCGTGGGCTGGCAAGTCCTCGAGACCTCTCACCCCCACATGTCCAGCCTGCTCGCCCCAGTCAGGTTTGCCCCCATCCGCTTCGGCGAATGGATGCTCGGCGCCTGGATCGCCGAGTCATTGGTGCGTGGCAGTGCACAGCCCCTGTGGAAGCTGCTCTCCCGTCACGGCGTCATGATTGGCTCGCTCATCATCGCCACCGACATCGCCATCACCATATTGATGGGCTCCGGACGCGAAGGCATGGACGTCCCCGCCATTCTGGGATTCGCGGCCATTCTGGCGGGCGTCGCGGGTCGCGAGACCGTCGCCACGACTGCGCCACCCTCCATCGGCAGCCGGATCAGGGCATGGCTGGGGATGCGGTCATACAGCCTGTACCTCGTCCACTACCCGGTGATGCTCGTCACCGTCGACCTGTTTGCCCGGACCATGGGAGCGCACACTCGCGCGGAGAAGGACCAGCTGGCGGGAACGCCATTGATGCTCGCGGCGGTCATCGTGGCGGGTATCGCGATGCTCGTGGCAACCGCCATCGCGTATCGCTTGATTGAGGGGCCGAGCCATCGCCTTGCCCGCACGTTGTCCGCGAAGATTCGCAAATGAGCGGTGTTCACCCAGCGAACTGGGAGTGCATGACCTGCGATCACGAGATTGTTTGCAAGATGGACGGCATGCAGATCGGCTTGAAGGCGTGCTTCGTGAAGAAGGCGTAGAGATCACGCGCGGGGGCCTAAGACATCACGGTCCACGCTGTGACAGACTCCGCCCATGTCGCCTGACGCGAACCCGGATGACATCCGCTGTCCGCTGTGCGAGCTCCGCGATGGGTCCGCCCCTTTCGCGCGTGATGAATTTCGCGAGTACCTGCTCTGCGCGAACTGCGACCTCGTGTTCGTCCCGGCCCGCTTCCACCCGACGGCCGACGCGGAGCGGCAGCGCTACGACCTCCACCAGAACGATCCGGCGGATCCTGGCTACCGCGGGTTCCTCTCGGCGTTGGTGGAGCCCATGAAGGCACGACTGTCTCCCGGCGCCGAGGGTCTGGACTTCGGCTGCGGTCCCACCGCGGCGCTCTGCTCGATGCTGGAGGAAGCCAGCTTTCGCATGAGCCGTTACGACCCGTT
>JAYSRO010000045.1:0-3692 GCA_043720995.1 Candidatus Eiseniibacteriota bacterium
TACGATTCTCGCCCACCAGCGGCACGACGTCGGCGATGGTACCGATCGCCACGATGTCGAGATAGTCGGTGGCCTGCGGTCCCGTGCCGCCCCCGCGCAACAGCGCCTGCACGAGTTTGTAGGTGACACCCACGCCGGCCAGTTGCTTGAACGGATACGTGCAACCGGGCTGGTGCGGGTTGACGATGGCGCGCGCCTCGGGCAATACCGCGGCCGGTTCGTGATGGTCCGTGATCACGGTATCGATGCCGAGATCGAGCGCGCGGCGCACCGGCTCGACCGCGGTGATGCCGCAATCAACGGTCACCACCAACTTGATCCCCGCGGCGTGCGCCTTGTCGATCGCCTCGATCGACAGGCCATAGCCATCGCGCGTGCGATGCGGAATGCGGTATTCCGCCCGCGCGCCCAGTGAACGCAGCACGCTGGTCAGCAAATAGGTCGAGGTGATGCCGTCGACGTCGTAGTCGCCGAAGATCAGCACCGGCTCCTGGTCGCGAATCGCGCGCTCGATGCGCTCGACCGCGAGATCCAGGCCTTTGAGCAGGAACGGGTCGTGCAACTGGTCGAGTGTGGGCTCGAGAAACAACCGCGCGCTCTCGGTGTCCGTCACGCCGCGGGTCACCAGCGCCTGCGCTGCCAGCAGCGGGATCCCCAGTTCGACGCCCAGAGCCTTCGCCTGTTCCAGGTTGGCGCGCGGGTGAACGACCCACTGCGGCGCTACGTATGGAGCGATCAATCGCTTCTCCTTGGGCGCCCTGTAGGCCAGATGGAGGTGCGGCCGGCGCATGCTCGGCGCCGGCCGCCCCATGATGCTCCGAGTCTTCCGTAAGCCGAATTTTGTCGGATTGCTCCGTGGTGATCATTTGTCTGGGGCGAGCGTCTCCGCTCGCCTCGATGCGACCGACCCTGGGGTCATAACGAGGCGGGACACACCTCTCCCCCTCTACGCGGTCTTGCTCCAGGTGGGGTTTACCGAGCCGGCCACGTCACCGTGACCGCTGGTGCGCTCTTACCGCACCGTTTCACCCTTGCCCGCTGCGCGCACTCTTGCGAATGCCCGCCCGCTGGCGGTCTGCTCTCTGTTGCACTTTCCGTAGGCTCGCGCCCCCTGGGTGTTACCCAGCACCTTGCCCTGTGGAGTTCGGACTTTCCTCGGCGGGCCCGTTTGCACGGGTTCCGCCGCGATCACCTGGAAGACTCGGATTCCCTCGCGCGGTCCAGTGTCTCGTTGACCAACTGGTCCGCGTGCGTGTTCTTTTCGCGCCGCACTGCGTGGTACTCGACGCGCTTGATCCGCGCCGCCTCGCGACGCGCTTCCTCATGCAGGGGTTTGAGGCCCGCATTCTTCACCCGGTACTCGCCGAGCATCTGGCGGATGACGAGTTCCGAGTCCATGTAAACCTTGAGTGCCGGTGCGCCATGCTGGACCGCGGCGCGCAGGCCGCCGATCAGGGCGCGATACTCGGCAACATTGTTGGTGACCGCGCCGAGGTATTCGCCGCGGGCTTCCACCTCGGCGCCCTGCGCGTTGAGCAGCACGTAGGCCGAAGCACCAGGGCCGGGATTACCGCGCGAACCGCCGTCGCAATGCACGCTCCAAGCTGGGATAGTGTCCATCCGCCCACCATAAGGCAGCGGCGACACCGCGCTCAAGCGCTGCGTACAGGTGCAGCACTTCAGGCCAGGCCCAACTCCTCTGGCGGCAACACCATCATACGCCCGCAGCCCTCGCACAGCAGCACGCGATCGGCGCGACGCAATTCCTGAAGGATCTGGGGTGGCTGACCGCGATAACAGCCCCCGCATGCGTTCTTGATCACCGGCACGACCGCGCGCCCCTCGCGGGACACGAGAATACGCTCGTAGCGCGACCGGGTCGCCGGCGGCAAGGCGTTCAACTCCACCTGACGCTCCGTCTCAATGCTCGCCAAACGCGCGCTGGCCTGCGCTTCATCCGCCTCGATCTGCTTGAGCCGCTCGGCGCGCTCGGCCTCGGCTTCCTTCAGCGCCTTCTCGAGCAGCGGCTTGCGCTGGGACAGCGCCTCCTCTTCCTCGAAGCGCACCAGCACCTGCGTCTCGAGCTCCGAACGCTTGCTCTTGCACACTTCGACTTCGAGGTTCAAGGCGCGAAACTCTTCGTTGGTCTTGACGGCGGGCTGGCGGCTTTCGAACTGGCGCTGCTGCACGGTCACCGCCTCGATATCCTGCTCGAGCTTGCGCCGCGCCTTCAGCAATTCGTCGGCCGCCTTGGCGTGCGCCGCGAGCCGCGCCTTCTCGGCACTCACCTTGCCTTCGAGCGAACCCTTCTGCTCGGGGTACTTGGACAGGGCGGCCTTGGCCGCCACCGCGACATCATCCAGCTCCCGCAGCTTCCACAACCGTTGCAGTTCGTCGATCACCGCTTGATCCCCCAACGAAAACGGGGGCGTCCGTAAGGACGCCCCCGCTCCGGGAAGCCTGCCCGTGACACTCGCGGGCCGCAGCACCCATTGGCGCAACGCAACGTTCGCATCCCCGCGGGTCGGACCATGTTGTGGACTCCAAGACGGCGGTCACAAACCGCCGTAACTGAAAATGGTGGGCGAAACAGGGCTCGAACCTGTGACCCCCTGGTTGTGATCCAGGTGCTCTACCAGCTGAGCTATTCGCCCAAAACGATTGCGGTGCCGCTTGTTCGACCCCACCCTCTTGAACCGCAGAGGTCGTGTGGGCCCACCTGGATTCGAACCAGGGTCTTACCGGTTATGAGCCGGCTGCTCTGGACCGCTGAGCTATGGGCCCAGCGACAGGCACTGGCCCTGTACCGTCGAAGAAGAAACTCTGTATCACTGCGCCGGAAGTGGTGTCAAGCCAACGGCCTGACACCTGTTGCCTCTACAACAACTCGGTGTACGCCTTGAGCCGCCGGCTACGCGTGGGGTGACGCAACTTGCGCAACGCCTTCGCTTCGATCTGCCGGATGCGCTCGCGCGTCACGTTGAAGAATGCGCCGACCTCTTCGAGCGTGCGCTGGGCACCATCCTCGGTAAGGCCGAAGCGCAGGCGGATCACCTTGGCTTCGCGCGGCGTCAACGTCTTGAGCACATCGCTCACTTCGTCGCGCAGCATGGCCGAGGCCGCCGAATGCGCGGGGCTCACGACACTCGTGTCCTCGATGAAGTCGCCGAGGTTCGAGTCGTCGTCCTCGCCGATCGGACGATCGAGCGAGATCGGCTCCTGCGCTGCCTTCAAGATGCTCTTCACCTTGTCGACCGGCAGCTCCAACCGTTCGGCGATTTCCTCAGGCGTCGGTTCGCGCCCGAGTTCCTGCACCAGCCGGCGCGAGACACGCACCACGCGATTGATGTGTTCGATCATGTGCACGGGCACGCGGATGGTGCGCGCCTGGTCGGCGATGGCGCGGGTGATGGCCTGGCGGATCCACCACGTCGCGTAGGTCGAGAACTTGTAGCCCTTGGTGTAGTCGAACTTGTCCACCGCCCGCATCAGCCCCGAATTGCCTTCCTGGATCAGGTCGAGGAATTCGAGACCGCGATTGGTGTAGCGCTTGGCGATCGAGATCACAAGACGCACGTTCGCCTCGATCATCTCCTTCTTCGCCTGTCCGGTGGCGCGCCCGCCGTCGGTGATCTGGCGGTAGAGCTCGAGCAGGTGCTCGCGGCTCATGCGGCACTCGGTCTCCAGTTCCT